>JBDRPM010000166.1:0-48034 GCA_043827005.1 Pseudomonadota bacterium | reverse complement strand
GATGAATGTAAAACTGTCCACTGCCGGCAAGAAAACGGAAAGACTTGCCGATATACCTGCCAGCGCCGTTCTGATTACCCGAAATGATATTGAAAAATACGGGTATATGAGTCTTGAAGAAATTCTGGAAAATGTCCCTGGAATGTATGTTATCGATGACTACGGACCCTATCGGAAGACATACGGTGTCCGAGGGTTTTATGCCGGGTATCCCAGGAATATCGTTTTCCTTGTTAACGGGATCTCTCAAGCAGAGGGGGTATTTGACTATAATGTTATGGCCAACTATAATATTCCGGTTGAAGCCATTGACAAAATTGAGGTTGTCAGAGGCCCCATGTCTGTAATGTACGGCCAGGGCGCTTTTTTTGGAGCCATTAATATCATTACCAATGATTCCTATGATGAAACCAGTCTGGCTGCGGTATCGTACGGGAATATGAGCCAGAAGGCGGCGGCCAAAGTTGCTGGTTCTGATGGTGAATTTAAACATTCCATTAGTGCCGGGTATTCATATACTGAAGGCCCGAATCATAGCCTGGGCAAGATGACCTCTAATATGGCAGCCCTTTCCGGAAACGGGATTAATTCAAGCAATAATACCACTGAAGACAGGCTTGAAAGAGATTCGTTAAATTTTATATTCTCAAGCCAGTATAAACATTTTTATACTGACCTAATGTTTAACCACAGCACAGATGACGTTTGTATTTATAAACCTTCAATTGGCGATGGATCAGCGTATCACCGTAATTCAGCTAAACTTTTATTGGGATTTGAGAATAACATTAATACAGATTTCAGGATTGACACCAAACTGACCCTGCACCATTTTGATTTTACGCTTGACTATGATGTTACCAGACCAGGATTCTCAGGTGATGCCGGTGAAACCAACGCCAAGGCAGATATGCTTGAATTTGAAATTGACACCTTTATGGATGTCAATGAGAGTCTTGATTTGACCACTGGCCTGTATTACAAGCTCAATTCGACGCCGGAATTCAATGCTGATCTGAACGTGTTTAATTTGTTTGCTACCGCTACAACCGATGATAATATCCATCTGTGGGCAGCCTTTACCCAGGCTAATTTTCATCCATGGGAGAAATTAAGGCTTGTTGCAGGGGTCAGAATAGAACAAATGTTTGATTATGCCATTATTCGAAATCAACCTTCTGTTTCGCATATCCAGAAGGAATTTGGTGACGAGGATCTTGAACTGCTCCCGAATCTTGCTGCAATTTATTCTTTTAATGAACGCCATATATTAAAATTGATATATGGCAAAGCCATTAATCGTCCTTCCTTTTTCCAGAATGTGGATCAAATAATCTACACCTATCCAGATCTTGAAAATGAAGAAATCCAAACCTTTGAGATCAATTATATTGCTGTTCCATCATCCAATCTCACGCTTAATCTGTCATTTTTTCATAATATTTTGGACAATCTCATTGTCAGAACCGTTAATGTGGGAGGCGTCCTTACCAATTACAATGCTAATTCCGGTGATTTGATAACCAATGGCATAGAAGCGTCTGTTCAGGCCAGACCTTTTGATAAGTTCCTTGCAGACTTAAGTGTGACATATCAAAAAACAGAAGACCAGAGAACCGGATATGAAAATATTGATGTGGCTTACTCTCCCCGCCTTCTTGGATATGCAAAATTATCCTATGAAATTTCAGATAACATTGTTTGTGCTTTTACCGGAACCTATGTCGGAAGCATGGAAACAGAGTGGGATGGAACAAAGAACGGCGGTGCAGGGGGAAGAATCGGAGATGCAGTTGACGGCTATTCCCTTTTGGGTGCAAACGTTAGAGTCAACAATTTATTCGACACCGGTGCATATCTGAATATCCGTTGTTCTAATCTTCTGGACAAAGAATACCATTATCCGACTTATA
The DNA here is from genome assembly GCA_043827005.1 of Pseudomonadota bacterium. Taxonomy (GTDB): domain Bacteria; phylum Desulfobacterota; class Desulfobacteria; order Desulfobacterales; family Desulfobacteraceae; genus Desulfobacula. Next base: position 46,121 of record JBDRPM010000166.1, on the reverse strand, counting down.
TCAACAATACGTATGCAGATAAAGGCACGTTAGGAAATTCCAGGGAATTTCTGGTTACAATCGGTTATAAATTTTAAAACGAAAAACAGTTGACTTCACTTTACCCCATAAATTAAAGCGTATTCAAGCAATCTTCATCTGGTAAGTCGTTTTTTTATAATCAAAGGAATAAGAATTGAATCCAATATTATCAACAATCTTGCTTTTGATTTGCAGCAATGTGATTATGACGTTTGCCTGGTATGCGCATCTTAAGGAGCTAAATCACAAGGTCTGGATTCTTGCTGCGCTCATCAGCTGGGGAATTGCGCTATTCGAATACTTGTTACAGGTTCCGGCCAATAGGATTGGTTATGCTGTTTTGACGGTCGGACAATTAAAGATAATTCAGGAAGTGATTACATTATCTGTTTTTGTGCCATTTTCATTGTTTTATTTAAAAGAGTCATTGAAACTCGATTATCTTTGGGCCGGGCTTTGTCTTGTCGGAGCAGTGTTTTTTATGTTTCGAAGCAAATTTGCAGGTTGATGCCGCATTTTATAACTCTGCGATATGAATGATTAATGAAGATTGAGTTATACATATAGTTTGTTGAAAAACAGATAAGGCCCCAAATTATCGTAATGGTCTTTTGAAAGAAACTCTGCACTCAAATATTTGCCTTTTTTGGCTTTGACCACCACCTCTTTTTTGACAATGGACTGTTTTGCATCATCCAGGACAAATTCAAGAAACAGTTTGAGGCCCGGCAGAATGTTCTGTTCGATATTGGTTTGAAGCATAATGCCTTTGCTGTTCAATTTTTTAATGATCATCTTGCCGCTGCAGCGGATGCTGCCTTTTGAAATAAACGTTCCCAGCAGCTGGGTCTGGTGGATAGATTCTATGGTTTTTTCCAGTATAACAGTGTAGGTATGCCCGCACCGGCATTTACAATTGACTTGCGTTCGCTGTCGCCGGATATTGTATTCAGACAATTGCATGATTTTTTCCTTATGACATTTCGGGCAGGAAAAATGGGCAGTGTCAAGGCAGTCTATATATATGGTTTGTTTCATTTTTTTCTCCTTTTTTGTCATTGATCCATGGTGGAGCAGTCGTCTTTGACTCTTCACCACGCAGGCCAAATACAGACCGATACATTTATTATTACATTTTTTGTGCCAATCTATATAAATCTTTCTTGATCTGTTTGAAATGATTGATTAAACTGCTATTGATCAGGCAGGCACAGATAAAAAAAATAAGCCTTGTGCTTTTATTTCATATGCGATATCTTTATTTCATCAAACCTATTATATTTCATCACTTAGTGGGAGATCTGCTATGAATCGATCCAATCTTGAACTTTTCAAGGAACTCAATCCCGAGACCTTACAGAAAAAATTTTTAAATTCCCTGTTGAAAATTCAGAATGTCCAGAGAGGATCGATCTGGATCAAAAAAGAGGGTTCCTATCAATGCGTTGAGGCTGCCGGTGCGGAAAGTGATCAGATTATCGGTGTCACACTCGATGCCGCACATCCCAGTATTGTGGGGTGGGTGATTGAAAACAAAAAAATGACCGTGGCAGAGACCAAAAGCGATCGCCGTCATTACCGGGAAGTTGAAGAGCGGCTTGCAGTCAAAAGCAGTATGATCCTGTGTTTCCCTCTTTTTTTCCGGGATAAAAAAGTGTATGGCGCAGTCCAGATCATTGATACCACGCCTGAGAAAAGCAATTTGAATTTAGATTCTGCCTATCTGGAGCAACTCCAGAATCTGGTGGATATCTGTTCCATTGCCCTGAGCAATGCTGTTTTGTATGCAAATGAAAAGAAAAAAATAGTAAGTCTTAAATCAGCCTTAAAGGACTCCAAAAATCAGAATGTAATGATTGGCCAGAGCCTGAATTTTAAAAAATGCATTGATCTGGTTAAAAGTTATGCTGAAACCGAGTTTCATGTGCTGATCACAGGGGAGAGCGGTACAGGAAAAGAGCTGGTTGCTGAAAAGATTCACAAGTCATCTCCAAGGAGAAATAAACCCTTTCTGGTTCAAAATTGCAGTGCCATTCCGGAAACCCTTTTGGAAAGCGAGCTGTTTGGCTATAAAAAAGGCGCATTTACCGGAGCCAACCGGGATAAGATCGGTCTATTTGAAGCAGGTGACGGAGGGACGATTTTTCTGGATGAAATCGGGGATATGCCCATGAGCACCCAGGCAAGCCTGCTTCGGATTCTTCAGAAAAATGAAATCAAACCCCTGGGCGAGACCCATGTCAGGTATGTGGATGTCCGGATTATTGCAGCAACCAATAAGGATATCAAAAAGATGATTGCTGAAAACAGTTTCAGACAGGATCTGTTTTATCGCTTGTCGGTTCTGCCGGTCCATTTGCCGCCTTTAAGAGATCGGCGAGAGGATATCCCTTTGCTGGTTCGGCATTTTCTTGAAACAGAATCCTTAAAGGCCGGGGTGATCGAAAAAAAGATATCCATTGAAGCCATGCAGTCTCTGGTTGGCTATGGCTGGCCCGGAAATATCAGAGAGCTTGAAAATTTGATCCGTTATTTGATGGTCACAACAGAAGATGACTATATTGAGCTGTCAAACCTTCCGATCCATGTGCGCAATCCGGAAATCAACCTGGCCCCTTATGGAGAGCTAAATCCTGATGCCGGCGGTGGTGATTTGATCACCCAGCTGTGCAACATGTCCTGGCCCCAGCTTGAACGGGAATATGTTGTTGCTCTTTTGAAAAAGCACAATTGGAATATTACCTGGGCAGCCAAAAGATCCGGGATTAATCGGTCAACCTTTGCCTCAAGGATGCGTAAGCTGGACATCAAGCGGGATCGGCAACCGTTTGAAGAATGATCTAAACCTTAAGGACTGGATAAAGGGTGGATTGAATGAAAACAGGTGCATTGCCCAAAGGTGTAATGGAAAAACCCATTCAGGCAAAAATGATCCGATCCGGCCTTGCCCTGCTTCTGGCCATTGGCTTGTTTGCAGTGGCTGGAGCCAGGGTGCCGGTGTTTGAAGCCAAAACAGACCAATATTTTTATGATGCCATTAAAAAAGCAGGGGTTGCATATGCCACCTGCCGGGTGGTGAATGCCTCGGTTTCAATTTTAAAAGAATCGTCATTGAAACTTGAACCGGCCGGGATTGGCGTATCTTTGGCTCTGGGGCAGGCCCTTGATCCCATTGATGATATGACCGAGCGGTTATCAGATGTGCTGGTCACTGCCATCACATCTTTGGGGGTTCAAAAATTGATTTATGAAATCAGTCTGGCCCTGGTTTTTCCAATCCTGGCCATTCTTCTGATTTTTCTGGCAATCCTGATCTGGTTTGATAATGAAACCGTTCACCGGATCAGGCGTATTCTGACCGGCGTTGTGATGATTGTTGTGATTGTCCGGATTACGCTTCCTGTGTCTGCCATTGCCAATGCCTTTATTCATGCTCATTTTTTTGATGACCGGATCAGTGCAGCAAACACCGCACTTTTCCTGGGTGTTCAGGATCTGGATACATTAAAGGATGTTTCCCTGCCTGAAATTGATGGCCTGATCGGAACCATTGAAAATTCTGCCCGGTTTTTAAAAGAAAAAACCCATGCCCTGAATGCTGCGATTACCACATTGACCGGCAATATGGGCCAGATCATTGAGACCCTTCTGACCCTTACGTTTTTGTATGTGGGTGTCTTTTTTATCCAGGTTATTTTGTTGCCTGTTTTAACGTTCTGGCTTCTTATAAAGGTGGCCAATGCGTTTTGTATACACGAATTTTGTTTATGAACCATATTGTTTAACAAGGAGAAAACCATGCCCTACGTGAACATTAGAATTACAAAAGAAGGTGCGACCATTGATCAAAAAGCCCAGCTGATTGAGGGGGTTACCGATCTTTTGTTCGGAGTTTTGGGAAAAAAGCCATCCACCACTGTTGTCGTTATTGATGAGGTGGACACGGACAACTGGGGAATTGGCGGCGAAACCGTTACAATTTTGCGGGAGCGTAAAAAACAAGAATAAAGGGTTGAGTATCCCCCTTGCCATCATGAAACCAGTACTCATATTAAGGCCATGTAACATAAAATGTTCGGATTAGATAAAGGGGGGAAATATGACTCAAAAGACGTTATTCGACCCGGTATCCATGGGTGATTATCATCTGAAAAATCGGATTGTTCTGGCACCCATGACAAGAAGTCGCGCAGGCGAACAACGAATTGCCAACGATATGATGGCAGACTATTATCACCAGCGGTCATCTGCAGGATTGATCATTACCGAAGCCACAGTGGTTTCAAAACAGGGTATCGGCTGGAGCGATTCTCCGGGAATTTATACGGATCAGATGGTTCAAGGCTGGCGAAAAGTGACCCGGAAACTTGAATCCACAGGGACGCCGATTTTTTTACAGCTCTGGCATTGTGGCCGGGCCTCCCACCCAGATTTTCATGATGGTCAGCCACCTGTGTCTGCTTCTGATGTGAAGCTCAATGGCGATGGTATCCACACCCCTTTGGGTAAAAAAGACTATGAAGCGCCCAGACCTTTGAATGTGGATGAAATCAAAGCAGTGGTTCAAGATTATAAGCAGGCGGCCATCAATGCAAAACAAGCTGGTTTTTCCGGCCTGGAAATTCATGGGGCCAATGGATATCTGATCAATCAGTTCCTGGATTCAAAAACCAATCGTCGAACCGATGCATACGGCGGCAGTGTTGAAAATAGATTCCGGTTTTTCAAAGAGATCCTGGAAGCGGTTCTTGATGTCTGGGCGCCGGGCAAAATCGGTGCCAGAATTTCACCCAACGGAATTTTTAACGATATGGGGAGTCCTGATTTTCGACAGACCTTTTTGTATGTTGCCAAACAATTGAACCAGTTTAATCTGGCATATCTTCATATTATGGATGGCCTGGCATTCGGGTTTCATAATCAAGGAGATCCCATGACTCTGGCAGAATTCAGGACTGTTTATGACGGGACTATCATGGGCAATTGCGGATATACCAAAGAAACAGCACAGGACCGGGTTGTTAAAGGGGATGCAGACCTGGCTGCTTTTGGTCGGCCCTATATCACAAACCCTGATCTGGTGGAACGGTTTAAAAATGGCTGGCCGCTAAATCCGTGTGAGGATATGTCCCTGTGGTATACCCCCGGAGCCAAAGGGTATACAGATTATTTGCCCTATCAACCTTAACCGGTATTGCAGCCCTTTTTAACCACAAGCGCCACCCATTCATTTTCATAAACATCCTGAATCACGGTTAGATGTGCTGCATCCAGTGCAGTAAGGACATCGGGCAGACGTTCTCGGATAATGCCGGATAAAACAGTGATGGTTTGATCAGACATTCTCAGGGCAATATCCGGCAGAATCTTTACAATGACCTGGGCAATAATGTTGACCGCAACACAGTCAAAGGTCTGGACAGCCGTTGTGTCCAGTGTGGTGCAGGCCAGATCATAGGTATCAGGATCGATCCGGTTTTTTTCAAGGTTTTCCCTGGCAATAGTGATGGCAATCGGGTCAGTGTCAATGCCGAACAATGAGGTTGCCTCTAATTTTGCCGCCGTAATCATGAGGATGCCTGAGCCGGTCCCAACATCCATAAAGGAAGAACCTGGTTTAAGATATTGATCCATTAATTGAATGCACATAAATGTAGTGGGATGCGTGCCTGTGCCAAAGGCCATGCCCGGATCCAGATGAATGACCAGCTCACCTTCTCTGGGGGTATGGTCTTTCCATTCAGGTTTTATGGTGATCCGGTCTGTTATGGGCGTGACTTCAAAATAGGCTTTCCAGACATCTATCCAATCATTTTCATCCACAATCTGTGTTGAAAGTTCAATATGGATATCCAGGCTTGACAGGGCTGTCATTTGCTCCTTTATTCTTTCAACCTGGATATCCGTGATGTCAAGCAGGGGGAGGAAACCTGTGATACAATTAAATTCAGGCAGCGGCAGGGTATGGGTTCCAAACCCCTCATCCGGTTCTTCCAAAGGGATATCACACACCACACCTTTGAGGTTAAAAGAAAAAAATATGTCACAGATCAGCTCTTCGGCAATACTTATGTCTGGTGCATCAAATCGGGCCATTATTTTTTTGAATTTCATGAAAGCCAACTCTTTCTTGTGTTTTAGATGAAAAAAGATTATTTTTGATTCTTTGAAAATTGTCAAATCTATTTTTTTAAAGATACAAAATGAAAATACAAAAGCCATTAATCAGCCGCTTGTTTTTTTAAAACCATAATTGAGACATTTAAGTGAGTCAGGATGATCAATCCTTATCAGAATCTGTATATCTACTATTTTAACGGGCTACCCAAAATTGAGAAGGCCATTGAAAACAACCGTCATTTTTTAGGCACCTGGGAAGATGACGACATTGCTTTTTTATTTTTCTCCACCCGGTGTGACCAGCTGGTGGACATCATTCTTGAGAAAAATAACACCATTGAGCTGGTGGATATTTATGAAATGACCGGGGAACAATGGCATGGGGATAAAATAGAGCCTTATTATGTCAATGATCTGTGTATTTATCCCCCCTGGCACCCCCCTGAAAAATCAGATCCCGGTATCAAAGAGATTATCATGGACCCGGGTGTGGTGTTCGGCACTGGCCGGCATCAGACAACAGAAGACTGCCTGCATTTGATTCACCGATTGTTTGCCCGGGAAAAAATTGGTTCTGTTCTGGATATTGGCACGGGTACCGGCCTTTTATCCCTCGGGGCGGCAGCGTTGGGTTGTCCACAGGTAATGGCCTGTGATTTTAATCATCTGGCCGTCAAAACAACCTTGAACAATATTCGTTTAAACCGGTTTGAAGAGCGGGTGCTGGCCTTCCAGGCCCGGGGCGAACAGATCATGGACATCCCCTGTGATCTGCTGGTGGCCAATATCCATTACGATGTCATGCGCCACATGATTGAACTGCCGTCGCTTCTGGAGAAAAAATGGTTTATCCTGTCAGGCCTGTTAAATTCAGAAACCAAAAAAGTGCTGGCTTCTCTATCTGAGAAAAATGTTCATATCATTGAAAGACGCTGCCCGGACGGTATATGGAATACGATTTTAGGCCGGTCCCTTTCGTTTCTTCCGGGTGTAAGCGATATTGAAAGCAGATAAAGTTCTACCGGTTTGCTTTTCTGAATCCCAGTTGATCCAGGGCAATAATCCATTTGCAGATATTGGATGACCCTTCCACCATGGTATAGGTGGGGGCATCCCGGTAGTATCGGGCCACAGGGTATTCACTGGAATACCCATAGGCACCCAGGATTCTCATGGTAAAATCGGCCGCTTGAACTGCAGCTTCACCAGCCAGATATTTGGCCATGGCCACATCCAGGCCATTGTCCAGGCTGCCCTGGTCTTTTGCCCAGGCTGCTTTATAAGTGACCAGTCGGGCTGCTTCAATCCGGGCAGTCATCTGGGCGATCATATCCTGATTCATCTGGAACTCGCCGATTTTTTTATTGAATTGTTTTCTTTGATTGCAGTATTTGATAGCTGTATCCAGGCAGGCCTGGGCAAGTCCCACACCACCGGCAGCAGCCGAAAGCCGGGTCTGGTTTAATGAGGAAAACACAATTTTGGCACCATCGCCGGGGTTACCCAGAATATGAGTTTTGGGCACCTTGACATTGTCCATAAACACCTCTCCTGTGGGTGAGGAGTGGGACCCCAGTTTTTCCAGGCTGGATGTTTTGATCCCTTTAAAATTTTTGGGTTCTATCACAAAAGCGGATAATCCTTTTGAACCGGCAGCTTTATCAGTGTATGCATAGCAGATCAGAACATCAGCCACGCCTGCGTTTGAAATCCAGGTTTTTGAACCGTTCAGCAGCCAGTGATCACCTTTGTCCTGGGCAGTTGATGTAATGGCCATGACATCGGAGCCAGCATCCGGCTCTGTGATGGCAAAGCCGCCGATATAGTCGGCAGAACATAATTTGGGGATGTATTTATTTTTCAGCGCATCACTGCCATAGCGAAAGATGGTGTAGGCACAGCCTAAGACCTGCATATTCACCTGGACCCGCAGGGAAGATGAGATTCTGGCAATTTCTTCGGTAACAATGATGGAGGCCAAAAATCCCATGTCATCCCCCCCATATTGTTCAGGAATCACGGTTCCAAAAAAACCCAGTTTTCCCATGGGTTTCATAACCTCTTCAATCGGCAGGTAATGAGTTTTATCCCACTCATCCACATGGGGTTGAATCTGCTTTTTGGCAAAATTGCGGATCTCTTTTTGGAGCATTTGAAGTTCTTTGGAAAGTTGAAAATTCATTGTTCCTCCTGGATGGTTAAACCACAAAGTTCAAGCTGGTAAAAGGCGAATAGCCAGGACCGGCAGGTTGAGATGGTTTATGTCCGGCAGATTAAGATCGCTGGTTATGATAGGGCTCTGTCAGCCCCATGGCTTTTGAAAATGCTGCTGCTGTGCGAAGCAGGACATCAATACAATTTGCCTGATGATCTTCGTATCTAAGTCTGACTTCAGGGATGGCCACACTCAGGCTGGCAAGGATCTGACCATTATGATCAAACACGGGTGCGCTGATTGATCCCAATCCCGGGGTTCTTTCCCCAAGGCTGATGGCATAGCCCTGCTCTTTAATTTTATACAGTTCTTCAAAAAGTTTGCCGGTCAGGACAATCGTGTTATTGGTTAATGGTTTCATTTCCGTGGTCCGAATATAATTGTCCTGAAAATCTTCTGATGAAAAAGCCAGCAGGCATTTTGCCGATGCCCCGGTATAAAGGGGGGCTTTGTTACCAATGGGCATGCCGGCTTTCAGAACTTTTGGCGATTCAATATGATCGATGCAGAGACGATAGTTTTGTTCAATAACGCTCAAATGGACTGTCTCAAGGGTGGCAGCAGCCACTTCTTCTAAAAAGGGTCTGCCAATGCGGACCAGATCATTTGCATTGTTCAGGTTTTCCAAAAAGCGGTAAAAGATGTTGCCAATATAATATTGTCTGGATTTAGGATCTTGCCGGACAAATTCATAGGTCTTTAAAACCTGAAGGATTCTCTGGACAGTGGCCGGGCTGAACCCAAGTTCCGAGCTGAGTTCCCGAATTCCCCATGACGGTTTGACTTCCTGAAACTTAAGGATGATTTCCATGGCTTTTTCAATGGAGTTTACCTTTTGATCATCCTTTTCCATTTGCATATCCTTAAGGTTAATTCTTTGCTACAGATCATTTTTTCTGTTTCCTGACTTGTAACATAAACAAGAATTAGATGATATTGTCAAGAATAAAGGCATTTTAGCCTTGATTATAAACAGCAGGTCCCAAGCCCGGATATTTCATGAAATATTCGGGCCAGGTGCCATGGAATTTTTTATATGAAAGTCCTTGCAAACCAATGTTGACTTTCATGCCTCGTTGTGTGGCAAACCACAAATCAATAACCAGATTTGCCACATGGCAGTTATATGAAAGAACAGATCAGCTCACTTGATTCTTTCATGATTTGTTGTGCCTGGCAGGGTATGGCCGTTATATGAGTCTGTATTATGGTGTGCCGGTTTTTTTAAAGTGACCAATGCCATTAACGATCATGAGAGCAATCAGGACGATGGCCGACAAAAGCTTAAGCGGGTATGGGATAATATCGGCAGCCTGACCCACCACAGCACTGGCTTTGATATTGAAAAACACATAAATCCAGTCCAGTAAAAATCCCATGGTCAAAGCACAGGTTGCGATCATGGACAGATAGATGATCAATGCCCTGGTATTGAAAAGGCTTTTGACAATGCTCATGGTGGCGGCATTGGTGGCAGGACCTGCCAGTAAAAAGACAAGTGCTGCGCCAGGATTCAATCCTTTGAGTATGAGGGCTGCCGCAATAGGGGTTGAAGATGTGGCACACACATACATGGGGATGCCGGCTGCCAGCATCACGAGCATGGATAAAAACGGATACTGGTTGGCCCAGACGGTTAAGTCTTCAGGAAAGAAAAAGGTGATAGCGCCGGCAATGAAAATACCCAGGATAAACGGTTTTGTAATATCTGTGAGCAGCTCGCCATAGGCGTATATCATTCCGGTTTTAAATTTTTCTAAAAAAGACAGGTTGCTTTTGGAACCCGAAGAACAACTGCCTGATCCGCAATTACAGGATGGTTCAGGCATGGCTGGTTGCAAAGGTTTGTCTTCAGTGCCGAAAAAATTCTGGATAATACCGGTACTGACTGCTGTGATAAATCCGGCAATGGGGCGGATGACGGTCATAATCGGGTCCAGCATGGCCCAGGAAACCGCAATGGAATCTACACCGGATTCTGGCGTGGCAATCATAAAAGACAGGGCTGCACCTGAGTTGGCCCCCTGTTTTTTTAACCCTGCCGCCACTGGAACCACACCGCAGGAGCACAGCGGAATGGGAATACCGAAAAGAGCAGACAGAAAAACCGGTCGAATTTTACCAGTCCCCAGATATTGTTTGATCTGGTCTGCCTTGAAAAAGACATGGAGAACGCCGGCCATGAAAAACCCGAACAGCATATAGATGGCAACGTCCAGATAGAGGTGCCAGGATTCTTTTAATATTTCATATACAATGGACATAATTTTACTCATTTTTTATATGAAAGAACAGATCAACCCACTGAATTCTTTCATGTTTTGTTGCGCCCGCCATGACATGGGTATTGTTTAATGTCTGACATGGTTCAGGCTCATGTTGATCAAAGCTGCGACATGGTCATCATCAATGGCATAATAGACGATTTTACCATCCCTGCGGTTTTTAACAATTTTAAGGGTTCTGAGGATGCGAAGCTGGTGAGAGACAGCAGAATCGGTCTGGTTGCAAATGCTTGCAATTTCACACACACAGTGTTCCTGTTTTAACAGTGCCACCACGATCTTCAATCTGGACGGATCACTCAATGCCTTGAAAATATCAGCCATCTGCAGGATTTCATTCAGTCCTGGAATGGTTTTCAAGGTTTGACTGACCTTCTGGGTATCAATACATTTAACAGCGCACTTTTCCATTTATCACCTCTTCATATGAACAATTATTCATATGATAAAGGCATCGCACGGCTCTGTCAATATCAAATAACAGGCAATGCAGTTTTCAAAGATTTTATTGCCCTAGACGCTGGTATAAAAGGCTTGACATGATCGACCTGATATTGTTGAGTATAGCCTTTATCGATGAAACATAAAGGGCAGAAAATATGGCATATGATGTATTGATACGCAATGGGCTGCTGGTTACCATGGCACAGGGGTGTCCTGTGATTGAGGACGGGGCGGTTCTGATCAAAGACCAGATTATCACAGATATAGGCCGAACTGTTGATTTTTCAGGCGTTGATGTAAAAGAACAAATTGATGCAACCCAAAAAATCATCATGCCTGGCCTGATCAATTGTCATACCCATCTGCCCATGTCCATGTTTCGGGGCATGGCCGATGATCTTCCATTGGATGTCTGGCTCAATGACCATATCTTTCCGGCAGAAGCCAGGCTGGTGAATCCTGAATCGGTTGAGCGCTGGAGCCGTCATTCGTGTCAGGAGATGCTGCTGGCCGGAACGACGACCTGCTGTGACGGATATTTTCATGAAGAACATGTGGTTCGGGCCATGCAGGATTGTGGTATCCGCGCTGTTGCAGGCCAGGGGGTGATAGATTTTCCAGCGCCCGGGGTTCCTGATCCAGGTCAGAATGTGGCATCGGCCAGGGCATTTGTTGAAAAAATCAGGCGGGCTTTTTCTATAATCTATCCATCCATATTCTGCCATTCTCCCTATACCTGTTCCAAAAAGACTTTGACGGCAGCCAAACAGGCGGCCAATGAGCTGGGTGTTGTGTTTCAGATTCATGTGGCGGAAACCAGAAATGAAATCAACATGATTCAGGGCCTTGATGGCAGGACCATTGTTGAATACCTGGACATCCTTGGAATTCTAGATGAAAAGACAGTGCTGGTTCATGCAATCTGGATTAATGATACTGATATTCAAAGGATAAAAGATAGCGGGGCCAGTGTGGTCCATTGTCCTGAATCCAATATGAAGCTGGCATCGGGGATTTGTCCTGTAACCCGGCTGCTGGGTCATGATGTACCAGTAGGCATAGGAACAGACGGGTGTGCTTCCAATAATGATCTGGATCTTTTTTCTGAGATGGATACAGCAGCAAAACTCCATAAGGTGGCTTTGCTTGATCCTTGCGCCATGGATGCTTTGACCACTTTGAAAATGACCACCATCCAGGCAGCCAAAGTCATTGGGCTGGATCACATGACAGGCTCCATTGAAAAAAACAAACAGGCGGACATTATTCTTGTGGATCTGGACAAACCCCATTTGATTCCTTTGTTTAATCCCTATTCAAGTCTTGTATATTCTGCAAAATCGTCTGATGTCAGTCTTGTGATGGTTGGGGGGAAAATTTTGGTTCAAAATGGTCGGATTGTTTAGGTCTATGTGTGTGGATTCAAAGAATTTTCTTTGTATACAAAAGAAATGTTAAAAAACACAATATTATTTGCTTAGCAATCGGTAAGTAGTCGGGAAAAGAAAACACAAATAAGGTTGAAACCGTGCAGATTAAAGTATATATTTTTAATCCAAAAAAAGGGTAATCAAAAATAAAGGAGCAATTTATGTTTGAACCGCTGTTTATCAAAGCAACAAGCCTTTCAGATGCCTGGTTTCAGACACTTTATCGATGTGTTGAAAAAGGCAAGCCATTTACCATAAACCGGGGTTCTTTTGAGGGTCAGAAAAGACTTGAATTTGATTATATCACCATTCACATTACCCACACTCAAACGATGCCATTGCTGCCAAAAGTAAATCCGGTCCTGGGATTTCCAGATCCGGTGGATGAAAATTATCTGGATGATTACCTGCCCTATCTGATGACCGGAGAAGAAAAAGAAGGAGAATCCTATACCTATGGTCAGCGGATTTGCAAATGCGATCTTAAATATTTACCCGATGATTATAAAACAATGACCCAGATTCTGGTGCAGGAAAAAGAGATCTGGGAAGATCGCAATATCCTGATTGAAGAACAAGGCAAATATTATGTCAATCAGATGGAATTAATGATCTGGACGTATAAGAACAAAGGCCATCGAAACAACCAGATGATTCTTCAGGTGGGTCAGCCATCAGATATGATTTTGCTTGACCCACCCTGTTTAAGACATATTGATACCCGTATCCAGGATGGTAAACTTCATTTTTTCCCGTATTTCAGATCCTGGGATCTGTTTGGCGGATTCCCGGCAAATCTGGCGGCCATTGAAATGATGAAACAATATTGTGCAACTCAAATCGGTGTTGAAAACGGGGATATTATTGCATCATCCAAAGGGCTTCATATCTATGATTATGTTTTTGAAATTGCAGAAGCCATACGGGGTCGTTCCATGAATGAGTTCAGGGAGCTGTCCTGATCTTGATCCGGCCACTGATCCGGACAGCTATTGGCTGAAAACAATCAATCGTCTTCAGGAAGCCTGATAACCAGAACCGGAATGGTACTGTCTTTTACGATTCGGCGGGTTGTGCCGCCAATCAGTGAGTCCTGGAGAATGTTGTGACCATAAGTTCCCATAACAATCATGTCCGCACAGACCTCTTTGGCAACCCTGAGAATTTCCCGGTGGGGAATGCCCTTGGTGACCTGGATATCGTCAGCGATGAAGTTGCACGACTCAATCTTTGTATCCATTTCCTGACAAAAATCCGTGATCCGTTGTTTAATTTTTTCTTTTGAGTTTTCCTGATGTTCGGATTTGAGGCGGTTCCAGTCATCAAGACCCATCATCTCCTGGATAAGGCCTTCAGTATAGGGGCTCAAGGTTTCCAGGACAGATAAAATGGTCAATTTTGCATCATACCGTTGGGCAAGGTCTGCTGCGTAAGCAAATGCGAATTTGGCATTTTCGGACAGATCAGTTGCATAAAGAACTCTTTTAATGGTTGGGATCATCGTGCCCTCCTTAAGATTATGAATCAAGTATCATGTGTGGTGAAAGAAAAAAGTACTATGGTTATTTTAAATGATTTTCTAAAAAATACAAGTGAGATAAAATTAATACCATTTTATATCAGAATGGCTTGACCCTTAGCGCTATAAGGCATATGGTCAGGATAGTTGGCTGACCTTAAAAAGGATGATTTTTTAAAATGCTTGCTGCTGTTGGAAAGATAGTGGAATCTGCTTTTCTATGTCAGTACATCCCCAAACTGCTGAATGAATTTACGATATCTTATCAACAAGATTATTCATGCATTGAGTATTTTTTGCACAGCAAAGAAAAAAATAAGCAGATTTCAAAGAACCTGATCGTGTCCCATGAATTATTTTCGCACAGCCTTTATGTGTCCAGGTTTTATCCTGAACTTTATAAGGAGTCAGGTTGCCGATATCTTTCAGCCGCCTGCTTTTATATGGTGGCCCACCATGCCATCGGCCTGTTCGATCTAAAGGATAATTGCTGTGTCAATCTTGAGGCTGAAACCATAATATTTAATGACTTTTATTCAAAACTCAAAGAATTTGATTTTAAAATCTGTTACAACCGGCCGTGTGACCGGGCATATGTAAGAGGCCATTACCATGCCCTTGGGATCAGCACAGATATGGTTTTACCCCATCTTTTTTAATGGTTATGCGCATCTATCGGACAGGAACAATTTCAAGCCAGTATCCATCCGGGTCATGAATAAAATAGATTCCCATGTCTTTGTTTTCAAAACAGATGCAATCCATTTGTTTGTGAAGGGTGTAAGCAGCATCAAAATCACTGGTTTTAAATGCAATATGAAATTCTTCATCTCCTAAGTTGTAAGGGCGATCCATGGCTTTTAGCCAGGTTAATTCAAGTTTGTTGCCTGAAGAACCGTCTCCCAGAAAAACAATAATATAACTTGCATCTTCTGCAATTTTCCTTCGCAGTTCTTTTAACCCCAGCGCTTTTTCATAAAAGGCCAGGCTTTTGTCTAAATCCAGAACATTGATATTGAAATGGTCAATGGTGAAATTCATCTTGTCTCCTTATTTTTCAAAGATTGAACACTATATTGCATTGTATCGTCTTTAACGATCCGGTCAAGGCAAATGGTTATAAAAAAACAATAAAGGATAACAGGCCATTCGGAAAAGATAAAAAACATCCTGAAGTGAGTGCACAAAGAGGTTGAAGAATCTTCTTTTTTTTTAGACTTGATTGATATACTATACGCTGAATAACAGACGGATAAATCATTTAACCGACTTGTTTTGTAGAGAAAAGATGCTATTATGACGACCCGGGAGGACAGCTTGCCCAAAACAGATGCCACGGCGTTAAAATCAAGATGGAACCAAATGGTTTTGGATGGTCAGCAAACTTTGGCACAGCAGATGGTTCATCGCCTGAAAAGCGAATGCAAAAAAGAAGGAACCAACCGCCCGGTGAAGTTGGACTTAAGGGGGTTGACTCTTTTTCACGAAGACCTTTCCGGCCTGGATCTGTCAGGATATGATTTTTCCTATGCTGGTTTGACCCGATGTGATCTGACCGGCACGATTTTCAGCTATTCAAATTGCCATAAAGCCGGGCTGGAGCAGTCAATTCTTGATGAATGCGAGTTTATCGGATCAGATTTGACCCATGCTCGTTTGAATGAGTGTTCGGCAAAACAATGCGGGTTTGGCGGTGCAGATCTTTCCTATGCAATCATGATCAATGTGGATTTAAGCGAGGCCACACTTTCTCGTTCAACACTGGTTCATGCGGATTTGAGAGCGTCTAATTTAAAAAGGGCACGGTTGTCTGAAGCAGATCTGTCCCATGCAATTTTTACCAGAGCCGTACTGGTTGAAAGTGATTTAAAACACAGCATAGTAAATGGAACCAATTTTGAACTGGCAGATATGCAGGGTGCAAGGCTTCTTGGAATAAAAAAATTTAAAAAGGCCAGCTGGATCGGGGCAGATATCAGAGGGCTGGATTTAAGGGGTGCATATCTGGTCAGAAGGTATATTGCTGACGAAAATTATCTGTTTGAGTTTCAGAAGAGTTCCAGGTATCACAGGGCTGTTTATCTGATCTGGTGGGCCACCTCAGACTGTGGCAGAAGCCTTTTTCGATGGCTTGTCTGGCTTGTGGGGGCAACCCTGGCCTTTGCTGCTGTTTATTCAATGGTGGACATTGATTATGGTGTACATGCGACCGGTTTTTCTCCCATCTATTTTAGCTTTGTAACATTAACCACTCTTGGGTATGGGGATGTCGTCCCCGTCTCTTTAACCGCCCAGGTGTTTGTGACCCTTCAGGCTGTAGCCGGGTATATGGGGCTGGGCGGTTTATTGAGTATATTGGGGAATAAAATGGCCCGGCGGGCTGAATAAAAATAATCAGGAGAAGCATGTTTTCTTTTTTTAAAAATAAAGTTGATCCAAAAGCCAAATTAAAACAAGTTTTAAAAGGCTATGCCCTGCCATCATTTCCAGCAGTGGTGATGCAGATTCTTCAAAAAATAAGGAGTCCATACTCATCTGCTTCAGATATTGCCAAATCCCTGTCTCTTGATCCGGGACTGTCTGTTCAATTGTTGAGAATTGCCAATTCAGCTGCGTTTTCTCCGGTAAACCGGGTGGAAAATCTGACCCAGGCCATTGCACTGGTTGGCATGTCTCAATTGGAATCTCTGGTTTTGGGGGTGGGGGTTGCCAAAGGAATTCCCAAACGAACGTGCCAGTGGCATGATCCGGCTGAATTCTGGCTGACGTCTGCCAGGCGGGCCATGCTGGCCCATGAATTGGCCCAGATCCTATGTCCGGCCAAAGAGTCAGAATGCTTTACTGCCTCTTTTCTTCAGGATATGGCCCTGCCGTTTCTGGCCTGCCACAGAAGTGATGACTATGATCCGATTTTTAAAAAATGGCATTTTGATGGAACTGATCTGGCTCAACTGGAACGAGAGGTTCTGGACTGGGATCATGCTGAAGTGGCCTCATGGATCTGCAGTGAATGGGGGCTGCCTGAAAATATTGCCCTGGCCATTCTCCGTCATCATGATCCAGGTGCAGATGCTGATCATGAAACATTAGGTCCGGTTCGTCTGGTTTCCATTTTAAGAGAAGATGATGCCAATACCGGTGTGGATGAAATTATTGAAAAGGCCCGGAGTGTTTACAATATTTCCCAGGAGAAAATGGAGTCTTTAATTGGCTCCAGTTTTGAGAAAGCCAAAGAACTGGCTCGAATGATTGTTTGATTTTTTCATCTTTATACCTTGTTGTAATCTTTTATCTTCAGATTTGGGCGGGGCCTTCCGGATTAATTTTACTCACTTATTTTTTGCTTTATAATACGAATTAATTCTTCGTAGGAATGCTGTTTGATAATATGATTAAACTGAACTCGATAATTCCACACCATGCTGACACCCATAATCACCACATCATACACCATCCAGTTGCCATCTTCAGCTTGATACATCCGAATATTGACAGGAATTTCAATCAGATCGGTTACCACCCTGGCATCAATCCGGGCTTTTTTTTTTTCAACCTGTTCTTTGATAAAAGCCACCTGCTGACCATGGTATCGGTCTGCACTGGATGAGTAAATTTTTTCAAGAAATTTTCCAAACAATGCAGTAAATTCTTGTTTTTCTGCTTCTGTCCGCTCTCCCCAGTAGGTCGCCAGACATAATTGTGCCGTTTTTGCAAGGCCAAATCGTTCATAAACAGCATCACAAAGCAGATGCACTCTTTTTTCTTTGTTTTCATCTCCTTTTAATGACGGGTCCATTAAAATATTTGTAATTTTGTCAACAGTCCCTTTCAGTTGCTCCCGGGGTGGCGGCACGTTTGCAAAAGCGGGTGTTAAAAATAAACTGAATATAAAAATTAAACCGGTCAGGTATATAAATCGTTTCATCATAGTCTCCACCGCATTGACAGCGCTTTTCTTTCATTTAACCATTTGTAAAAAATAAAGAAAATATTATTAATGAAACTCATTTTTTAGAGTATTTTTAAAGTTAAGTCAACGTTCTGACTGCGTTTTGGTGAATTTTTAAAAACGGAGAATGGCTGTAACCCCAAAAAGCGTTCGGAAAAGAGTCCGTGCGCTTTTTGGGGTTGTGCGAAAGAAGGGTTATTCTATTTCAAAGGCGCGTTCGCCGTGGAGGGCATTGTCAAGGCCGGCCAGTTCATCGTCTTTTTCAACCCGAATGCCGCTGGTGATCAGGTTGGTAACAAAAACCACGATCAGTGTTGCAACAACACTGAAGGCCATGGTGCCAATGATGGAAAGGAATTGAATCCAGACCTGTTTGGGGTTTCCGTAAAAAAGTCCTGCAGCTCCGCTCACAGCCGGGTTGGCAAACAATCCGGTTGCAAGGGCGCCCCACATTCCGCAAAGGCCGTGGATACCAAAGGCATCAAGAGAATCATCATATCCAAGTTTGTGTTTGAGCATGGCAACGCCAAAGTAGCCGAGAGCACCGGCAACTATACCGATAGCCATGGCACCGCCAAGAGATACAAAACCGGCAGCCGGGGTAATGCCGACAAGTCCTGCAATGGCACCGGATGCCAGGCCCAGGAGTGTGGGTTTGCCGCTGACTTTCCATTCAACAAACAACCATGAAAGACCGGCAATGGCTGCTGCGGTATTGGTCACCAAAAAGGCGGATGCAGCAATGCCGTCTGCTGCCAGCTCGCTGCCGGCATTAAATCCAAACCATCCGAACCAGAGAAGGCCGGCACCCAGTGCTGTAAAAGCCACGCTGGAAGGAATCATGGGCTCTTTTCCATATCCTTGTCGTTTGCCAAGGTAAATGGCCAGGACAAGGCCTGACATACCGGCATTGATATGAACCACATTGCCGCCGGCAAAATCAAGTGCGCCGATGTGGTGCATCCAGCCACCGCCCCATGCCCAGTTGCAGACCGGTGCATAAACAAAGGTGACCCAGAGAATGGTAAAAACGATCCAGGAGGAAAATTTCATTCTGTCCACCACTGATCCCAGGATAAGGGCGACGCTGATGCAGGCAAAGGTCATCTGGAACAAAACAAACAGCAGGGTGGGAATCGTGCCGGATACAGAGTTGACAGTAATGCCGTTCAAGAAAAGATGGCTCAGATTACCGATCAGCAGGCTTGGGCTTTCGCCAAAGGCAAGAGAGTATCCCCAGCCCACCCAGACCACACTGGCAAGGCAGTAGGCGACCAGGGTCATGGCAAAGGTGTTCAGCATGTTTTTATACCGTGACATGCCGCCGTAAAAAAGAGCAAGACCGGCCGGGGTCATCATCATGACCAGGGCGGTTGAAACGATGATCCATGCGGTGTCGCCGGAGTTGATGGCGCCATCTTCAGCAAAGGCAGAGGCTGCGCTGAAAAGTATCATTGCCAGGGGGAACATAAGTTTTTTCAGTAACATAATCAGTATCCTTATTTAAAAGTTAAATTTTCTATGTTGGCTATGTTATTAGCAATTGGTGTGCCATAAGAGGGGGGTCTCTTCGCCTATAGTCGTCTAAGTTATTGAAAACAAAAGATAATATCAGATAATTATTTTTATTAATGGCTTATATGATAAGCTTTTATAAAAAATTATGTTCAAAATTGTAATGTTTTTATAAAAGTTTAATAACAAAATTGTAAAAAATAATTAGAAGATATGTTTTCCGGTATGGCTGAGTGGCTGGACAGAGGCCACGATAAAAGTGATGGCGCCCCAGTTTGAATCCGGGGTGCCAAAGATCAGGTAGGGTTTTCCATAATCAAGCATATGGCAGAACTGTGCATAGGGCTTTGGAAAAAAAACAGTTTCAACCAGCCCGGTTTCATCTTCAAAGGTGAGAAATTTCATGGGGTCACCCTGTTTGGTTCTGACCACTTTCCCGGTGATCAGCCATCCGGCAAAGGTGATGGTTTGGCCTGTGAATTTCGGCAGGTCGGCTGCTGTGATGATGTTTTCCCGGTTAAGACGATCCCTGTAAAGGTGCATGGGATGACATGCACATAAAAATCCCAAAACCAAAAATTCTGTGCAAAGGGTATCTGCTGGATCTTGTTCAGGCAGATCCGGGATGTCGCAGGGCGGCAGAATCCGGTTGAATAAACAAGATTCTTCTGTTTTTGTTCTGCGCTGTTTTTGCCAGGCAATGACCATCCATAACAAAGCTGCCCTTTGTTTGCCAGGTTCCAGCGCATCCAGGCTTCCGCAATGGATCAGGGAGCGGACTTCATCTTCTCCGGGGGCAATTCGCTCCAGAAAGTCTGACAAGGTGGTAAATAATTTTATTTCTCGTTCACAGATAATCCGGCGCATGGTTTTTAAAGACAGATTCTTGATTGATAAAAATCCGACCCTGAGCCGAAAGTTTGTTCCTGTCCAGTGGATCTGGCTGGTGTTGATGTCCGGGGGAAGGATGGTCACCTTCAGCCGTCGGGCTTCGGACACATAGGCAAAGGTGGAATAAAAGCCCCCCTGATTGCTGATGACCGCAGCCATGAACTCTGCCGGGTAATGGGTTTTTAAATAGGCAGCCTGAAACGAGACCCGGGCATAGGACGCGCTGTGGGGCTTGCAGAACGAGTAACCGGAAAAACTTGTGATCATGTGCCATACCGATTTAATCTGGGCCGGTAATACACCCTTTTTCAGTGCGCCCTGCTCAAACCGGTGATAATAATCTGCCAGCTCCAGGGCCTTGTTTTTTTTGGATATGATTTTTCTTAATCCGTCAGCCTGGGCATGGCTGAATCCTGCCATTTTTACCGCTACTTTGGATACATCCTCCTGGAAGACCATGATCCCATAAGTCTGGTCCAGAACATTTTCCAGCAGCGGATGGATCGGCTCCCATACCCCGGTGTGAAGCCGCTTAATATAGTCTTGAATAAATTCATTGGCAGCCGGCCGGATAATGGAAGAATGGATGACCACATGGTCAAAATCCCCGACCTTGGATTTTTTCTGGAGCAGCCGCATGGCCGGACTTTCAATGTAAAAACAGCCCATGGTATTGCCCTGGGCCACATTCTGCTGGGTTTCATAATCATCTTCCGGATCAAGGCGGCAGAAATCATCAAACTTGCCTGATGAGGTTTCAATGGTTTTAATGGTATCCCGGATGACGCCAAGGCTGCGGTTGCCCAGAAGATCGATTTTGACAAGACCTGCGGTTTCTGCTCCGTCTTTGTCCCACTGGATGATGGGGACTCCTTTGGGCGAATCTTCAAGGGGAACATAGGTGTTAATGGGATTGGGTGTGATGACCATGCCGCCGGGGTGGACACTGATGTGCCGGGGTGTTCCAGTGATGGCCCGGGCATAGCCCATAATCTGGGGCCAGGGCTGGGGAAAATCCATGAATCTGAATTCAGGCTGGCTGCGAATCCGGTCTAACAGTGTCTGGGATGCCTCATCATGCCGCCAGAACCAGGGAAGCCGTTTGGATACCTTGCTGATTTCACTTTCCGGCAGCCCAAAGACTCTGGCCACTTCTCTTACCGCCATTCTGGGCTGGAACAGGATGTGGCTGGATACCAGGGCGGCGTGCCCTTTAAATTCAGTCAAAACCCAGTTGAGGATGGCATCGCGTTCATCCCAGGCAAAATCAATGTCAATGTCTGGCGGATCTGTCCGGTCCGGGTTTAAAAACCGTTCAAAATACAGGTTGTGCTTGATGGGGCAGACATTGGTGATGCCAAGACAATAGGCCACAATGGAGGCAGCGCCTGATCCCCTGCCACAGATACGGGAGGCCTGCCGGACAATTTTTTGAACCACCAGAAAATATTCGCAGAAATTTTTCTGGCTGATAATGGCCAGTTCATAATCGATCCGCTGGAGGACCGGTCCGGGCAGGCTGTTGCCATACCGGAGTTTTGCGCCCTGCATGGTTTTTTCATATAATTGCTGCTCTGCCGGAAGGATAGTTTGTGTGTTTGATCCTTTCTCCTTGTATAAGGGCGGCATGACAATTCCGAAATCAGGCCCTTGAAAGGATATTTTTTCTGCCAGGACAGCACTGTTGTGAATGGCTGATGGAATCATGTCAAACTTTTTTGTATAGATGTCAGCAGATGCCAGAAACGCTGTGTCCGGTGCCACATCCCGGACAGTGAGACGGCTTAAGCAGGTATTGCAATCAATGGCCCGGAGCATGCGATGGATTTTTATATCTTCCGGGGTGAGAAAAAAACTGCCGGGTGTGGCCACCATGGGGATATTGAGCCGTTCGGCGGTCCGATATAACAGGTGGTTCCGGGACAGGGGGTTTCTGGCAAGGTTGACAGCCAGATCAACATGGTTTTCGTGCCAGAAGGGTAACAGATCCGGGTTCTTTGTCAGCACCACAAGACCTTGACACAGTTTGGGCAGTACGGTTTTCAGTAAAAAGCCCTTGTTGCGGCGGCGAAGGGTGATCAGCCGGGTCAGATGGCTGTATCCCTGATCATCTTTTACCAGACAAACGGCCCTGTGATCGGTATTCGGATCTGTGAGTTCAGCCCCGATGATCGGGGTAAGGCCATGATGTTTACATGCAGCGATAAACTGCCACATCCCGTAAAGATTGTCAGTGTCGGTCATGGCAAGCCGGGTATATCCAAGAGCTCTGGCCTGGCGGCAGAGAGCTTCTGCGCTGGCTGTTCCCCACATCAAAGAATAATGGGACCGGGTATTGAACAAGATCATGGCAGGCCTACTCCTGAACCAGGGCAAGCCCGGTTCGGACAGCATGTTTGCCGAATTTTTCGCGGATTTTATCCATGGTGTTGACCACTTGTGTCTGTCGGTTTTCTTTGATTTTGGTTTCAAACATAACCGTTTGCACGGGTCTGGCAGGCCTTTTTTCACAGATCAGCCGCATATGCCGGATGCGCACCCGCCGGTTCCAGGTCTTGTATAACAGCCCCAGGCATTGTTTGAACAAGGCCATGTCGCAGGATGTGGGGGACAACAGTTTTTGTCGGCAATGGTTTTGCAGGCCATCTGAATAGGATACAATGAGTTGGACCATATGGGTCTGCCGGTTCTGGTCCCGTAAAATTTTACAGGTTTTTTCAATCAGCAGATAAAGTGCTTTCTTCAACAGGTCGGCATGATTGGTATCATTGGCAAATTCATGGTCGGCCTGCAGGGTTGAATCGGTTTCACAAAAAGCGTTCACAGGCTCCGGGTCAATCCCCCTGATCCGGTCATAAACCATGGATGCCCGTTGATCAAAGGGGATTTCAAGTTGCTGTAGGGTCAATTGTCTGGCCTGGATGACTTTAAAGAGATTGAATTCAGACAGCCGTATCAGGTCTGCCGGTTCCAGTCCCGGGATCATGTCCAGGGGCAGCGGCGCTAAAAAAGCTTGTTCATCACCGGGTGCCACAATACATTCTCCAATTGGTTTGACCATGCGTGTGGCCACTTTGGCCACAAGTTTGCTGGTGGCCACGGACCAGATCGGATCAAGGTTAAAGATTTTTTTAAACACTTTTTTTAATTTAAATGCCATGTCCACGGGTGGGCCGAAAAGCCGGGATGATCCGGTGACATCCATGAATATATGCCCGTCCAGCCGGCCGGATTCAATTTGCGGGGTAAAGGCGAAACTTTCTTTTAACAGATCTTTCATCATGGTTTCATACCGGTTAAAGCTTGGCGGCAGGATGTGAATGCTGCGGTTGAGGCGTTTGGCCCGGGCCAGGGGCATGCCTTTTCGAATGCCCTGCTCAAAGGCCTGTTCGCTCATGTCATAGACCACTGCCCGGGGAGCACCCAGGGGGGCAACAATCAAGGGGCGGCCTTTAAGGGCCGGCTGCATATTGGTCTCCACGGCCACGGCAAAATCGGCAATATTCAAATGAATGATGGCGCGGTCCATGGCATTTATTATAACCCTGAACTTTGGTTGTTCCTGGGCAGCAGGTCAATGAGATGCAGGGCATTATTCGGTGCCTGGCCCCGGACATGGTTGTTGAAAAAAATACTGCCGGACCGGGCATGGGGCATCATGCGGTGTTGAATGATCTCTGCCCATTCAATGAGCTGTGCTTTTGAATAATCATAGTCAAATTGTTTTTGCATATTGCCGGAGGCCCATCCTCTGGCATTCCTGCCGTGGAAACGGATGTAAAACAGGTCCGGGCTGGTGATCCAATCAAGACGGGGAAACAGTCCGGGAAGATCAGGTTCATCCACGGTGACCAGGGTGACATTACGCCGGGCCAGCTCTGAAAAAACGGTATCCACTGCCCAGGAATCATGCCGGAACTCCACGGCAAGGGGAAGGCCAGCCAGTTCATCCAGAAGGGCTGCAAGGTATTGCCGGCATTTGACAGACCGGGTAAAAAAAGGAGGCATCTGGATCAGGACACAGATCAGTTTTTTGGATTTTACAAGTGGCTCAATGCCCTGGCGATAGAGCAGAACCTCTTTTTCCCATTGGGACTTTTTGATTTCATGGGTCATGGTCCGGGTCAGTTTTGCTGCAAACTTAAAATGGTCCGGGACTTTTGCACACATCCGTTCAATGGCTGGGGCCTTGGGCATCTGGTACCAGGTGTAATTGAGTTCAGTGGTGTTAAAGATCCGGGTATAGTATTCGAGCATGCTGGAAGAATGGCTGCCTTCAGGATAAAAACCAGAATCAATCCATTCTCCATAGGAATACCCACTGGTGCCGATAAACAGCGACGGTGTTGCCATCTTTCCTATACGCCCATGCCTTGCAGGGTCCGGACAATCCCGATGACCAGACCCTGGATCAATACATCTTCAAACGCATAGTGTTGAACAGTAAAATCCGGGTTTTCCGGACGTAGTTCAATGGTTTCTTTTCCCAGGAAAAAACGTTTTACCGTGGCTTGTTCATGATGAATCAGGGCGACCACGATTTCGTTGTTCCGGGCGTATTGCCGGGGTTCACAGATGGCCAGATCCTGGTCGAGAATCCCGGCATCCTTCATGGAGTTTCCCTGAATTCTGAGAGCAAACAGGCTTTGGCCTGGAAAGAGTTTTGCATCCACCAGGATACTGCCATCCCATTCCTGCTGGGCATACATGGGTAATCCTGCAGTGACACGACCGATGATGGGGACCTGCTTTTGTCGTTGAACCGTATCCACATCTCCCATATGGTCCAGAAGATGGATGATCCGGCTGTAACGGCCCTGTCTTTTGATATAGTCCTTGTCTTCCAGGGCCTTTAACGTCTGGGCCACTGCTGCATGGCTGATGCCAAGATCGGTTGCTGCCATGCGAAGACTTGGACAGGCCCTGTTGTTTTTGGCTTTTTCTTTCAGGTAATCCAACAATCGTTGTTGTTTTTGGGTCAGTTCCAATCTCATGGGGCGCCTTTTATTTTGTTTTTTTGTGTCCAGAATAATCCCAAACAACAATAATGTCAATATAAATGTAAATGTTTTATAGCGATTTTAGCTAAACAAACAGGAAGGGACAAAAACTCGACCTTCAAGTTTTTGAGTGGGCCCTTAGGATAACCAAATCTTATTTATCTTTATTTTCACTATAGGTGAATATTTGAAAAATTGTTAATATGAATAATTTTTTCTTGCTTTTCGCTGTATCTGCATAGAGACTGATAAATAAAAGATACAACAGAAAGATTTTTTCTGATATTGTTAGTTTAAAACATATCAGGGAAAATTGGCCTGATAATCATATCGTCAAATTCAAATAGGATCTTTTGTTTATGAATATCAAATCCCTTCCCAAAGCAAACCTTGGATTTTTTCCTACTCCTGTTGTCAAGCTTTCCCGCCTCAGTTCGGTTTTAGGCGGGCCAAAAATTTTTATGAAGCGTGATGATTTAACCGGATTGGCTTTTGGCGGCAATAAAACCAGAAAATTGGAATTTTTATTACAGGATGCGATTGATAGGGGGAGTGATACAGTTATTACTGCCGGGGCATCGCAATCGAATCATTGCCGTCAAACTGCAGCTGCAGCAGCTTGCTTGCAATTGGAATGTCATCTGGTTCTTGGCGGTGAGTCCCCTGAAATTGCCAATGGAAACCTGCTGCTCGATAATCTCTTGGGTTCTCAAATTCACTGGGCTGGGGCTAATCGTAAAGGAGAGGATATTCCACAAATTTTCGAGCAACTGAAAGCAAAGGGTAAAAATCCTTATGTTGTTCCCTACGGTGGCTCAAACGAGCTCGGTGCTTATGCTTTTATTCGAGCCCTTGAGGAATTGGAACAGCAGGTGGAAATTAGCCAGTTTTCACATATTGTTTTTGCTTCAAGTTCAGGTGGTACCCATGCAGGCCTCATGCTTGGAAAAGCTTTGCTTAACAGACGATACAGCCTGGTTGGCATAAGCATCGATAAGGGTGAAACAGGTGACGTTCCATTTGATGCAGTCATTGTTCATCTGGCAAATAAGACCAGCAACTTCATTAATGCAGATGTCACATTTACTGATAAAGATTTAATCCTTGATCGCAATTACGTGGGTGATGGTTACGGCGTTATCGGTGAACTTGAAATAGAGGCAATATCACTAACGGCTAAACATGAAGGTATTCTTTTAGATCCGGTCTATACTGGCAGAGCCATGGGCGGGTTAATTAATATGATCCGTTCAGGCAAGTTGACAAAAGAGGATAAAGTTTTGTTCTGGCATACTGGTGGAGCACCGTCATTGTTTGCCTATGCTGATTCACTAACGGCCATGGGCCGCCCAGGGCACAGGATTTTAATGGCTTGATGCGAAAGCATGAATCTTTTTGTTTTTTTAGGAGAAAATTTTATCAAACTGCGATATATTGACCCTGTCAATGTTGAATCACCAGAATGGGAATGGATCCGATGGGTATGGATTAAGGCAAATGCAAAAAAAGAGTTCCGAGTATTTAAGTTTATTGTTTAATATCAGTGAGCTGTCAGAGCTGGTCACAGGCGGCTCTGATCTTGAAGGGTTTCTCCAGCGCTCAGTGGATCTTGTGGCCCAGCATTTTAACGCCCCGGTCTGTTCCATTTACCTGTACAATGAGGGGATGAACCGGTTGACCCTTAAGGCCACAAAAGGTCTTAAACCCAATGCTGTCAATCGGATACACATGAAACCCGGAGAGGGGCTGGTGGGCCAGTCGTTTGAAGCACTGACCATCATCAGGGAAGGCAATGCCAGGCAGAATCCGAAATTCAAGTATTTCCCGGAAACCGGAGAAGATCCGTTTAATTCCTTTTTGTGTGTACCCATTCGGCGGGGTGTGGAAAGAATTGGTGTTCTGGCTGTTCAGCACACAGATGCCGACCATTTCACTATTTCAGATGAACGGGCCATCCGGGCGGTGGTCAACCAGCTGGCAGGATCCATTGAAAATGCAAGACTGCTGATCGAATTGTCCCAGGCCAAAGAAGAGCCAGAGACGGTTGAGCCTCTTTTGTTTGTAAAAGGCCGGGCAGTCACGGGTGGATATGCACTGGGAAAAGTGGTTATCCTCAATCAAAAAAAAAAATCGGTCTTGTATGACCCGCTGTTTTCTGAAGAACAATTTACCAGATCCAATTTTCTGGATGCGGTTGAACGAACCACCCAGGAACTCAAAGACCTTCAAAAAGAATTTGCCAGGCGCCTGCCGGAAAGTGCTTCATTGATATTTACAGCGCATTTTATGATATTGAAAGATAAAAATTTTATCGGAAAGATGACTGAGCAGATTGATGAGGGAATTGCGCCCTGCGATGCAGTACGGAAGGTGGCAGCCAAATATATGGCCATTTTTTCATCCAGCCCCCATGCCTATATGCGGGAAAAGGCCCAGGATGTTGAAGATTTGTGTATCCGGATTTTAAATAATTTTGTATCCAATGATGATCAGGAAATTTATGAAAAGGGGAGCATTGCCATTACCCGGCAGGTTTACCCGTCTGATATTCTCAAACTGGTGTCAGCCGGTATCAAAGGGATCATCATGGCCAGCGGCGGGGTTACGTCTCATGTGACCATTCTGGCAAGATCGCTTCAAATGCCCTTAATTATAGCTGAGGAGCCTAAATTGCTGGCGCTTTCAGAACGGGTGACCATCCTTTTGGACGGGGACCTGGGCAATATCCATATCAATCCGGAACAAGAGACCATTGCGCTGTTTGAAACCCGCTTGAAAATGGAAAAAAAAAGCCGGCTGGTCTCCATGGAAGACCAGACCCTGACACGGGATGGAGAGCGGGTGGTTCTGCTGGCCAATATCAATCTGCTCAGCGAGGTGCCTTTGGCCAGAGTTCTTAAAACCGAAGGCATTGGATTATACCGGACCGAGTTTCCGTTTTTGATCCGGGCCACGTTTCCATCCGAGGCAGAGCAATATGTTATTTATAAAAAATTATTTGATGAAATGGGGGATCTGCCTGTTGTGATCCGGACCCTGGATGCAGGTGGAGAAAAGACCCTGGCTTATTCCGATGCTCCCCCGGAAGCCAACCCGGATCTTGGGCTTCGATCCATCCGGTTTTCTCTGCGTCACAAAGATATTTTTGAATTTCAGATCCGGGCCATGCTGAGAGCTGCGGCCGGGAAAAAAAATGTCAGGATCATGTTTCCTTTGATTTCGTCCATTGATGAATTTTTAGAAGCCAGACAGGTTGTGGTTGACTGTATGGCAGCCCTTTCCAAAGAAAAATTGGTGTTTAATAAAAAGGTTCCCCTGGGCATGATGGTGGAACTGCCATCGGTGATTGAAACCATTGATGAGTTTGCACAGGAAGCTGACTTTTTTTCCATCGGCACCAATGATTTTATCCAGTACATGCTGGCAGCCGACCGGGCCAACAAGATGGTGGCCAGTCACTATGTCCCTCATCACCCGGCTGTGAACAGAGGCATTGCAAAGATTGTTGATGCGGCAAACCGTCAGAAGATTGAGGTATCAGTGTGCGGCGAGATGGCCCATGAACCTGATTATATCCCGTTTTTACTTGGCGTGGGCATCAGAACGTTAAGCGTTGATCCCCAGTTTCTGCTGACCGTTCAAAAGACCATCATGAATCTGGATATGGCCAGGGCCAAAGCCTATGCTCAAGATATGCTTGCTCAGACCAGTATTAAAGGGGCAACCCAGGTGCTCAAATCCTGGTCCGGCCATTGATTGTCATGACCATTGCCCTGATCTATCCACCCACATGCGATCCTACAGCACCCTATCTTTCCATTCCCACACTCACGGCATGGCTGCGTACCCATGGAAAAACAGTTGTGCCGATAGATGCCAATGTTGAGGCCTATGATCTTCTGCTGCAAGGACAGATCCTGGCACAGATGCTTGAAAAAATTCACAACACCTACCTGCGCCTTGATCAACAATCCTCTTTGAATCATATGGATCAGATGCATTATTTGCGGCTGTGGGAGGCTGTCCGGGATTTGTCATGGGTGCCTGATGCCATTGATGATGCGGTTTGCGTCCTCAGGGATCGGACAGGGCTGCGATTTTTTGATCAAGTACAATATGAACGTGCCGTTCAGACCGTGCAGGCCGGACTCGGCATCATCAGCGCAGCCTATAGCCCTGTGTCTGTCGATTTTACCGGGTACAGGACTCCTTTTTCTCTTTTGACGCCGGAACAGATCAAGGCAGATGCTGATCCTGAAAAAAACCCGTTTCACGATAGTTTTCAAGCTGTGGGCGATCGTCTGGCCGCCAACAACATCACTCTGGCCGGAATTTCCATGGTCTTTCCCGGCCAGATCCAGCCGGGATTCTCCCTGGCATGGCACCTGAGGCAGCGGTTTCCGAATATCCACATCACCGTGGGAGGCCCGGCCATTACCCAGATTCTGGTGCGCCAAAGCCTGGAAAACCAGCTCAAGATTCTGGGTCCCTTTGATTCTGCGGTGTTGTATGAAGGAGAGCAGGCCCTGCTGAATCTGGCCGATACCCTGGACAAAGGTCAACTGCCTGCAAGAATCATCAACGGCGCCATTGATACTTGTCTGGAGTGCCTGCCGCCGCCTGATTTTGACGGGCTTCCCCTGGATCGTTATTTTTCCCCTGAACTGGTGCTGCCCTATGATCCCAGCCGGGGATGCTATTGGGGCAAATGTGCCTTCTGCCATTACGGCCTGTGCCGCCAGGGAACCGCCCGGTATCGTGAACGCAGTATTCCGGATGTGGTGGACCATTTAAAACAATTGTCAGACCGCTGGGGCTGCCGGAATTTTTATTTTTCCCAGGATGCTTTTTTGCCCGGAACCGCTCAAAAACTTGCCCGGTCTCTGCGGGAACATAAATCCGATATTCTCTGGTCCACGGACATGCGGCCCGAACCGGGCCTGACAGCGAAAGTCTGTCAGGATCTTAAGGCAGGCGGTGCATTGTCTGTGGCCCTGGGCATTGAATCCGCATCTGCCCGGCTGTTGAAACTGATCAATAAGGGTGTCCGGGTGGAAGAAATGCAGGCAGCCATTGAAAATCTGGGTGCAGCCAAAATTGCCGTGGAAGCCATGTGTTTTAATAATTTTCCCACTGAAACCCTGGCTGATGCCATGGCCACCCTGGACTTTATCAAGGCCCTGAAAAAAAAAATTGCCCTGTTTATCAATGGCCGGTTCGGTCTGTGGCATGGATCGCGTGTGGCCCTTTATCCGGAGCAATACGGCATCAAAAAAATCTGGCACATGGCCGGAGATGATCTGGGCACGGGGCTGTTTTATGAAACCCGGTTACCCGGTCGATCAGTCAAAGACCAGAACCGTATTGATGAGGCAATTGACAGGCTGTCAGACAAATGGTGGCTCCACGATTACCCATGGGCAGGTGCATTGTCAACCGCTCACACCCTGTTATGGTATGCAAAAAAAGGCGCTGGTGTGTTTAAACGATGCGCTGAAACCGGGCGCCGGGTCAGGCTGCCCAAATCACATCACATAAGATTGAAAAGCCGGTATGATATGAACCGGCTGGAAGCTGTGGCCCAGGATCATGAAGCCAGGATCTGGCAGGCTTTGATCCATGAACACAAGACCGTGAGTCAGCATCACTATGATACTCTGGCCAGAAAGCGGCCGCTAATCTATCCTGAAAACCGCTGACGGCCATGGGCCGCCCTGGTATTTTACCCTGGTCTGTCCACAACAAATCATGAAATAATTCAGATGGTTGGATAGTTCTTTTATATAAAAATGGCAAAGGAAAATGATATTGAATAGTCTGCGTCTGAATAAAAATGAAGAACGCCGCCTTCAGGGTGGGCATCTATGGATCTACAGCAACGAGGTCAACAACCAGGAGACACCGTTGAAACAATTTAAGCCCGGAGAGCAGGTTCGGGTTCTTGCCCACAGCGGAAAAAGCCTGGGAACAGCCTATGTCAATCCCCAGTCCCTGATCTGCGGACGTCTTTTCAGCCGGGATGAACAGATGCTGGACCGGGATCTGCTCATCCATCGGCTGCAGCAATGTCTGCACCTGCGATCCCGTCTGTTTGACCTCCCTTTTTATCGGCTGGTCTATGGTGAAAGCGATCTGTTGCCCGGACTGATCATTGACCGGTTTGGCAGCCATCTTTGTGTCCAGTTGAACACGGCTGGCATGGAGCTTGTAAAAAATGATCTCATTGATGCATTAAAAGCGGTGATCAATCCGGAGTCCATTCTATTGCGCAATGACAGCAGTGTCAGAAGCCTGGAAGGACTGACCCGGACCGTGGAAGAGGCTTTTGGCACGGTGCCCCGGGAGGTTGAACTCATTGAAAACCATGTGCGGATGCTGGCCCCGCTCCATGATGGCCAGAAAACCGGCTGGTTTTATGACCAGCGATTAAACCGGGCATGGCTCAAGCAGTTTGTCCGGGACCGCCGGGTGCTGGATCTGTTCAGTTATGTGGGCAGTTTTGGTGTACAGGCAGCTGCTTTTGGTGCAACAGCAGTGGTGGCCATAGATGCTTCCGGTCCTGCTCTTGCGATGGCCCAAAAAAATGCGGTCCTGAACAATGTTGAGAACCGCTTTTCCACCCTCCAGGGGGATGCCTTTGATCTTCTTAAGGAGCTTAAGGCCGCAGGTGAACAATTTGAAGTGATCATTGTTGACCCGCCTGCCTTTATCAAGCGGAAAAAAGATCATAAGCAGGGCCTGCAGGCCTACCACCGTATCAATGAACAGGCCATGCAGCTGCTGGCACCGGATGGTATTCTGGTTTCAGCGTCCTGCTCCATGCATTTGCAGTCCGAAGAGCTGGTGGATGTCCTGCGCTCGGCAGGACGACGTCACAACCGGCATGTCCGGATTTTATTTGAAGGCATGCAGGGCCCGGATCATCCGGTTCATCCGGCCATTCCGGAAACCCGGTATCTCAAAGCTTTTCTGGCACAGGTTTCCACGGATTTTCGGCAACCCTGGTAACGGATCAACCTTATCTCTATCGTTGCATAAAATTTTTCATTGAAAAATGAAAGCATTTGTATTCAATATCCGTATTATTTAACCTTTAAATAATGATGGGGTTATGAGTGCATGAATGGTGATTTGGATAAGAAAATAGCCCGGATATTTCATGAAATATTCGGGCTAGTCCAATAAAGTTTTGGGTATCTGGCACACCGGGATGGGCTCCATTTTATGCTGATTGGTCAAATGGAATGTTTTGTAAATGGAAAGCACTTCTTTTTGCCGGGCATTTAAGGGGTCTGTTGCATCAGAATCCAGATAATCCATGGCCCATTCCAGTTCGGCATAGCGGGCTCCGATCTGATTTTCATCTGTCCGCTCATCTTCCCAGAGGCCATCTGTCGGAGCGGCGGTCTGAATTTGCCGGAGAATACCCAATACTTTTGCCAGTTCATATACCTGGGTTTTCATCAGATCGGCAATGGGGGAGATATCCACACCGCCATCCCCGTATTTGGTAAAAAATCCCACACCAAAATCTTCGACTTTATTGCCAGTACCGGCCACCAGCATTTTATGGCTGGATGCAAAGGCATATAAGGTGAGCATGCGCAGCCGTGCCCGGGTGTTGGCCATGGTCAGACCGTCCTGGATGGAACCGGGCAGGCTGTGTTTGATCTGGTCAAAGACCGGGGTCAGCTCAACATGAGCGTCATTGACAGTTTTGTAATTGGTTTTCAGCCATTCAATATGGGCACAGGCCAGCGAGACCTGGCTTTGGGCCTGGTGGATGGGCATATTTAGTACGATTACCGGTTTTCCGGTTCTGGCGCACAGGGTTGAGGTTACAGCAGAATCAATGCCGCCGGACACGCCAATCACAAAGCCGTTCAGCCCGGTTGTGTCAAGACAGGTGGCAAGCCATTGGACGATATGGTCAATTACAAGTTGTGTTTTCATGATGTTCTTCTCTGGACTGGGGTGCGTTCTGACGAATATATTCATACAGAATGATTGATGCGGCCACGCTGACATTCAGGCTCTGGGATTTGCCAAACTGTGGAATGGTTAAAGGGTGTACCTCGGGGAAAAGGTCTGGCTCAAAGCTGATGCCAAATTCTTCATGACCAAAGATAAAGGCACTTTTTTCAGGCAGGCGGGTTTGTGTGATTGATGAGCCCTTGCCCGGTTCAAGAATAAACAGGGTGTATCCTTTTGTGATTAAATCAGTGTAACAGGAGAAAAAATCCTTGTGGAAAATGGCCGGCACCCATTTAAATGCGCCCATGCCGGGTGCAGGGTCAAAAAAATCAATGCCGATCAGATGGATCTGCCGGGCACCAAAAGCTTCCGCACTTCTGAAAATTTTTCCGATATTATAAGTCGGTTTAAGATGATCCAGCACAATGATACAGTTATGAATTCCGGGTTCAGCAAGACGATTTTTATTGCGTTGATTCCTGAACCTGCGCTGGGCCAGTTCTTTTTCATTCTTCATCATTTGTCTGATTTTATGAGACGGCATATCCCTTGTTCGCACCTGATCCTTTAATCGATTGGCTGGTTGTCAAACATGACCTGCAGGATTTCTTTGATGGCCTGTTCAGCCAGTTCCGCTTTTAAAGTACACCCGCCGGCACCGTCATGGCCGCCACCATCATATCGGGCCAATAGTTTGCCGATATTCACATTGCAATGGCGATTGAAAATACTTTTTCCGATACTGAGTTGAACATTTTTTTCCTGGGGGTTGTCAAATCGTATTTTGACACTGGCAATAGTTTCAGGAAAAATGGAATAGCTTAAAAACCGGTTGCCACTGGGAATTTTTTCAAGGGATCGAAAATCGGTAATGGATATATGGTGCTCAATCCTGGTATGATCGATCAGATGTTGCCCCCATTTGGAATTTTCTTTGATGACATCCTGGCAGTGTTTCTTTACTTTTTGATTTTCCAGAATCTGATCAATGGGTGTTTCTTTTAAAAGGTCCACCAGAAGATTCCAATACGCTATATCAGCATATCCCTGATTTTTAATGGTCATGGACAAAAGAATGTAAGGATATTTTTCCGGATACTGGACCTGGTCCTGATTTAATAAGGCAGCATCAATGATATCGGTATGAAAGATCAGTTCATCATACCGGCTATCCAGTTGTCCTGTTTTTTGATAATAGCGGTAGACAACTGCGGCTGCAGAGGGAGCCACATCAAATGCGCCGTCAAAGGGTTGGTCCGGTTTATTGGAAATATGGTGGTCAAACCAGAGGCTGCACTCAGGAGAATAGGGAAGATTGGCAAGGATATCACCGTTTTGTATCCTGGCATTCCCGACTTGAATTTCATGGGGTTCCACCCAGTAAATGTCGGTGTTGATGTTTAAGGCATCTTTGAGCAGAACCGCACAAACAATGCCATCAAAATCGGGCCGGGTGACAATTCTTTTTGGGATCGTTTTCATAGGATCGTTCTTTATATATTTCAAACGGTTGTTGATGATATTCATCTTACATCTTAATGTATTGATAAATGATAACCGATAAGTTTTCAAGTCTCTTTTTGTATGAACCCATTCTGATTGGCTGAAAAGTCTTTTATGAAGGATCGTTAAAAGGGAATAGTGCTTGACCGATTTGATTTTTTTGTGGTTTGATGATTTAGGTAAAGTGGCTTGAATTTAACAAGATTTAATCTTTATAAAGAAATTTAAATATTGTTTAGAATAAATTCAAAATTAAACATAGATCAGATTGAAAGAAGTTTTTTTAAAAAAGGGCATCCATTAAAAAAACTTTTAAAAGTAGCACTGGATCTGTTCGGCGCTGATCAGGTGGGGATTTTGTACGGGACCGATTCATCAAAGGTCCGGTTTTTACCCACCAGTGACTGGGACCGCGGTGTTGCCGACATGTTTGATGGTAAAGGGGCAAAAGGCAAACTTCTTAAATATTTTGGCTGTTCTCTGGTTTCTCTTAAAAAACTAAGCCCGGTCTATTTTTTTAAAACCGATGCAGCCGGACAAATAAAGGACAATGACGGGGTCATCTCCTATATGCTTCGAACCTGTGCCAGTTATTATAAACAGGGGATCAGCATTATTTTTAACCCGGATATTTCCACTGATATATTTCAGATTGACAATCAATATGTATCCCTGCCCTTTTACAGCTATAATGGCGGATTTGTCACAGAACCGGATATTCAGGTCAAAATTGATTTAAATATTATTAAACACTTTAAGGCAAAAAATTATATATCCATTTATCTTCCGGATTATGGCATTCTGGTTATCAATACAGCAGATCCTGATCTGATGGCCCGGGCAGATGGAAAATTTATCAGGGAAGACGAGCTTAAAGAAGCCTTTGATATTTTGATCCGTCTTGTGGAAGTGTCATCCCTGGCTTTGCTGGGTCAACTTAAGGGAAGACGCGGCGCACTTTTGCTGTGGAAAAAAGAAACGCAATTGCGACAAACTTCCCAGGAATTGATTGAAAATGAACGCAAATACCGGGATCTGTATGAAAATGCGCCCATTGCCTATTTTTCTTTGGACTGTCAGGGCACCATCATTAAGGTGAATCAGACAACATTGAGCCTTTCGGGGTATGAAAAACAAGAATTGATCGGTCATAATATTCTTGAATTTCATGCCCATGAACTTGGCGAAAAAAAGACACCGGAACAGGTAAGAGTCCTGCTTGATAAAAGCCGGTCGGTTAAAGATATCGAGTTCAAGTTCAGAAATAAAACCGGCCAGGAGGTCTGGATCAGCCTGTGTGTTGATACCATAAGAGACACACAGGATCAGATGATCGAAATCAGGGCCATGGCAGTTGATATATCAGAACGTAAAGTTTTGGAAAAACAATTGATCCAGGCCCAGAAAATGGAAGCCATCGGCACCCTTGCCGGTGGAATTGCCCACGACTTTAACAATATTCTTGCGCCGATTTCAGGGTATTCGGAAATTTTATTGATGGATGCCGATGATCAGGACCCTCAAAAAAAAGAGCATCTTAAAATCATCCATGATTGCGCTTTGTATGCCAAAGGCCTGGTCAATCAAATGCTGACGTTTTCAAAGCAGAAAGAGAGCGAGTTCAAGCTGCAGGCCCCTCATGTTATTGTTCAAGAAGCCCTTGCCCTGGCCAGGTCGTTTGTACCGGCCACCATTAAAATACAAGGTCATATCAATCAATCGTGCGGTCTGTTAATGGCTGATTCGGTTCAGGTCCATCAGGTGGTGATGAATCTGATCTCTAATGCATATCATGCCATGGAGGAAAAAGGCGGGCTTTTGAAAATTGTTTTGGATCAGGTTGAAGTTTTACCTGAAGATATGCTGTTTCCCCTCACCCCGGGGTCTTATATTGATTTAACAATAGAGGATACCGGTCCGGGGATTCCTGCAGATGTGCTGGATCGAATTTTTGATCCGTTTTTCACCACCAAGCAGGAAGGGAAAGGTTCTGGGATCGGACTTTCGGTTGTTCATGGGATCATTCAATCGCATAACGGCTATATCACTGTGAAATCAAAACAGGGGCAAGGAACCCGCTTTGATATATACCTTCCTGTTTATAGCGGAACCCTTAAAGACGAAGAGCCGATTGAACCCGAACAACCCATTCAAAAAGGCAATGAAAGAATTCTTCTGGTGGATGACGATAAAAAAGTGGCATTTATGGTCAAGTTTATGCTGGAAAATTTAGGGTATCAGGTTGTCTGCTGTATAGAAAGTCCCAAGGCCCTGAAAACATTTGAAACCAGTCCTGATCATTTTGATCTGGTTATAACAGATCTGACCATGCCGGATATGACCGGCTATCAACTTGCAGAAAAAATCAGTCTGATCAGGCCTGATATGCCCGTTATCCTTTGTACGGGGTTTGGAGAATCAGTCAATAAGAAGAGAATTAATCTTCACGGGATTAAGGGGTTTTTGTATAAGCCTGTTTCGGTTAAGGATGTATCAAGCCTGATCAGAAAGGTCCTTGACAGGCCAACGGTTTGAATAGATTTTTTGATCCCAGAGGTTGATTAAAAAAAGATGGGGAATGTAAAATAAGCAGTGCCGGATATGGATAAACAACCCATTAAAAAATTGTTAAGAGCATCCCTTGATCTGTTCGATGCCTGTCAGACCGGCATTTTATACGGAACCAACCAGACAAAGATCAGATATCTTCCAACAGCTGCCTGGGATCGTGGCGTTATGGATGCCTTTGATGGCAGAGGGCCCAAAGGCCTGCTGTTAAAATTGCTGGGTACCTATATTGTCACAGCAAGAAAAATGAGCCCGGTTTTATTCTATCAAAAAGAACCAGGTGGGCAGTTGAAAGAAACCAGCGGCGTTATTGCCTATGTTCTTAGAACCTGTGCTGATTATTATAAAAATGGGATCAGCATTATCATTTGTCCGGAAACCCGGAAAGCCAGCCAAAATAAAAAAGAAAATTATTTTGAGGTTCCTTTTTATGTTTATGATGGACACTGCATTAAACAATCGTCGGAAAAGATCCGGGCAGATGCAAGAATTGTCCGGTATTTTAAATCACAAAACTCTATTTATGTTTATCTTCCTGATTATGGTATTCTTGTCATCAATACAGCAAATCTTTCTTTGTTCCAGCAGCGTAACGGAATTTTTTTACAGGAAAAACAACTGCTTGATCGTCTGAATCAGCTCAATGAAATGGTTTATACGGCCTCTCTTGAAAATCTGAGCCTGCTGAGAGGGAAAAACAGTGCCCAGCTTTTATGGCATAAGGAAAAACATCTTCAAAAAATTTCCAGGGAATTGATTGACAATGAAAAAAACTATCGGAATCTGTATCAAACCGCTCCCATAGCCTATATTTCAATGGATATCAAAGGTGTTATTTTAAATTGTAATCAGATGGCACAATATTTATTCGGATATGACGCACAAGACCTTATCGGTCGGAATGTGGATTCGTTTTTGTTTAAAAAAGATCAAAGAGATACCATTGCTGCAGATATCCAAAGCACGCTTTTAAAGGGCAAAGTGGTCAACCATATGGAATTGCAGATGGCATCAAAGGACGGCAAGGTTCTCTGGGTGAGTCTTTCCATTGATGCTGTGCGAGACCGGCATGGCATGATTATTGAGCTTCGGGCCGCCATCATGGACATAACAGAGAGAAAAAATCTTGAAACCCAATTGTTTCAATCCCAGAAAATGGAAGCCATTGGCCGGTTATCCAGCGGTATTGCCCATGATTTTAATAATATTTTATCGCCCATATCTGTTTATGGTGAGATGTTGTTGATGAATACCCCTAAAGAAAATCCGCATTACGGGTATTTGAGCGTTATTCATGAGTGTGCCAGTCAAGCAAAACAGATGGTGTCGCAAATGCTGGATTTTGGCAAACAGACAGAACCGGTTTTAAACCCCATTCATTTATCAAACGCAGCAACAGAGTCTATGCAAATGGCGGGTTTTGGTTTCGGCGATCATCCGGTAGCGGTTTTGAATGATTGTATCCGAAAAGGACCAGAAAAAATTCTTTTGCTGGATGATGATCAAAAAGTTCTGGATATGCAGGCGTATCTGTTTGAAACATTGGGGTATACGGTTACCTGCTTTTTAGAACCGATCAAGGCCTTGGAGTATTTCAAAATTCATCCCAGGGCATTTGATCTGGTCATCTCCGATTTGACCATGGCGCAGATGACCGGCATTGAACTGGCAAATCATATGGCGCGAATTCGACCGGATCTTCCCGTGATTTTCTGCTCAGGACAGGAAGGGGTCATGCAGAAAACCAGGGTTGAATGTCCATCGTTCAAAGGGTTTTTAAAAAAACCGATTTCCATCAAAGCTGTGTCAGACGTATTGACCCGGGTTCTGGGCCGGGCAAGCTAATCCATGGCCTGGTACGGAATTTGAGACACAAGATGACACAGAAGCTGATTAAAGGGTTTTAAGGCCTTTTGGGCGGTTTGTACCACATCTTCCAGCGTGGTTTTTTCCGGGGCATCCGGGTTATTGATATTGGTGATCAAGGAGATCCCCAGAATTTTAATTTCCGCATGAACCCCTGCGATGGCTTCCATAATGGTTGAAAAGCCAACCGCATCAGCCCCGATGATTTTTAAATATCTGGTTTCAGCAGGCGTTTCAAGGCTGGGGCCCAAAAGGCCGGCATAGACACCGGTTTGAATCGGTATGGCATGAATGTCTGCAATCCTTTCGGCAAGGGCGATCAGGGATGGGTCATAAACCCGGGTCATATCCGGGAACCGGATTCCCCAGGTATCTTCATTGGGGCCGGCCAAAGGGTTTTTGCCTGTCAGGTTGATATGATCTGTAATGATCATGATCTGACCGGCTGAAAAATTCAGGTTAATGCCACCGGCCGCATTGGTTAATATCAGTGTCTTTATCCCCAGTTCCTGCATCACCCGGATCGGAAAGGTGACCTGTTCGGGAGAATACCCTTCGTACAAATGAAACCGGCCCTGCATCATGAGGATGGTTTTTTCCTGGCTCCTGCCACAGATGAGCCTGCCTTTATGACTTTCAACCGTGGGCGCTGGAAAGTGCGGGATCTGTGAATAATCAAACTGAGCATCAATTTGAATGTCATCCAGAATATCTGACAGTCCTGTGCCGGTTAAAATTCCAATGGTCGGTTGCGTTGAAAAAGAGGGCCTTAAAAAGTCGGCGGCTTCAATTGCTTCTTGTCTGAGCTTTTGCATGGTTTGTCCTTTATCTGCCTGTGTTGGCGCCCTATATGTTTCAGTCAGAGTAAATGAAATATGGTTAATGTTCAAGCCCCTTTTGCTATCAGGATTCTTAAAATTGAGTCAATGGCGGATAGGATAATTTTGTGAAAATTATTTTTTAAAATAGCCTCTGCTGCAAATTTATACTATATGCAGGGTAGCAAATAAAAAGGCTGCGCTGTTTTTTTAATAGCGGCCATGGGCCGCCTGGTATTTTACCCTGGCCTGCCCACAACAAATTATGAAAGAATTCATATGCTTGGCAAGTTCTTTCATATAATAAACCCCATGCAGGATCAGGTTTTTATATCATGTCAGATGAGCCCTGTTTTTTTTCAATTGATGCGCCCCGGGAAATGACCCTTAAGGTTCGTCGGTCGCAGTTTACCTGCCGGCTTCAGTCGGTTGACTCGCTGGAGCTTGCAAAAGCCTTTATCTCGACAATCACCAAGGCCAACAGAACGGCCACCCATAATTGCTGGGCCTATCTTTTGGGCGATCAAGGTGAGGTGTTTCACAGCTCTGATGCAGGAGAACCGTCCGGAACCGCAGGAAAACCCATACTCCATACCTTGCAGTCTCACAACATGACCCATGTGGCCGCAGTGGTCACCCGGATTTTCGGCGGTGTCAAGCTGGGGGTCAAAGGGTTGATGGATGCGTATGCTGAGTCGGTTCAGGCGGCCATTGATATGGCACCGCTTAAGCGGCTGGTAAAGCTGGCCGGGTTTAAGGTGGAGGTTGCTTATGATTTTAATGATATGTTTCTTGCCCGGATCAATCCGTTTTTAAATAAAATTGCGGATACCGGTTATTCGGAAAAAATTGTTCACCATATCCAGATTGAGCTTAAACATCTGGCAAAGGCAGAACACTTGCTGTGTGAGTATCAATCCCAGGGAAAACTGACATTCACACCTATAAGGTCATAGTGAGGGATTAAAGCCCTGCAATCAGCATCTCCCATCCTCTTCTGGTCTCATTGTTTTCACCATTCTGGTGCATTTCCATGATTCTGACCCGGGATAGATTTTCTTTTAAGATCAGGTTGGCAAATCGCCCACTGATTTTTGTGCCTGCAAAAACTTTGCCTTCAACACTCAATATCGGCTTGGGCGGATTGGCCTGGTTGAGGCGTTTGAGGGTGAATTTTTCTTTTACGCTTACCTTTACGGCTTCTGCACAGGCGGCTATATCGGCAGCGGTCTTTTTAAGCCTGGTTTCCAGGAGCGCTTTTTGATCATTTAGTTCGTGAATTTTAATGCCTGCTTCATCAAGACTTTTTTGGAAAAGGGCGATTTTATCCGATGTTTTATCCGGACTGAGTTTTTTCATCTCTTCGATCATGGCAAGGGTTCTTTGCTTTGACTGATCAAAATTTTTCAGTTTATCCATAATGACTGCAAGCAATGTGTCAGCTTTGTTTTTTTCAAGGGTTTTGCTTTCAAGAATATTTTGTCTGCGCTCGATGGCCTGGTCAATATTGTGCAATTCTGTTTCAAGATAGTTGGATGTGCCCACCGTGATTGAAGACGGACCCGTTCTTTCAGAGCCGATAGTGTAAATTTTGGCCCCGCCTTTTG
This sequence comes from Pseudomonadota bacterium, assembly GCA_043827005.1. Taxonomy (GTDB): domain Bacteria; phylum Desulfobacterota; class Desulfobacteria; order Desulfobacterales; family Desulfobacteraceae; genus Desulfobacula. Next base: position 4,396 of record JBDRPM010000166.1, on the reverse strand, counting down.
CACAGACAGATGAGGAGAACACCCTGCCCTTGGTCATTTCAAAGGTTCCTTCCAGAAGAATCTGGGAATCCACAATTTCTTTGACCACATTCATATCACCCAGACAGGATGCTTTGGATCGGTGCATGAATCCGACCTTTATGCTGCCTTTTGCCTCTATTGTGGAGTCGGTCACACCGTTCTGGATAAAGACATCTCCGTCTGCTTTAACAAAACCGCCGTCAATGGTATTGGCGACCACATCAATGGCCTCAACCCGGAATCCGTTTTTGATGGATCCTGTAATGTATACGTTTTTGTTAAATTTTATGTGTCCTGTGGTATAGTCAACATCGCCTTCGATAAAATAGGCATCATTCACTGAAATTTCACCGCTGGTCTTGAATTTGGGATTGCCTTCTGTTGTCGATATAACTTTTAATCCATCTGTGGAACCCCGAACCCCCTTGCCCAGATTAAAACAAAGATCTCTTGCTTCTTTTTTTGGAATCACATCCCCAAAAATATTGACGCCATCCCTGCCCTCTTTGGGCGGGATTTTTTCAGCCAGAACATCGCCCTGGGCAACAAACGGGATTTCCCCTCTTTCTTTAAAGTCAATGGAGCCGTCTTCTGCCAGTTCGCCGGGTTTCAGATAATCTCGTTCAAACATAAAAATAATTTGAGCGTCTGTGCCATCAATGGGTTCAAGGCCTTTGGCAAGTTCAAAAAAAGAGGTGTGATATTTGGGATCTTTGATAAAGGTTTCAAGGCTGTCATCATCTGCCAGGCCATAAATAATCCCATTTTTTTCCAACAAAAATTTTAAATCAGACAGGAGAATGGAGCTGTCAAATAGGTTTGTTTTGGTGATAAATGCCTGCAGCCCATCATTTGAAATCAAAAAAACGACTTCAGGCTCTCTGATTTCTCTCATATTGGTTTTGTCAAACAGGGGCTCTTCCTCTTCCGGGTTAGGCGATTCTGGCTGGGCAGCCACGGGTTTGGTCTCAATTTCGGTCGGCGCACTTTTCTGGATCAGACCTTGAAATTTTTGTTTTTGCAGCAACAGATTGCGTTGCCGTTCAGAAATCATGCCGGCATCCACCAGCAGATCGCCCAGCATGATGGAGTTGCCGGCAGCGACCAGTTTTTGCTGTTCTTCCAGGGCCAGATCCAGATTGCTCTGGGTGATGAATCCAAAATTGACACAGAGCGACCCCAGTCTTGAGTCTTCCTGGGCCTGGGCAAAACCGATGCAGATTTTTTTTAAGGCGGTCATATCCTGCTGATTGACATATTTATTGGCCAGCATGACCTTGAACACATCTGCCTGTTTGTTGCTTGCCTGAAGTGACTGAAGGTCCTTAACCAGTCTGGGATGGTTGTCCCTGTCCAGATAATTGAGAAATAAGGCAATTTTTATAATCAGAGAATTCCGGTTGCTTGTCTCATTTTTTGACATGGTTGCTGGTGTTGACCTCTCCGATTATATTTTACGCCTTAACAGCCATTCTATTAGTATTGACAAGGTAAAACTGTCAAGGGAAAACTGTCTTTCCGGCAGGGAACGGAAAAAAAACCTGTTGACAACCTGGATAATTTAAGTATTATTAAATTTTAATTAGCTATACTTAAATAACGATATGGAATCCACAGGCTATGAAAACAAAATTTGGTCCATTGCTTCGGGCGATTAGAAATTCAAGGCATCTTACGATCAAAGAGGTCGCAGTAAAAGCCGGAGTCAGCTCCAGCCTGTTATCACAGATTGAACGGAACCGGATTTCGCCGTCTCTGGACACGTTGCTTCATATTTTAGATGCCTATGGTGTGCCGCCGCATAAATTTTTTAAAGATTATGAGACTGATACCACTGTGGAAATTATTCGCAGGGAGGAGCGAAAAATTTATCAGCGCAAAGGGTTTAAATATGAAAAACTCTGTGGCGACAGCCAGACCCGTGGGAATCATTCGTTTAATGCATTTTTTCTGGAGCTTGCCCCTGGCCAGAAAAGAGGAGATGTCAACGACGGTCATCTGGGGCGGGAACTGGGGATTGTGGTCGAGGGAACAGCAACCCTGATATACAGTGACGAGGAATATCAAATTCGCAAAGGCGACTCAGTCTCTTTTTTTTCACGGATTCCTCATGTGATTGAAAATTCGTCTGATCAGATATTCAGGGCCTATTGGGTGGTGACACCCGCAGACGGAGAAGATTATTTTGGAGACAAAACAACATAGGACCGCAGATAATATTTGCGGTCCATAATATTGGGAGAGAATAATGGGAAAAACCATCGCAGAAAAAATTTTTGAGGCACATCTGGTAGATGAACCCTTTGGTGATGTCAGTGTGTTAAGACTGGACCGGGTGTTCTGTCATGAGATTACAACCCCCACGGCCATTCAGGACCTTGTGGCAAGGGGAAAAGACAGGGTGTTTGATCCGGATAAGATCAAGGCGGTTATTGATCATGTCACCCCGGCCAAAGATTCCAAAACAGCCATGCAGGGTAAGATCCTCAGAGAATGGGCCCTTCGTCACAAGATCAAGGATTTTTTTGATATTGGTCGCAATGGGGTCTGCCATGCCATTTTCCCTGAAAAAGGCTTTGTCCGGCCTGGATTTACCATCATTATGGGAGATTCGCATACCTGCACCCATGGCGCATTTGGTGCCTTTGCCGCAGGGGTCGGGACAACCGATCTTGAAGTGGGGATTTTAAAAGGGGTGTGTACGTTTAAAAAACCGGAAACCTATAAGCTGGATATTGTCGGTACATTGCCTGAAGGGGTGTATGCCAAGGATATTATTTTAAAAGTGATCCAGGAGCTTACGGTGAACGGTGCCACCAACATGGTGATTGAATTTACCGGTAATGTGGTTGACCAGATGAACATGGACCAGCGCATGACCCTTTCCAATATGGCTGTGGAAGCCGGGGCCACCAGCGGGATCTGTCTGCCGGATATGACCACGGTGGACTATCTTTGGGAGTTTATCCAGGATGAGTACGCAGGCAAACAAGACGCTCTTAAGGCATTTTCACTGTATCACTCTGATGCAGATGCAGTGTATGCTCAACGAAAAACCATAGATGTGAGCACGCTGGAACCATTGACCACCTTTGGGTATAAGCCAGATTGCGTGAAACCGATTTCACAGATGAAAGGGACTAAAGTTGATCAGGTTTATATTGGGTCCTGTACCAATGGACGTCTGGAAGACTTAAGAATTGCCGCAAAGGTGCTTGAAGGCAAAACCATCAGCAGCAGCGTCCGGGCAATTGTTTCTCCTGCCACACCCAAAATTTTTTCCCAGGCATTGGAAGAAGGATTGATAAAAATTTTCATGGATGCCGGATTCTGTGTGACCAATCCCACCTGCGGGGCTTGTCTGGGGATGAGCAATGGGGTTTTGGCAGAAGGTGAAGTGGCTGCTGCCACCACCAACAGAAACTTTAACGGCCGAATGGGCAAAGGCGGTATGGTCCATTTGATGAGCCCGGCCAGTGCTGCGGCCACAGCCATTGCCGGTGAACTGTGTACCCCCAATCTTTTGTAAATCAAGGAGAGACAAAACAGATGAAAACATTTAAAGGCAATGTATTATTCCTGGATCGGTCAGACATTAATACCGATGAAATTATACCAGCCAAATATTTAACGGAAATTGAAAAAGCAGCCATGAAACCCCATCTGCTTGAAGACTTGAAACTGGCCGGATTTGATCCGAAAATCGATATTGATAATAAGGCAGCCGTTATCACCCGGGAAAATTTTGGATGCGGTTCTTCCAGAGAGCATGCGCCCTGGGCTCTTGAAGTCAATGATATCAATGTAGTGATTGCGCCCAGCTTTGCCCGGATATTCAGGCAGAACATGTACAATTGCGGCATGATGGCCATTGAGTTGCCTCAAAAAACCATAGATGGATTGTTTGATGCGTTTGCCGGCAAACAAACCCAGGTGGATGTGGATGTGGATAAATCCATGATCACGGTTGTTTCCGGTACCCAAAGTCAGGTCGTTGAGTTCTGTGTTTCAGAGTTTGATAAAACGCTTGTTACAACCGGCGGCTGGGTGGAATACGCAGATAAACATTATTAACAACAAAGAGTTGTGTGTTTTAATAACGGCCATGGGCCGCCCTGGTATTTTACCCTGGTCTGCCCACAACAAATCATGAAAGAATTTATATGCCTGGCAAGTTCTTTCATATAAAAAAAAACAGGCAGGGCTATTTTTTGGCCCTGCCTGTCAGTTTAATTAGTAGCTGACCGAAAACCCGTGTTTGGGCGAAAAGTTGCCCATATGCAAGGCGCAAGCAAAGCTGAAACCGGAGTGTACTGTAGTACATGAGGATTTCAGCTTTGCGCAGCAACGCGGCAGATGGGTGAGTTTTCGTTCA
>JBDRPM010000165.1:0-9237 GCA_043827005.1 Pseudomonadota bacterium | reverse complement strand
AAATAACCTCAAATATTGAAAAACTGTCTGCATACCTGTCCCAATGCGTTAATTGCTACAATTGCAGGGTGGCCTGCCCGGTCTGTTACTGCAAAGAATGCGTTTTTGTCACTGATGTTTTTGATCATGATGCATTTCAGTACCTGCAATGGGCCAACCATAAAGGTAAAATCAAAATGCCCACGGATACGGATTTTTTTCATTTGACCCGCATGGCCCATATCAGCCTGACCTGCGTTGGCTGTGGTCAGTGTTCCAATGCCTGCCCCAATGATATCCCGCTTGTGGAATTGTTCAGAACCATTGCGCACCGTGCTCAGAAAGAATTTGATTATGAGGCAGGCAGGAGCATTGACGAACCTTTTCCGTTATCAATTTTTGAAGATAATGAATTTAAAGACGTAGTGGGAATTTCATCCCGAAGTGGACAACAATAGGAGTAAATTATGACACAGACAATGGTTAAGCTGGGTGCAAAGAAAAAAGACACCCTATTGGACCAGATCAAAAAAATTCTACCAAAAGGCGGGAGTCTTGATCTGTGCCTGACCTGCGGCATGTGCAGTTCAGGATGTCCTGCAGCAGGAATTGATGACATGGACCCGCGTAAAATGCTGCGAATGATTTCTCTGGGCCTTGACGACCAGGTGCTGGCATCTGACTGGCCCTGGATGTGTACCATGTGCCAACGGTGTATCTATGTTTGTCCCATGCAGATTGATATTCCTCAGATTATATACAATATCAGAGCCCAGCGGCCAAGAAATGAAAGGCCCAGAGGAATTATGGGATCATGCGACATGGCACTTAAAAATGATACCAACAGTGCCATGGGTGCCACTGAAGAAGATTTTGAGTTTGTGGTGAATGATGTGCTGGAACAATACCGGGAAGAACAGCCTGAATTTGAGGAAATGCTCGCACCCATTGATAAGCAGGGGGCTGAGTTTTTTTTAAATCAAAATTCCAGGGAGCCGGTAACCGAAGCTGATGAAATGGTACCGCTATGGAAAATTCTTCACCTGGCCGGGGTGAACTGGACCTATGGCAGCAAAGGCTGGGGAGGTGAAAACTATTGCATGTTTCTGGCGGACGATGATGCGTGGAAACACGTGGTCCAGACCGGGACAGACCATGCACATAAATTAAAGTGCAAAACCTTTCTGAATACCGAATGAGGGCATGTGACCTATGCGGTCCGGGCCGGACTGCAGAAATTTAAAATCCAACATGATTTTGAAGTCAAAAATATCTATGAATATTATGGAAGATGGATCAGGGAAGGCAAGCTTAAACCCAATTCAGACTGGAACAAGGAACTTAAAATTAAATTTACCTGCCAGGATCCGTGCCAGATCGTGAGAAAAAGTTACGGAGATGCCATTGCCAAAGATTTTCGATACGCCATTAAGGCGGCTGTGGGAGAAGAAAATTTTGTGGATATGGTTCCGAACATGTCAAACAACTATTGCTGCGGTGGCGGCGGAGGTTTTTTGCAATCCGGGTTTAAAGAGCAGCGGCTGGAATATGGCCGGATAAAAGATGAACAGATCAAGGCAACCGGTGCAGATTATGTGATTGCCGGGTGCCATAACTGCCACGCCCAGATCCACGAATTGTCATCCCATTATGGTGGCAACTACCCGGTGGTTCATTTCTGGACAATTCTGGCACTTTCTCTGGGCATACTGGGCCCAAACGAGCGGGCATATCTGGGCGAAGACCTGATGGAAGTCAACGTGTTTCATCCAGAGACTGCAATGTAACGATTTGATTTTTGTGTTCCAAAGGATATGATTCAAAAACAAGGGAGAACATAATGAAAAAAAAGATCGGCACGGCCATGGTGGTGGGGGCTGGAATAAGCGGCATCCGGAGTGCACTGGACCTGGCTGAATTCGGTTATAAGGTAACCCTTGTGGACAAGGCACCCCACATTGGAGGGATCTTAAGCCAACTGGATTACCAGTTTCCAAATGACGGGTGCGGCATGTGCAAGATGCTCCCGATGATCAACCGTGATGCGTCTTCTCAATATTGCCTCCGCAAAGGCCTGTTTCATGAAAATATTGAGATTGTTCTGGGCGCATCCCTGAAATCACTTGAAGGAGAACCTGGAAAATTTAAAGCCGTGCTTGAGCAAAAGCCGTCTTTGGTTGACCCGAATCTGTGCATCGGGTGCAATGCCTGTGCAATGGTCTGCCCGGTGGATGTGCCTGATGAATTCAATATGGGTCTTGGTTTACGAAAAGCTGTCTACCTGCCGGTTCCCCACAATATCCCCAACACCTATGTGATTGATTTTATCAACTGCAGCCGGTGCGGAGCGTGTGTCACTGCCTGTCCAACAGGTGCCATTAAATTCCCCGAGGAAAGACGTAAAAATTTTCATATCCTGGTGGTGGATGATGAACTGATTGTCCGTGATTCTTTAAAAGAATGGCTGGAAGATGAAGGATTTTCCGTGGACATGGCCGATTCAGGCAAAACAGCTCTGGATATGCTGGGCCAAAAAGACTACCATCTGATGCTGACTGACATTAAAATGCCGGGCATGGATGGCGTAGAAGTCTTAAAACAGGCAAAAGCCGGCTATCCTGAGATTACCGTTGTGATGATGACCGCCTATGCAACCGTGGAAACAGCAGTAGAAGCCATGAAAATCGGTGCCCTTGATTATCTGTTAAAACCGTTTGACCCTCAGATTTTCATACCCAAAATTTTAGACATTTATCAGGGTCTTGATGTGGTTGAGGAGCGTGAAATTGACATTAATGCGCTGGTCTTAAGCACAGGTACAGACTATTTTAACCCCCTGGAATCAAAAAATACATTTGGCTATGGGACATATCCGGATGTGGTCACCAGTCTGGAATTTGAACGGCTGTTAAGCGGTACAGGCCCAAATCACGGACATATTGCAAGACAGTCTGACCAAAAAAAAGTTCACAAAATCGCATGGTTCCAGTGTGTGGGATCAAGGGACCTGCAAAGCCATTCGGATTTTTGTTCATCTGTCTGCTGTATGCATGCCATTAAAGAAGCCCGACTGGTAAAAGAAAAATGTGACCCTGATATTGAAGCTGCAATTTTTTATATGGACATGCGCGCCTTTGGAAAAACGTTTCACCAGTACCAGGATCAGGCAAAGCAGGAATATGGCGTACGCTTTATCCGCAGCCGTGTCCATTCCGTGATTGAGAACAAAGAGATCGGAGGCCTTCAAGTCTATTATTTTGATCAACAGGGAAACCGGAATGATGCGCAATTTGACATGATTGTTCTGTCCATTGGCCAGCGCCCGTCTGCCGGTGCTGACAAGCTTGCCCGGATCCTGGACCTGGAACTCAACGAGTGGGGATTTTGTCAGCCCCGGCCTTTTTTCACCAGCCAGTCCAATGTGGAAGGCATCTTTTTGGGCGGATCATTTGCAGGACTCAAGGACATCAGTGAATCGGTTATTCAATCCAGTTCTGCCGCACTTTCTGCATCACGCTTCATCCATGCGGCCGGAGGAAGCCTTGCTTCAGAACCGGATGCTGTTGCAGATTACCGGAATATCGCCCGGGAGCTGCCTAAAATACTGGTTTTAGTCTGCACCCGTGAACAAGCAGGCATGAAAAATATTGATGAAAGCCGGTTGAAAAAACAATTAAAAACAGATCCGACTATTGCTGACGTCCTTTTCATGAACAGAATCTGCACAGAGCAGGGATGGTCTGATCTGACATCTGCTGTGTTGGCATCCACGGCAAACCGAATTCTTATCGGAACCTGCCTTGGCGATATCTATGCACGGAGAATAAAAGAACTTGCCGTTAAAGCCAGAATTCATCCAGCCCTGATTGATGTGATCGACATTCAACCCAAGGGGCTGCCTGCTGGGACGAAAACAGATCAAGATGTTGAAACAATGATACAACAAAAGCTGAAAACCGGTTTTTCTCGTTTAAAACGGATAGATCCGCCGAATCAGCAGTCGATACCACCAGTTCAAAAAGCCCTGGTTGTGGGCGGCGGAATCGCTGGAATGACCGCAGCCCTTTCCATCGCAGACCACGGGTTTGAGGTTGATCTTGTTGAACAGACAAATCAGCTGGGCGGTAATCTGGTATGGCTCAAACAGACCATTGACGGATATGATGTCCAAACTTTTCTCAATGAGACCCTGGAAAAAGTTGAAAAGCACCCGCTGTTACATGTGCACACTCAAACGACTGTGACAAATTCTGTTGGCCGGGCAGGCCATTTTCAGACCACCCTTGAAAACAAAGAAAACCAGGCCCTGCAAACCATTGCGCATGGGACAGCAATCATTGCCACAGGCGGAACAGCGGCACCTACAACCGCTTACGGATATGGAAAAAGCCCTGCCATAATGACCCAGAAAGAATTGGAAGAACGCCTGTCAGATAAGCGAATTGAACCATCCTCGCTGAAAACTGTGGTCATGATCCAGTGTGTGGATTCACGACAAAAAGATCAGAAAAATTATTGCAGCCGGATATGCTGCACCTCCACATTAAAGCATGCTTTGCACCTTAAATCAGCCAATCCTGATATTGCTGTCTATGTATTTTACAGGGATATGATGGCGTATGGATTTGTTGAAACCTATTATACAAAAGCCAGGGAAGCCGGCATTGTTTTTATTCAGTACGATCTTGAAAATAAACCCGAAGTCACGCCGGAAGAATCAACCGTCAATGTCACCGGGTTTGAGCCGATCCTCAGAGCTCCCATTGAAATCATGGCAGATCTTTTGGTTCTTGCCACAGGCATTTGTCCGGAACTGCCAAAAAACCTGGCAGATCATTTTGGTATCCAGACAGACGAATTTGGTTTTTTTGAAGAGGCTGAATCAAAATGGCGGCCAATGGACGCCTTAAAAGAGGGAATTTTTGCCTGCGGGTTATGCCATTCCCCCCGGACCATAACAGAGGCGATTGCCAGTGCTCAAGCGTCTGCACAGCGTTCACTAAGGTTATTGGGTCATCATCGGCTGGAGGCCGGCTCCATCGTGGCCCAGGTCCATACAAGCCTTTGCAGCCTGTGCGAGCGCTGTATTGAGGCCTGTCCCTATGGTGCCCGTTATATAGACCATGATCTAAGACAAGTACTTGTCGATCCGCTCATGTGCCAGGGGTGTGGTTCCTGTGCGGCGGTCTGTCCCAACAGTGCCTCTGTCCTGGCAGGTTTCAAGGATCAGCAGGTATTTGATATTATTGAGTCTGTATTTTAAAATCAGGTGTTTATGAATGAAACAACAAAAATAAAAGAACAAAAATTTATTCTGCTTGTTGATGATGAAGAAGACATCCGGGAAGTGCTTGCCATTGCTTTAGCAGATATGGGGTATTCTGTTCTTGAGGCAGAAAACGGCCAGGCTGCCTTGGAACTGTTCAAAGAAAAAAAGCCGATGATTGTCCTGACGGACATTAAAATGCCGGGCATGGATGGAATTGACGTTCTAAAAAAAATAAAGGCGGAAAACCATTATGCCCAGGTCATCATGATTACAGGCCACGGAGATATTGATGCCGCCATCAAAAGCCTTAAACATGATGCCATCGATTTTATAACAAAACCCATCAGCAATGACTCCCTTGAACTTGCCTTGAAGCGGGCCAATGAAAAGATCCTCACACGGCAGCAATTGAACCGATATACACAAAGTTTGGAAAATCTTGTCAAGGAAAAAATAATTCTGCAAGATCATCTGTCTTCTCTGGGGATCATGATCGGTTCCATTTCCCACAGTATAAAAGGGCTTTTAACAAAGCTTGACGGCGGAATTTATCTGATGGAATCCGCCTTGAAAAAGGATGATAAAGACCAATTTACAAATGGTCTGGATATGTTAAAAACAAATACAGATCGAATTAAGAAAATGATTTTTGATATCCTTCATTCTTCAAAAGAAAGAAAATTGAAAGTCGAGAACCTGAATTTGATCAAATTTGCCAATGACGTGGCCGATATCTGTGAACCCAAAGCACGACCCAATAACATTGAAATCATCCGCGAATTTGATGAAGTCCCGGAAACATTCCAGGCAGACCCGGAATTCATGCGGTCCGCTCTGATCAACCTGCTTGATAATGCGGTTGATGCCTGCATAGAGGACCATTTAAAAGATAATCATACCATCAAATTTACAATCAAACAGGATGCAGACAATATTATTTTTGAAATCCATGACAATGGCGTTGGCATGGATAAAACAGTCCGGGAGAAGATCTTTGATCTGTTTTTTTCCTCCAAACAGAGCAAGGGAACCGGATTCGGTTTGTTTATATCTAAAAATATTATCCACCAGCATGGTGGTTTTATCAATCTAAACTCTGCAAAAGGCAAAGGGACCTGTTTTTATATTAAAATTCCAAAGCAGATTTCATAAAATCATTCCGGTTGGTTTTTTTGCAAACGGGAATTGAATAATAAACGTGGTGCCACCTGTTTTGAGGCCAGGGGCCACTTCAATATGCCCCTTGCATTCCTTGATAATACCGTAGCTGATCGAAAGTCCGATCCCTGTTCCCTTGCCAACCTCTTTTGTTGTAAAAAACGGTTCAAAAATTTTTTCTCTGATCTGATCATCTATACCAATGCCTGTGTCTGATACTGTAACAACCACATGTTCCTCTTTGGTGAAAGTCTTGATAATGATTGTTTCGTTTTCAATTTTTGAACCTGTTTTTTCGCTTTTTTCTTCAATCGCATCCCGTGCATTCATCAGAAGATTGATAAATACCTGTTCAATGCGGCCCGGATCAGCGATAATCATCGGAAGATCGTCGGTTAGATGCCATACGACATTTATCCCCCTGACCTTAAGCTGCTGACTGAAAATATCATGGGCTCTTTTCAGAATTGTATTGATATGAATATCTTCAAAATTGATATCTGATTTACGGGCAAAATGGCGCATGTGTTCAATAATTTTGGATGCCCGGTCAACGTTGCTGTTAATTTTTATCAACAGCTTGTTATAGACTGAATCTTCAATTTTTATATTCTGATTTGCTTTTTTTAATATAAAATCACTGGCTGTCTTTATCACAGACAAGGGTTGATTTAATTCATGGGCAATGCCGGTGGACATTTCTCCCAGGGTTGCCATTTTCCCTGCCTGCATCAGTTCTTTTTCCGTTTTGAGCCGCTGGGTGATATCGCTGGTGGTAACCAGAAAGACCTTTTTGTCTTCGTATTCTGAAGGAGATATCCAGATATCGACATACAGGGTTTTATTGTCTTTATTCTTTTGTTTGATCTGATTTAGAATCGAGGAGGTTTGAATCTGCTGTTTTATTTTATGTTTTTCACCATCAATAAAAAAATCAAGAAAAGAGGTGCCAATGATGCTGTGCTTGTTAAAACCATAGACTGATTCGACACTCTGGTTGCAGTCAATCAATTGAAGGGTTTTTTCATCCACAACAAAGACTGGGTTGGGAATATTGTTGAAGATGGACTGGTATTTTTGTTTAGAGGTTTCAAGCTGTTTTTCAAGCTGTTTATTCTCAGTGATGTCCAGGCTCATTTCAATGGCAGCGATCACTTCTCCTTTGGCATTTTTGATGGGGGAGGTGATAAAAATCCAGTAATGTTTGGTCCCGTCCCTGCCAATTCCCGATGTCTCTCCGTAATGGGATAAGCCGTCTTTAAACGTCTTTTCAACCGGGCAGTTGCCACATTTTCCATCTTTGCCTTTGTATGCGGAAAAACAAAAAGATCCAGGTTTGGGATCAAAATTTTCCTGAAACTTACGGTTATACCGCAACAGCCTGTATTCTTTATCCTGAACACTGATCATGCACGGTGTGTCATTAAAAAGTGTTCTGTATTCATTGCGCTGTTCATTGAGCTCTGTCTGCTGGACATGAATCTGATCACCCATGCGGTTGATGGCTTCAGAGAGTTGTCCCATTTCGTCGGAGTGCCCGATGTTGACTTTGGTTTTATAGTCACCGCCGGCAATACTTATCGTTGCCTTAATCAACTGTTGAATGGGGGTATTGATCACCCGGTTAACAAAAATAAAAATAACGGCAAATATAATAAAAAAACCGAATATGGCAAGGCCCACAATGGCTTTTTTTGCATTTTTAATCTCTTTATCCTGAGATTCAAGGGAGATAACAACATCAAGAACCCCGAGAATTTTTTCCTTCTTTGGGTGAAAATGGCAGTCACGCCCTGAACAGCCGGTATCATTATAAATCGGCGTTAAAATACCAAGCATACGGTAACCCTTGGAAGAATGCCAAATCCGGGTTCTTTGTTCCAGACTCAGATGAATCAATGGCGGGTCAGACTGGTGGCATATATGACAGGTCTCATCTTTCATGTCAGCTTTTTTATAGAATGTACTCTGGTCGTTTGAAAAATTAATGACCCCGTTTTTGTTAAAAATATGTATTTTTTCAATATCCTGCTGTTTGCCGATATTTTGGATGATCTGGTTGATATCATTTCTTGAATTCAGTGTCATGGCATAATGGGTGCCCAACCGGATGGTTTCTGTCAGCCGGTCTGCATCAGTAATAATATGTTCCATTACTTTTTCGTCTTGATAATTGACATTAAAATATGCCCAGGCGGCAATCAAAATAAACAAAGGGCAACTGATAAAAAGGACCAGTTTGGTAGCAATGGTCATTTGGAAAATTTTTTTTTTCATGCGTTTCAACCCAACCGAGAAAAGCAACATTCATTTGTAAATGATCAGATCTTAATGCTTTCTGTTCGTTTACCATAGCAAACTTTTTCTTCAAAAAGCAATAAGGAAGCCTCTATTTTACCCTGTTTTTAAAGCACAGACCAATTTAAAATACTTCAAAAATTTGCTTTCCCATACAATAACGCAAAAGCATTGTCTGCAATATTTTTCTGTCCAATGATTAAAAATTACAAAATTGTTTTATATGGCCCGGATTAATAACAATTTTGTGACACAAAATTCTCCGGCTTAAAAGACAGGCTTTAAATAATCTTATATTTCAAGGGGATTGCTGCAATCTTGAGGCCTGGCACAAGTGTTGCTTAGAAAACTTGTCAACGGTATGTAATATTAATCTCCCTAATTAGGGAAAGGAATTATCAGGAGAGCTAAAAAATGAACAAACGGTCTGAAATCATATGTGCAATAAATAAAAACAAAGCACCAAAAACTACATTTAACTATCAAGACAAAAACTCCATTGATGTGTTTGGTCAAAATGTTTTCAGCATGTC
>JBDRPM010000164.1:0-3452 GCA_043827005.1 Pseudomonadota bacterium | reverse complement strand
CATTTTCATGACTCAGTTGACCCAGACGGAAATCAAACTCAAAGACTTTGATATGTGTGCGGTGTATTATATTAACAAACAGTTTCACCAGGAAGAAATGCATGCCCGGGTAAACAAGCAATTAAAACTCAAAGACCTGACTGAAAATTTAGAAGAAAAAGTAAAAAAACAGACCCGGGAACTGGTTTTTGCCAATCAAAAGCTGCACCAGAAAATAGAAGAAGGATTTAAGGTTGAAGCCGCCCTTCGGGAAAGTGAAGGGCGGTACCGTGCCGTGATTGAAAATTCCAATGATGGTATTGTTATGCTGGAAAATGCCAGGATTGTTTTTTTTAATGAAAAACTGCTCACTATATTCGGGTATGACTGTCGTGAAGAATTAATTGATCAGAGTGTTGAGATTCTGTTTTTGCCGGATGAAAAAGAGCGGGTCAGAAAGTATAACAGACTCAGACTGGCCGGACAGCCGGCACCGGAGCAATACGAAGCCAGAGGAATCACAAAGGATGGTCAAAGCCTGTATCTGGGGGTGTCCGCCACCCGGATTACCTTTCAGGACCGGGTCGCTGTCCTGGTTTTTTTCAAGGATCTGACCCGGCACAAGCGATTGGAAAATCAACTGCAGCAGGCCCAGAAAATGGAAGCCATTGGCACCCTGGCCGGCGGCATTGCCCATGATTTTAACAATATTCTCAATATCATTATCGGGCATACGGAACTGGCCTTGCTGGATGATACCATTCAGCAGGGAACCCGGCAATATCTGCACCGGGTAATGGATGCCAGTCAACGGGCCTCTGATCTGGTCCATCAGATTCTTACGTTCAGTCGGCAAAAAGGCATAGAGCCCAAACCACTGCAGGTCAGTCTTTTAATAAAAGAAACCGTGAAGATGCTCAGGGCATCTTTGCCCAGCACCATTGATATTCGTTCTTTGATCAAGGATTCAGATAGCCTGATCATGGCAGACTCCACCCAGATCCATCAGGTGCTGATGAATCTGTGCACCAATGCATCGCATGCCATGCCGGAGCAGGATGGTCTGTTGCAGCTTACCCTTGAGCGTGTTGAAATTGATCAGACCGATTCTCTGGCCTTAGCCAGCGGACCCTATCTGAAGTTGTCTGTATCGGATAACGGGTCAGGCATGGATGCGGCCACACAGAAACGAATTTTTGATCCCTATTTTACCACGAAAAAATCAGGTGAAGGGACCGGGCTGGGCCTTGCGGTTGTTCACGGGATTGTCACAGGGTATAAGGGTGCCATTAAAGTCACCAGTCAACCTGGAATGGGATCACAGTTTGATGTGTATCTGCCGGTTACTGAAAATCCGATCAGTATGGATGAGATTTCATTGGATCTTGAGGAGCTGCCCAGGGGCACGGAGCATATTCTGTTTGTGGATGATGAGGAAATGGTGGTCACCCTTTATGAAGACATGATGGCGTTTTTGGGGTATCGCATCACTGCAACACCCAGCAGCCAGGAGGCCTTGCGGCTTTTTGAGGCTGATCCGGCAGCCTTTGATCTGGTCATAACAGATTTGACCATGCCCCATATGACCGGAGACGAACTTTCCAAAAAAATGATCCGGATTCGCCCGGATATTCCGATTATCATGTGTTCCGGGCAATCCAATTGTTTAACAATAGAAGAGCGTAAACAGATGGGGATTCGGCAGTTCCTGATGAAACCCATTATCCTTGACCATCTGGCTTTTGCCATCAGAGATGTGCTGGATGCCAAAGCAAAAAGTACGGTTTCGTCTTAACCCGGGTTGTGGAATTTAAAAAATAAAAAAAGGCTCCTGCACAGATACAGCGCAGGAGCCTTAAATAAAATTTAAACTTTATGCCTTTAATGCCTGGGCAATTGAATCACAGATATAATCAATATTACCGGTTGTCAGACCAGCCACGCTGATCCGGCCGCCACCCACCACATAAATGGATTTATGTTCTTTGAGCCATGCCACGGTATCATTGGAAAGGCCTGAAAAAGAAAACATGCCCCGCTGTTGTTTGATATAGGAGAAATCTTCAACCACCCCTCGCCGGGCAAGACCGTCAACCAGGGCTGTCCGCATGGCAACGATCCTTTTTCGCATGTCTGATACTTCTTCAATCCACAGAGCGGTCAGTTCTTTGTTGTTCAGGATGGTGGACACCACAAGTCCGCCATGGGCCGGCGGATTGGAATAACAGACCCGGACCACCAGTTTTAAATGGCTCATGGCAACCTGGGCTTCTTTTTGCGTGGGGCTGACAATGGTCAATGCCCCGGTTCGCTCATTATACAGACCGATATTTTTTGAAAACGAGCTGGCAATAAAAAGATCAAGCCCGGTCTGGCAGAAAATATCAATGGCAAACCGGTCTTCTTCAATACCGGAACCAAAGCCCTGGTAAGCAAAGTCAAGAAACGGAGTCCAGTTTTTTTCTTTGGCAATGTCAGCCACCTGTCGCCATTGCGTATCAGACAGATCAACTCCGCTGGGGTTATGGCAGCAGGCATGCAGCAGAACAATATCCCCCTGGGGAATCTGTTTTAAACAGGTGAAAAACGGGTCAACATCCACGGATTTGGTTTGTGCGTCATAATATGGGTATTCCTTGATTTTAAATCCTGCAGCGCTGAAAATTCCCTTATGGTTTGCCCATGTGGGAGAACTGACCCATACCGCTGCATCGGGAGAAAACTTTTTTAGCAGTTCCGCACCCATTCGAAGCGCACCGGTTCCGCCGGGCGCATGGATGGTGGCAGCCCGTTCTGATGTGAACGCTTCTCCGGTTTCACCAAACAGCAGTTTTTGAACACTTCTGGCATAGGCCGGATCACCGGATATGGGCAGATAACTTTTGCTGCTTTCAATGCTCAGCAACATTTTTTCAGCCGCCTTAACCGATTCTAAAATCGGTGTGTTGCCGCTGTCGTCTTTATAAACACCTGCACCCAGGTTGACTTTGTTTGGATTGGTGTCTTTTTTAAAGGCATCGGTCAGACCAAAAATGGCATCGGCCGGAGCCTGCTCAATATTTTTCCACATAAATTCCTCCACCATGGGATCATCCCATATATAAAAAAACAATTATCAGGTGATTATGTAGTGCCCGACCAAAAACCGCCAATTTTCCCGATTACTGCGTTGGGCTGCAAATTTTAATCCTCAAAATACTCAATGTATTCTTCCGGTTAAAATTCTCGCCCGCCTTGTACTTGAAAAAATTTTCAGGTTTTCGGTCAGACACTATGTATCAGTAAAACACGGTTTCATACAACCAGTTTTTATCTGGTTGAAAAAAATTTATTTAGTGTTTGAACGAAAACTCACCCATCTGCCGCGTTGCTGCGCAAAGCTGAAATCCTCATGTACTACAGTACACTCCGGTTTCAGCTTTGCTTGCGCCTTGCATATGGGCAACTTTTCGCCCAAACACGGGTTTTCGGTC
>JBDRPM010000163.1:0-35747 GCA_043827005.1 Pseudomonadota bacterium | reverse complement strand
GACCGAAAACCCGTGTTTGGATGAAAACTTGTCCATATGCAAGGCGCAAGCAAAGCTGAAACCGGAGTGTACTGTAGTACATGAGGATTTCAGCTTTGCGCAGCAACGCAGCAGATGGATGAGTTTTCGTTCAAACACTAGTTAAGCTTCAAATCAGGACTTCTCCATAAGGGCCCACTCAAAAATAAGTTTACATTTTAAAAGCTGATTCATCCTGTCCTGCTGCGTTGTGTAAATTCGGCAATTTCTACCGCAAACGGTCTGCAACGCCGCCGATAAGGTAAAAACGGTTCGCCTGCAAGGTGAAATGTCCTGGTTAACAAGACATTGAAAAGCCTGTTTTGGTTTTTAAGACCTTGTGCATCCTGTTTTTTTCCCAACAAATGCCAGATGGCATCTGAATAAAAACAGATCGATCTTAAAATATCCCATTAAGTCAAATCATTATAAATAAGTACCTTCCGGTTTTGGCTCCTGGCATCAATTGTGCTTTCTTTCTTGCCTTTTACTTTTTTAAAAAAACAGGCAGCAAAATATGATCAAAAACAATACCCTTGAATTCATACAGAAAAACCAGCAGACATATTCAGACTCTTATGAATCAATGAACTGGCTTACGCCTGAATCAGCAAAGACAGCTTCTGATCTTCGTGATGAGCTGATTCATTCTATTTTTGAACATCCTGGTGCCGCTGCTGGATGGCGGTTTTCCAGGACAAAATTATTTTCCCATGATATTTCTCCTGGCTGTGATCTGTGTGGAAAAGGCGACTGGTCCTGTCTGTTTATCAATGGGATATGCAATGCCCGTTGTTTTTATTGTCCTTCCGCCCAGAATGAAAAAGGACATCCTATGACCAGTACGGTTGAATTTAGAGATCCTCACGAATATGCCAGCTATGTGGATGCGTTTAATATCAAAGGTGTCAGTTTCAGTGGTGGAGAACCGTTCATGACCTTTGACCGGGTCCTGCTGTTTTTAAAAACCCTTCGGGCCAAAGTGAATCGCCCGCTTTACATCTGGATGTATACCAATGGCATCCTGGTCACTGAAGATAAGCTCAAGATGTTAAGAGACAATGGCCTGGATGAAATCCGGTTTGATATCAGTGCCAACCAGTATTCACTGGAAGCCTTAAAAAAAGCGCTTGGAATCATTCCCAAGGTCACAGTAGAAATTCCAGCCATTCCGGAAGATCTGGAACAAACCCGACAAGTGATCAAAGAGTTGTATGAACGGGGGGTTAATTATCTTAATCTTCATCAGCTCAGGTGTACCCAGTTTAATAAAACCGCTTTTATACAAAGAGGATATACCTTTCTTCACGGTCCCGGGGTGACGGTTCTGGAAACCGAATTGAACGCCTTGAAGCTGATCCGATATGCCCTGAAAGAAAAGATTGCCCTGCCCATCAATTATTGTTCCTTCACTTATCGTAACCAGTTTCAGGCAGCTGGCGCAAAACACAGAACCGCCCTTAAGATCAAGGCGGCTTATGAAAATATAACATCCACAGGATATATCCGGAGCATGAGTCTTTTCGGGGAACCAGAACAGATCAATACCATTCACGAACATCTTGTTTTACAGCAGATGGACTCAGGGTTGTGGAAACGATCAAAAGCCTGCGATCAGCTTTTGTTTAATGCAGACCTGTGGCCTTATATCGATTTTTCAAATGTCCGGCTCAAGGTCAGCTACAGTGCGGCATCCTTGAAAACTGCGGTTTCCTATCAACATCCATTTAAGGAAGTGGTTCTGGGCAAAAAAAAGAAAGTGGTTATTGAAAGATATATCAAAGAGCCGGGGTTCTGGTTTGAACAGGACCAGATTCATCAGTTTGCCCATGAATATCTCCAATCAGAACCGGGTTCTCCTGTAAATTTAAGACCGGGCCTTCCCATTGACCGGCTCAATGAGGTCAGCCAGTATGAGAAATTTACTTCAGGCCTGGCAGTGTATTATTAGCCCTTATACCGGGGCACCACATAGGGACCTTCGGGAATGACGGCGACATCCTTGCTGTTCTGGGCTTTAACACTGGCAATGATGGCATCTTCCAGGCAGGAAATGCTGTCAACGCAGGTTTGTTGCAACTGGTCGTCGGTTAAATGAGGGGCATACAGTTTAATTGATCCCCGGCAAAGCGGTTTGAGCAACATTTGGGTCTGCCATTCATCAATGCGTGCTTTTTTTCTGCCATACAAGGTCTTCATAAAGGTTTTTGGCCCCTGGTTGTACAGCATTTTCTGGGCTGAAATAAATTCCGGGCTGCCCATGCCTTCTGAGCATTCACTGGCAATGATGATGGTTCCTCCGGGTTCCAGGATATCCATGGGGCTGACCATGCCCTTGATGGTTTGATAATAGGTTTTATCCAAAGGATAACCGCCCGCCGAAGTCACAATGGTTCTAAATTTTTTATCCACATCAATTTCGCCATATTGTTTGAGGAAGCGGACCGCTTCAAGATGGCTGGGTTCAATGGCCCCAAAAGTCACTTTTCCCAATTGCCGTTTATCATCAATCACGACATTGACAGCATAGATGTCTCCAATGGCCCGGATAATTTCAAGCTGGGCCTGGTGCAGCGGATTCCCTTCCAGGATGCAATTGCCGGCTTTTTCGTTTTCAAGAATATGGGCCATATGGAAATTCAGAATGGTATCCTGACCGGCCACACCCGGGGCAACCACTTTCCTGCCGCCGGAATATCCAGCCATAAAGTGAGGTTCCACCAATCCGGTGACAATGCGCAGGTCTGCTTTAAGGAACCGTTTGTCAATGCTGATGGGAATGCCTCTTGAGGTATGGCCAAGATCTGCATGGGCCTTTTGGTCCCTGGCAAAGTGGTTTTCAATTCGAATGGAATGAAAAATGGTGTCAGATCCGATCAGTTCCTTAAGTTCTGGTCCCTCATTGGGCCGGTGCAGTCCCGTGGCAACCATGATGGTAATATTTTCTTTGTCCATGCCGGCATGGATCAGGGTTTCCACAAGGGGTTCAAGGATCAACCCATTGGGAACGGGCCGGGTGATATCGCAGATCAGGATACAGGCATTTTTTTTGCCGGAAGCCAGTTCTGCCAGAGTCGGACTGTTGATGGGGGTGTTAAACGCTTGAGCTATTGCCTTGCGATCGTCTGCAACCACTGGCATGGGATATTTTTCAATCAAACGGACATTGATGTCGGACGGCAGATTCAGTGCAATGGTGTGCTTTCCGAATAACAATTCAATAGTCAAAAAAACCTCCTTTTGCCAGTGACGGCTGCAAATGCTTCAGGCACGGCTTTGATATTGTTTGAGCAGGAGACTATTTTCCCCCTGGACAATTCATTATCTTAATTTACTTAAAAATTTATAAATGGTAAAGAGCTACCAACAAACTATAAAAAAAAAGGAGCTGAATGCAGACAGAACATAGAACCTTATTTGCTGATTCAAGACATATGACAGAGCTTTGTGATGAAAGTGTCGATTTAATGGTGACCTCACCGCCATATCCCATGATCGAGATGTGGGATGAGCTGTTTTCACAGCACAGTGCCGATGTTACGGCAAAATTGGGAAAAGAAGATGGGTTCGGTGCCTGGGAGTCCATGCACTGCATGCTGGATGCAACGTGGAAAGAAGTTTACCGGGTTTTAAAGCCGGGCGGTTTTGCCTGTATCAATATTGGTGATGCAACCCGAACCATGAACAATCATTTTGTTTTGTATACCAATCATGCCAGAATCCTGTCCTATGCACAAAAATTGGGATTTACATCCCTTCCCTGTATTTTATGGCGCAAACAAACCAATGCCCCCAATAAGTTCATGGGTTCCGGGATGTTGCCGGCTGGTGCCTATGTAACCCTGGAGCATGAATATATTTTGATTTTACGAAAGGGTGGCAAAAGAGAATTCAAAACAGAAGTTGATAAAAAAAACAGGCACGCCAGTGCCCTTTTCTGGGAAGAGCGCAACCAATGGTTTTCAGATATCTGGTTTGATATAAAAGGCACTTCGCAAACACTTAAGGATAAAGATACCCGGAAAAGAAGTGCGGCCTATCCCTTTGAACTGGCCTACCGGCTAATCAATATGTATTCGGTAAAAGGCGATCTGGTGTTAGACCCTTTTCTGGGCATGGGAACAACAACATCCGCAGCCATGGTCTCTGCCAGAAACAGTGTGGGGTATGAAATCGAGACAACCCTTCAGGAAGCCAATATCCGTGCCAAAGATAATTTTATCCAAATTGCGCAGCAGATGATTCGCCAGAGGCTTTCAAACCATTTAGCGTTTGTTCAAAAGAGACTGGAAGCCAAAAAACCGTTGAAACATACCAATACGCCCTATGGCTTTCCGGTTATCACTGCCCAGGAAAAAGGACTTTTGATCAATGACCCGCTAAGGATTACATCAATGTCTCAACATACAGCGGTTGTTGAGTATTCTTCAACGGCTCAGCCCGAATTTATGGTTTAACCAGTTCAACGCTGCGATTTGGGTTTTTATCAGTGACAACACCGCAGTGTCATGATAAAATTATCTATTTTTAACAAGAAAAAAACATTCACATGATGTTTTGGACAGACAAGCCATTGACACTGATTCTTTAAAAGCCTAAAAGAACGGCATGTCATACGAAAACTGATGGCCTGGCATTCACTGGTCGATTCATCAGCCCGGTTTACGATCAAAAAGGAAGAAACCTAAAGGCGGGGTGGAATAATTCCAGTCAGACCACGGGAAACCGGTCGCTTTTTCTTATCATCCGCTACCTTGAAAAAAAGTGATCACCCGGTTGCAAGATCAGTCACACAAGGCAAGTCAATGAAAATTAAAAGGAACATTTTTTAAATGACAGATGTTAAAAAAATACGGCTCACCGAGTCTGTTGCAGGGGCTGGTTGAGCGTCCAAACTTTCTCCAGGGGACCTGGATAAAGCATTGTGCGGTATGGTATTTCCAACAAATGAACATGTCATGGTCGGGCTTGAGAGAGCCGATGATGCCGGTGTCTATAAAATATCCGATGACCTGGCCCTGATCCAGACTATTGATTTTTTTACGCCCATTGTGGATGACCCATACTGGTTCGGACAGATTGCGGCTGCCAATGCGCTCAGCGATGTCTATGCCATGGGCGGCACTCCGAAAACCGCCATGAACCTGGTAGCGTTTCCGGTCAAAGAAATGGATTTATCGGTGCTGCGCCAGATCATCCAGGGGGGGATCGATAAACTGGTCGAGGCCGAGGTAGTACTGCTCGGCGGTCACAGCATCGAGGACAAGGAATTGAAATACGGGCTGTCCGTTACCGGTTTTGTACACCCCCAAAAGGTGCTGATTAAAGGAAACCTGCATCCGGGAAACCGTCTGATTCTGACCAAACCGCTGGGAACGGGCATTATCAACACCGCCATAAAAGCAGCAATGGCTTCCCAGGCACTCACGGATACAGTCACCCGGATAATGGCCACTCTCAACCGGCAGGCCGCTAAGGTCATGGCCGGTTTTGAGGTCACCGCCTGTACAGATGTAACCGGATTCGGACTGATCGGACACCTGGCTGAAATGGTTATTGGATCGGGCATGAGTGTCCGCCTGTTTTCTAAAAATATACCTGTAATTCAAGATGCCCTGACATTTGCTGCCATGGGGCTGATCCCGGCCGGTGCTTATAAAAACAGAGAATTCCGGGAAGCCATGATCCGGTTTTCCGAAAACGTGGACCGATCTTTTCAGGCGGTTCTGGTGGATCCCCAAACCTCGGGCGGACTGTTGATCAGCGTGAAGGCATCCCAGGCATCCCAATTGCTTTTGGCACTCAAGGATGCCGGAATCAGTGATGCGGCTCAGATCGGAGAAGTATTTGACGGGCCGGAAGAAAAAATATGGATTGAATGATCACAACGCCTGTTTTATCGACCGGGATTACAGCGCTTTTTTTATTGGGGAAAATGCAGGCCGTTTAAAAAAGCCTATCTGGGCATGTATAGAGGATCTGGCCGTTTTAAGGATCGTTAACCAGACATCACTTCTTCGGACAGAGTCATGAAATGTTTTAACAGCGGCGAACACCATTTTTCAGCATGCCAGATCATAATCACAGAGGTTTCAAAATTATCTTCCTCCCAATCCAGTTTTACCAGACTTTTTTCCAGAATCTGCTTTTTAACTGACACCCCAGGACAAATCGTAAAGCCGATACCCCGCTTCAAACAATTATGCATACTGTTGATGCTTGAAAACTTAAGGGTCTGAACCATGATGTTTTGTTCTTCGAGCGACCGCCCGAACGATTTTGGATAATTTCAATCAGTTTTGGGAAGCAGAACCGTATATCCTCCCAAATCTTTAATTGATATTCTTTTCATTCCGGCAAGCGCATGATCGGAATTGGCAACCAGTATCAGGCGCTCTGTTTTGAGCATCCTGACATTCACCTCTTTAAAATGAATCGAGTCAGTCAATAAAAATGCCAGGTCAATCCGTCCGGAATTTAACTCTTCTCTAAGCCGGGAATCAGAGCAGTTTATAAAATCAAGCTTCACGTTTGGGTTATCAGCATGAAACCGGGTCACTATTTCAGGCATATAAACACTTGCCAGGGTCTCGGGAACCCGGATGGTCAATGTTCCCCGTTTGTTCTGACTGCAACCCACTTCAGAACAGATCTCGTCAGTCATATCTTCCATGCGGCGGGCATAGGCATATAGCTTTTCGCCCGCATCCGTAATCAGAACCCTGCGCCCAATGCGATCGAACAATTTTAAATTCAATTCAGCTTCCAAAGCTCTGATTTGGGAAGAAACTGAAGACTGGGCCATGAACAATTGTTTAGCCGCTTTTGTAAAACTCAATTGATCAGCAACAACCCGGAATGTTTTCAACTGGCGGATTTCCATTTTTTACCTCTCCCATCGTTCTATTCGATGAAATGCATCGGAATAAATCGTTTGACGCGATTGATTGTTTATATTAATCGAAAATATAGAACTACACAACATTAAAGGAGGAGAATATGTTACCGGAAAAACAACAACAAACCTTTGGCGCTTTTTCTGATTCTGCCAGGCACAATGGTGTATTGGAAACCAAAACAACCCGATTGCTGTATCTTGTTTCTGCCATGGCGTTCGGGTGCTACCCCTGAATGCAGCATTGCCTTAGCGAGGCTAAGGAAAATGGTATCAGTGACGAAGAGATCGGTGCTGCCCAGGCAATTGTAATGGCAGTATCTGCAGGACGGATAAACGCTCAGTTTAAAGATGCAACAGGATAGGTTACGTCAAATAGTTAGACTTTAATCAGGCAAACGCCCAGGCAAAAGCAAAACAGATGTATGAACAGATCAATGTAAAATAAAGATTGTCCAGAATTGAAGAGTTTTTTTCAAATTCTTTTGTCAGAGACAGGACGAGCGCCGGTTTTTTAGGTGGCCAGAAAAAGATTAATGGCGGAAAGAAGACCTACCACCCACATAACAGGTGAAACCCTCTTAATCTTGCCACTGAAAACAGCAATGATGATAAAGGAAAGAAAGCCAATTGTCAGTCCTGTGGAAATACTGAAAGTCAGCGGCATCAGTATAATGGTCAAAAATGACGGGACTGCAATCGAAAAATTTGAAAAATCGATTTCTTTATTTTTGTCCGGGCAAAGAGGTTCTCAAAAATATAAAACCGACTTGATGCTTTAAAAAATAGAAATAGTCTTGACTTAAGATTTTGAATCCAGTATTACTTTTTGCAAAATGCAATAGAAATTGCAGTAAGACATTAGCACAGTTAACATTAAATAATTGAATATAAGCCAGGAAGGCCTGATAGAAAGAATTCTATTTTGGACTCCTGGCTTTTTTTATTGGGGGAATGCAGGTCGTTTGAAAAAGTGATGTCAGCAATGGAACAATTGGAAAGGGCAAATTAAATGTAGAACCTGTATCAAAACACTATCAACAGAATTCATGAAAAAAAGGCAGCCGCATTTCCTGGCAGGATCAGGCGGCTGCCTTTGGGTCGCGCCCCTGATATACAGGAAGGCAAGTACGAGCATATCATTTCGTCTTCTCAAGGTCAACGGGCTGCTGGATTATGTCGGAGCATTCAAAAAAATTCCGTAATTCAACAAGGAGGACGTAAATGAAAAAAAAATGGATAAAAATAAATATTCTGACCATCGTCACGCTTGTCTGCATGGGCCTTTTGCCCTTGTATGCGGAACAGGACGGGAGCAATATTGAGCATCTGGACGAGATGGTGGTCAAAGGACAGGCTGGGGCCCCCGGTTTCAAACAGAACCCTTCACAAACCATTATCCAGGTGGATAAACTGACCCCCATCGGCCCTCCGAATAGTGTGATTGATGTGGTCAAAACCCTGGCTATCATTGATTTTAGGGGTCAGTCGGATCTGGACCCGGGCGTGGACAGCATCTATATGAGAGGCTATGATGCCTCGCGTTTTGTTATGTCCATTGACGGGTTGACAACCCAGAAAACAGGGGGACGTAAATCCAGCAATATTGTTGATTATGCGCTTTTGCCCACCTTTCTGATCGACTCTGTTGAAATTTCGCCCGGGCCGCATTCAGCGCTGTATGATGCCAAAAGTATCGGCGGGGTATTGAATATGAAGACAAAATCCCCGGAATTCCATGAAACAAAAAAGCCGGATTTGATCCTGACATCGGCTTTCAGCTCCTATGATACATTCAATACTACCGCCGTGATCCAGGGCGGGGTGGATTCATTTACCTATGATCTGGCCTATCGAAATTATATGACAAACGGATATCTGCGCAACAATGAAACTCAGATCAATACAGGATATGGTCGGTTGGGGCTTATTCTGTCAGAGGACGGATATGTGACCGTAAGTCTTTCTTCGTCAGATATTGATCGGGATGCACCGGTCAACAACCCTGGAACCGCACAGGCCGGGGGGATTGATTATGATTTTTCGTATCCCGTTGCCTCGACAAGCACATGGGACCCCTGGCAGAATCCGACCTGGGACAGTATTTCACAATCGTATCAACTTAATTATGCACAATCTTTTGCCATCGGGCGTCTTCAAGTTAGCGCAGGTTATGGCACAGAAACAAGGGACCGGGCCTACCTGGACTGGATAAATTCTGCCGATCATTCACAGGGAACTTATTTAAGTTCAATGGAAACCGACTGGTGGCAGCAGGGCGGCAAAGTTTCGGATGAAATTAAATGGGGAAAAAACCAGACCACGACCATTGGATGCGACCTGGCTCAATTGTACGATGAAGGGGTGGATGAAACCAAAACCGAACGGGTCCGGAAACAAGGGGCGTTTATTCAGCATCAATGGCAGATTTTGCCTTCAGTGGATCTAAAGCTGGGCATGCGCTATGAAAATACGAATATCTGGGTCAGCAACTGGTCCAACGGCAATCCCTGGAACACGGCATATGACAAATATGTGGAACGGGAGTGGGATCAGTGGATTCCAAAATCATTTGCCACCTGGAGGCTCGATGATCTGGCACCCTGGCTGCAGAACACCTCGCTTTCGGCCGGGGTCAGCAGAATATGGCACGCCCCGGATTATCACGGTGATTACAATCCCCAGGGTCGGCCAGCCGGTATCTTCCTTGAACCGGAGCACGGCATGGGCTATGACCTGATTTTGGATCGCGGTCTGTGGCGGGACATCCATCTTAAGGTTGACTATGCATTCTATCAAATTAAGGACTATATCGCGACCAACAGCACGTATGCCAATTATTCCGGCGCAGGTGCAGGTGCGTTGCGCTTCAGCGATTATAAAATTAACCTTGACGAGGTTTACCGACATGGAGTGGATATAGAGGTGGGCGGGCATCTTACAGATGAATTGTCCTTTTACCTGACCCTGGCCTGGCAGAAATTTGAAAATCAAGGAAATGAATCGGCAGGAGAGACCGAGCTGGACCAACGGGCGGAAAGGCGGGCAAGCGCGGGGCTGCGGTATGCTTTTGGGGAAAACACGACCCTGATGGTGGATTATATTTATCAGAGTCCTGAAACCACTGAGATCTCCGACGAGATTGCCCCGGATGTCTGGAATTTTACTACTGTGGAAAATGACGCCTATCATGTATTTGATTTTGGCGTGCAACATGTGTTTTTCAAGCAGGCCGGGTGGCTGAAGAATGGAACCCTCAGTGTTTATGTTAAAAATATACTGGATGAAAAATATTATGACGCAAGCGGATATCCGGCAACAGACCGTACCTTTGGCGCATCGTTCAGTATCAGTATCTGACCGGAATGCTGAACCAAAGATTTATAACACCATTAATCAAGGAGAAAAAAATGAAAAAATTGATCAGATCTACATTACCGGTGGCCGTTATTTTCATTCTGGTCTTCTGGGGAAATGCCCTGGCTGCCACTTTTCCCGGGGTTGTTTCACAGGCTATGAGTACGCTTGATGTTGAAAAAGGCGACAAAAAGGTGTTGATGATGACCAACATCCCTTATATCACTGTCAATGGAAAGCCTGCCCTTTCTTTTCTGGAGCAGGCCCAGGACATTACCGGATGTATGGTGGGGAAGGGCAATCTGTTTTTTTTCCAACGTCCCCAGCAGCACCCTCTGCGGCTGATGCTGTTTAAAAAAAGCGATGGCAGAGCCGTGATCATCAGCCGACTTCAACAGGACTGGTTCAGTGAAACCTTGAATCTGAGCGCTGAAACTGTTTTGTCTCCCTCTTTCTGGAAAACCGTTAAAGAAGATTACAAGGCCGGTGCAGACATGTTCACCCTGGCTGTCATGGCCAATGTCTGGGCCAAGGACGGTCCTTATGACTTTCTCAAGGCAGCGGAACTGCACAACCATATCTGCCCCGGTCTGACTTCGGGGTATCTGCTGGCCCACTACATTCTTGATCATTATCCGTTGAAAAAGGCAGAACACTATACGGTTATCGCAAGTCCTGTATGGTGCAAGGAAGATGCGTTCCAGGTCATCCTGGACTGCACTCCGGGTAAAAAAGGACTGGTGGTCAAGCCGTTATCCGATGAACAGATCCAAAGAATTTCCATTGTTGATCCGGCCTGCATCCTGCTGGTCTGGAATAATAAAACCAAAACTGGAAAAGGTATGGCCTTAAGTTTTCATTTTGACCGTCTGCGCGCTCTGACATCCGAAGGATCACCCAAAGCAGCCGCAGTTCTGGCAGCCCTGCCGCAATTAGACCGCCCGGATCAATTTGTGTCGACATCTGCGGTATTTGATTTAAATGAAACCCTTTATACCGACATCCAGCAGGCTGGCAGTAATCCCTATGAAATTGCCGGGTTAGTAAAAAAATAAAACCGATATACATAATTTTTATAAAAAGGAAAAAACCAATGTCAGCACAAACAATTTTAGATACGGAACTGTTTAAAAAATGTCTTGATTTTCATGGCCATCTCTGCCCGGGCCTTTCCCTGGGGTATCAGGCGGCTGTGGCCGGGATGGACCGACTCTCGGAAAACCGCTCCATGGATGAAGAAATCGTGGCCATTGTGGAAACCGATGCCTGCTGTTCAGACGCGGTTCAGGTGATAACCGGGTGCACTTTCGGCAAAGGCAATTTCATTTACCGCGATTATGGCAAAATGGCCTTTACCTTTGTCAGCCGACAGACCGGTAAAGGGGTCAGGGTCGCCCGGAAACACAACCCGGATGCAGTGGTTGACAACCGGCATCAGGAACTGATGGCCCTGCTCCGGAGCGGAAAAGCGACCCAGACCGACCGCAGTGAGTTCAAACTGCTGCATGAGGCAAAGTCCATGGAGATTTTGGACCAATCCCCTGAGACCCTGTTTGAAATCAGGGAAGTCACCATCCCCATGCCGTCCAGGGCCCGCATCGAACCTTCAGTCCAGTGCGATAAATGCAAAGAGCCCACCATGGCCTCAAAGCTTGAGCATATGGATGGACAATCTTTTTGTGGGGGATGCCTGGCTGAGCAGAATATCATTAATAATTAAACCATATGAATGGATTAAAATGAAACATTTAAAGAAAAAGGCAAGTATTGTTTTGATTCAGGCAGGCCTTTTGCTGTTGGTTGTGTATTTTTCATTTCCTTTAACAAGCCAATGTCAGACCAACCGGATAGAAGATGTCCGACAGCCGGTTGAGCAGTCGATTCAGATACGGCAGAAAACCCAGAAAGAGGCAGACCAATGGGAACAGGAAAAAGAAAAACTGATCTACCAGTATGAACTATTGAAAAATGAACAAGAAGCCCTGGAATCGGAAAATAAGGCGCTTGCAGTCGCAGAATCTGAAGCCACAACCCTGAACGAAAAGCGTTTAAAGCAGAAACAGGAATCTATGAGAATACAAAAAGAACTGCTGCCGTTTTTAAACACGGTATATGCTCAACTTGCAGCTCTGGTCTCCAATGATACGCCTTTTTTAAAAGATGAACGGTCAATGCGGCTGAAAAATCTTGAACAGGTGCTGGAAGCTGTGGATGTCTCCATTGCCGAAAAATACCGTAAAGTAATGGAAGCACTTTTTGTTGAGGCGGATTACGGCAATACCATTGAGACATACCAGGAAAAAGTGCTCATGGGCAATGAAGCGGTTCTTGGTAATATGTTTCGCCTGGGCAGGGTTAGTCTTTTCTTTTTATCCCTGGATCAGACGTCCTGCGCTTATTACAATGTGGCTACAAAAACATGGAATCCCCTGGCAGATGAATATCTTGGGGCAATTCAGTCCTGTGTTGAGATCAGCAAAAAAAGAAAACCAGCCGAGCTTTTATCCCTTCCCCTGGGCAGACTTGCCAAACAGGGAGGTGAACAATGATAAAGCGTTTTTTTTTGATTGGCCTTATCCTGGCCTGGCTTGCAGGTTTTTCTGCAGTTGCCCGGTCAGACATGCGCCAGGATTACAAGATAGTGGAACAGCAGCAACAGCAGTTGATGGATAAAGCCCGGGTTGAAAAAGAACAGGCCCAGAACGAAGCCCGGAACCAGTTGCTGGTGATTCAAAATGACAAAAAGGCATTGCAGGCGCTTATTGAAAAATTATCAACAGATATTCAAGCGCTGAAAACCCGGAACGAACAGATTCAGGATCATATCAGCCAGTTAAAAATTCAAACAGAAAAACTGAACCATGACCTTGAAGATACCAGCGCCATAAACCGGGACTTTGAAGGCGTGGTCCGAACCAATGCCAGGGATTTAAAAGCCCTGTTGATCCAGAGCATTCAAAGCGGCATGACTTTGGACTGGCAGAACTTTCTGGAACCTGTCATTCGCCAGGAAAAATTTCCTTCCATGGATGATGTCAAATTGTTGTCTGACCTTCTTTTTGAAGAAATTCAGGCATCCGGCCAGGTCAAAATCACAAAAAACCTGATTGTTGACCGTCAGGGCAGGGAACAGGAGGCAAGTCTTCTGATACTGGGAAATTTTACCGGGATTTATATGCTGGACAAAGAAGCTGGTTTTCTTTTGTATTCCGACCAGAGCCAGCGGTTTTTTGCCCTTTCAAAACTGCCGCCTAAAAGGATCAGAGACAAGATCACAGATTATATGCAGGGCAAAAGTGATGATGTGTATATGGACATCTCAAAAGGCGGGGCCATCCGCCAGCTGACCCATGAACTCAGTCTGATGGAACAGGTCCCCAAGGGCGGCGCCATTGTCTGGCCCATACTTGCCATCCTGGTGCTGGCTGTTCTTATCCTGATTGAAAGAGTGATTTTCTTTTCAACAAGACGGGTCAATCCCGAAAAGCTCATGAACAGATTAAGAGAACTGATCATAGCCGATGACTGGGACAAATGCAGAACTTACCTTGAATCCATGCGCACTAAATTTCTTCCCAAGATACTACTGACAGCCCTTGCCCTTAAAGACAGGACTCGCCCTGAAATAGAAAATGCACTCCAGGAGGCCATCCTGGGTGAGATCCCGAAAATTGAGCGCTTTTTGTCCACCCTTGGCATGCTGGCTGCCATAGCCCCGCTTCTGGGACTTCTGGGAACCGTCACAGGTATGATCAATACCTTTCATGTGATCACCTATTACGGCACCTCAGATCCGAGAATGATGTCCGGCGGCATTTCAGAAGCGCTTGTCACCACCATGCTGGGACTGACCGTTGCCATCCCGGTCATGCTGGCCCACACGCTTTTAAGCCGAAAGGTGGAAACCCAGATTTCCAGGCTGGAGGAAAAATCCGTGGCATTTGTCAACATGGTATTCAAAACCTGGGCACAGAGGCACTAACATGATGATCAAAGAGCTTTTATTTTCCATTGAAAATTATATGCAGGCAGGCGGGGTTGTCATGATTCCGATCCTGGTCATATCCTTTTTCATGTGGACTCTGATCATCAACCGGCTTTTGTTTCTTCATAGGCTTTATATTAAAAATATTTCCCGGAACATGGCAGGACAGCTTGTAAAGGCAAACCAGCAGCCGGATGAAAAATATCGGGGCATTAACTCGCTTCTGGTCAGGCAGTTTCTTGCCGCCCGCAGCCATGACCCGGTCCTGGACAGTTTTATTCTTGATGAAACTGTTGTCCGCCTGGTCTTGTCCCTTGACACCCATCTTGGCGCCATCCGGGTGATGGCAGGCGTTGCCCCGCTTCTGGGACTTTTAGGCACTGTCATCGGCATGATGGAAACCTTTGATGTGATCACCATTTTCGGAACCGGCAATGCCAAAGCCATGGCAGGGGGAATATCCGTGGCATTGATCACCACCCAGACAGGACTCATGGTCTCGATCCCCGGCCTTTACATGAGCGGGTTTTTAACAAAAAGAGCCAACAACTTAAAATATAAGATTGCTGCAACCGGTATGTATTTAAACCGGTTTTTATAAGGAAATTTTTATGCTCAACATTACAGGTTACAGGCGGGCAAACTCAAAAAATCTTGAGCTGAACATCGCTCCCCTGATTGACATGGTTTTTATATTATTGATTTTTTTCCTGGTCACAACCAGTTTTGTCAAAGAGACCGGCGTGGACATTTCAAGACCCACTGCTACAACAGCGGTCAGCAAAGCCCAGGCCACCATTCTGATCGGCGTCACAAAAGACAACACCATCCACATTGATCAGCGTGCTGTGGATATCCGGGCGGTCCGTGCCAATGTGGAAAGGGCGCTTGCAGAAAACCCGGAAGGCAGTGTGGTGATTGTGGCAGACAAAGAAAGTCTGACCGGTCTTGTGATCAATGTAATGGATGCCTGCAAGCTTGCGGGTGCCCAGAATGTGGCCATTGCTGCAAGCCTTGGCCAGGGAGAATAAAACAAAGGTGATGGCTTTTTTCAGGTTTCTTCAAAACTGGGGCCTTGCCCTGGCAGGTTCTATCCTTCTTAATATCAGTCTTTTCGGGCTCATGCCCGGCCTGATCCAGGGCGTGCCGGATAAACTTGATAAACTTGAAGATATTCAACAGGTACGGGTTGTCCGGATCAAACCGGCGCACCCCCATGTCCCTGAAAAAGAACCTGAAAAAATAAAACCGGCAGAACCTGAAAAAAAGATTGTCGGGTCAAAGGCAGCACCCTCCAGGCCGCGGCCTGCAAACTTGAATCTTAAACTTGATTTTGCACTGAATCCAAAACTTCCGGCAGCCCCAACCGATCTTGCCATGCCAAAGATTGAGCCGATTCCAGCGGCTGCCCCTGTCTTGAAAAACCAGTATACCGTAGGAGAGCTGGATTCACCCCTTGTCACGCTTGTCAGGATACCTCCGGTTTACCCGGTCCGGGCAAGCCGCAGGGGCATTGAAGGATCGGTTGATGTTAAGTTTCTTGTAACAAAACAAGGGCAGGTTGAACAGATCTGCATTGTGAATGCCCAGCCTGAAAATATTTTTGATAAAAGCGTGATCAACTGTGTTTCCAAATGGAAATTCAAGCCCGGAACCGTGGGTGGAATCCCGGTTGCCACAATGGCCCGGACCACCATCCGGTTCAAGCTGGAGAACTGATGAAACAGTGTATCATCATGATTATCTGTCTAGTTATCTTACCTGTTTTTGTGATGGGCCAGGAAAATTTTCTTTTAGCCACTGCATGGATCAATCAGGCCATAACCCAATATGAAAAAGATGATTTTGCCAATGCAGCCATATCATTTGAAAAAGGGTATGACCTGTCAGGCACCAAAAACCCGGATCATCTGTATTATGCATCTGTGTGTCATGTTCAGGCAAACGCCCCACAAAAAGCACTGACTGTTTTCAACAAATTGATCAAGGCCCATCCGGACAGGATAACCCTGTCTTTTAAAGAAACCCTGGTGAATATAATGTTTTCACTTGAACGTTACCAGGATGCATTGCCCTGGCTTGAACAGCTTGCCCAGGAATCTGGTCAGGACAAACAGAAAAACTGGCAGGAGATGCTGCTGTACCAGTATTTTTCCCTGGGCATGGATGACAAGGCGCTTGCCTATGCGAATTTTTTGACAAAAACAGACATGCTTGAACCCAAATGGTGGAAAGCGCTTTGTCAGATTCATCTGAATAACCAGGACTATGAAAAAGGGTTAACCACCCTGATCATCTACGGATATCTTACCCCTATAACAAAAGAAGAGCGTAAGTTGACCGCAGATCTTTATCTTACCTTGGGAGTATCGGCAAAAGCAGAACAGATGTATGAACAGATCAAGGTAAAATAAAAATTGTCCAGAATTGAAGAGTTTCTTTCAAATTCTTTTGTCAGAGACAGGACGAGCGCCGGTTTTTTTGCTCCCGGTTTTTTAGGTGGCCAGAAAAAGATTAATGGCGGAAAGAAGACCTACCACCCACATAACAGGTGAAACCTTCTTAATCTTGCCACTGAAAACAGCAATGATAATAAAGGAAAGAAAGCCAATTGTCAGTCCTGTGGAAATACTGAAAGTCAGCGGCATCAGTATAATGGTCAAAAATGACGGGACTGCGATTGAAAAATCTGAAAAATCGATCTCTTTTATATTTTTGAACATGAATACACCGACGATGATCAGGGCAGGCGCAGTTGCAAATGCCGGAACAGCACCGATCAAGGGTGCAAAGAACAGTGCAAAAATAAAAAACAAAGCGGTCACGATGGATGACAAGCCTGTTTTTGCGCCATCTGCAATACCGGATGCAGATTCAATATAAGTGGTGGTTGTGCTCGTGCCCAAAAGGGAACCGGCAATAGTTGCCAGAGCATCTGCTTCAAGCATTTTATCAATATTTTGTATGGTACCGTCCTCTTTTACCTGACCTGCTTCATAAGAACAGGCAACGATGGTGCCGATTGAATCGAAAAGATCAACAAACATGAATGAAAAAATTGCGCCAACCAGCCCCCATTTCAGGGCGCCGAGAATATCAAGTTGAAATGCAACCGGGGTAATCGAAGGCGGCATTGAAATAAAGGAACCCGGCATTTTTACCTCGCCAAAAAGAACTCCAATAAAAAATGTGGCAAGGATACCGATCAAAATCGCCCCTCTGATCTTTTTTATTTCGAGAATGACAATGACAATAAGCCCTGCAAGGCCCAGGAGAACAGGTGTTGTCAATTTTCCAATGGAGACAAGGGTTGCCGGGTTATCCACAATCAGCCCAAGGTTTTTCATGCCGATAAAGGTGATAAAAAGGCCGATACCCGCTGCTGCCGAGAATCTCAGGCCAATTGGAATGGCATTGACAATTTTTTCCCGTATTCCGACAATGGTCAAAATCAGAAAAGCAACTCCGGAAATAAAAACAACCCCCAGTGCTGTCTGCCAGTTCAATCCCTGACCAATGACCAGAGTATAGGTAAAAAAGGCATTCAACCCCATGCCGGGCGCCATGGCAAAGGGCACGTTGGCCCAAAGCCCGACCAGGACTGTGCCAAAGAACGCAGCAAGGCAGGTGACTGTGATTAGTGCCGGTTTATCCATTCCGGCATCACCCAGGATGGCCGGATTGACAAAAATGATATAGGCCATGGTCATAAAGGTAGTCAGGCCGCCGATCAATTCATTTTTCAGATCCGTACGGGTTTCAACATTAAAAATATTTTTCATGTGATTGCTCCTTTTACAGTCAATGCGACTTGCTTTCTTATTTTTGCAGAACGATCATACGTTAAAAACATATTCCTGAAAATCTTTTTTTACAGAACATTCGAAAAATAGTTGAGGCTTATTTTTGGAAGTCTGGAACCGCTTGCCAATAAAGCATGATATTGTTATACACTTGATTTTAATAAATTGAATATTCAAAATTTGATATGGAGTGGTCATGGCTGGTGAAAAAAAGGGCTGGTTTATTGTTTTTGAAGGGATTGACGGATCAGGGAAAAGTACCCAGATCCAAAATACAGCCCAATGGTTGTCCACGTTTGGCCGGAAGGTATATTCAACATTTGAACCCACAAACGGGCCCGTGGGAACATTGATCCGGCAGATGCTTGAAGGAAAGGTGGCCACAGATCAGCGAACCATTGCGTCTTTGTTTGCAGCAGACAGGACCGATCATCTGCTCAATGCGGTGAATGGAATCAAGAAGATGGTGGATGACGGGTGCGTGGTGCTGTGTGACCGGTATTATTTTTCATCCTATGCCTATCATGCCCAGCATATTGACATGGAATGGGTGATTCATTCCAATTCCCTGAATGCCCAGATATTGAGGCCGGATGTGACCGTGTTTATTGATGTGGACCCAAAGATTTGTTTTGAACGGATTCAAAAAAACCGGGGCAGCTTTGACATGTATGAAAAAATGGATATTATGGAAAAGGTTCGGATCAATTATTTTAAAGCATTTGAGCGGTTGAAGAAGCAAGAAACGGTAGCGATTGTGGACGGCAATGCCAGCATTGATCAGGTAGGGCAATCCATTAAAGATAAAATCTTAAAACATGTTGATCTTTTAGCTGGTTAACAATAAAAGAAAAAAAATATGGAAACTAAAAAACGAGCCAGAGTGTGTGTGATTGACGGGCAGGGTGGTGGTATCGGCGCTGTGATTATTAAAAAGCTCAAAGAGCGGTTTGGGGAAAAAATTGAAATCCTGGCATTGGGCACCAATGCCATTGCAACTGCCCAGATGCTTAAAGCAAGGGCCAATAAAGGCGCATCCGGAAGCAATGCCATTGCCTGGACGGTTCAGAGAGTGGATGTCATTATCGGGTCTGTGGGGATTATCATGCCCCATGCCATGATGGGGGAGGTCACCCCAAAGATGGCCGAGGCTGTGTCTGGATCAGATGCGAAAAAAATTTTGCTGCCATTGTCCCAGGATAACCTTGAAATCGTTGGAACCATTGGTCTGCCCTTGCCGGAGCTGGTGGATGAATTGTTGGATAAACATTTGTCGTTTTTATAACGGCCATGGGCCGCCCTGGTATTTTACCCTGGCCTGCCCGCAACAAAACATGAAAGAATTTAGTAGTTTCTCTGTTCTTTCATATAAAATAAGGTATTAAGGAGTCTTTCTCATGTGTGAAGCAAATGCATATTTATTGGAAAATGAAACACAAACCCTGTTAATGGAAGCTGTGGATAAAATTGAGCCGGATGAAAACGGTGTCCGCCTGGTTTCTATTTTCGGGGAACAAAAATTTATTAAAGGCCATATTTATTCCATGTCCCTGGTGGATCACAAGGTGTATATCAAGGGGTCAGGCCTTGAATTATAAGGAGGCCAGGCCTTGAATAATTAATTTATTATTCAAGGCCTGACCCCCGTGCTTACCATCCCCGGGTCAGATAATCGTGAATGGAGTTGGCTGCGGCGCGACCTGCGCCCATGGCCAGAATGACGGTTGCAGCGCCTGTGACAATATCACCCCCTGCCCAGACTCCTTTTTTAGAGGTCTTTCCGGTTACTTCATCGCCAACAATATTGCCCCATCGGTTCAAGGCAATATCTGGCGTGGAGTTGGTCAGCAAGGGGTTGGCATTGGACCCGACAGAGACCACCACAAGATCGGTTTCAATGGTGAATTCAGATCCTTTAACCGGTACGGGTCGTCTTCTGCCTGAGTCATCCGGCTCGCCCAGTTCCATTTTCAGGCATTCCATGCCGGTGAGTCGCCCGTTTTTATCTCCAAAAAACTGAGTGGGGTTGGTCAGAAGAACAAACTCAACTTTTTCTTGTTCAGCATGGTGAAGTTCTTCATTCCTGGCCGGCATCTCTTCGCGGGATCGCCTGTACACAACTTTTACGGATTCCGCACCCAGGCGCATGGCAGTCCTGGCAGAATCCATGGCCACGTTGCCCGCACCCAGGACCACCACATTTTTTCCCCGGGCAATGGGGGTGTCATATTCAGGAAACAGATATCCTTTCATCAGGTTGGTCCGGGTGAGGTATTCATTGGCAGAATAGATGCCGATCAGATTTTCTCCGGGCAGATTCATGAACCTTGGCAGTCCGGCACCCACGCCGATATAGACAGCATCATAGCCCTCTTCATTAAAAAGCTCATCAATGGTGATGGATGCGCCGACAACGGTATTGCATTCAATGGTTGCCCCCATTTTTACAAGAGCGTCTACTTCAGATGCCACAATGGCTTTGGGAAGCCTGAATTCGGGGATGCCGTAAACCAGAACGCCACCGGGTTTATGAAATGCTTCAAAAATGGTGACATCATGCCCTTTGAGCAGAAGGTCGCCGGCAACGGTGAGACCGGACGGACCGGACCCGATAACAGCCACTTTTTTGCCTGTTTTTTCAGGGACTGCAGGGGTTGATCCGGTGCCATTGTTTCGTTCGTAATCTGCTGCAAATTTTTCCAGATATCCAATGGCAACCGGATCTCCTTTTTTGCCCAGGATACACATACCTTCGCACTGTCCTTCCTGGGGGCAGACCCGACCGCATACTGCTGGAAGGGCATTACGTTCCCACAGCCGGTTAATGGCACCCTTAAAATCATTGTCCACAATTTTGCTGATAAATCCGGGAATGTCCACAGATACGGGACATCCTTCCACACATTTGGGGGTTTTGCATTGAAGACATCGTTTTGCTTCGATCAGAGCCATTTCCGGGGTGAGCCCCAGGGGTACTTCATCAAAGTTTCTTCTTCTAACATCCGGGGCCTGTTCCGGCATTATCGCTCTTGGCACCTTCTCATTTTTATCTGCCATTTATTCCTCCCTATATAAAACCAAGAATGGTCTGTTGTCTATTGAATCTTGCATTTGTGGTAAGCTTCAAGACTTTGTTTTTCGTTATCCAGATAAGAGGCCAGACGTTTGGCCAGCTCGTCAAAGTCCACTTTATGACCGTCAAATTCAGGGCCATCGACACAGGCAAATTTGGTGGTTCCGCCCACAGAAACTCTGCAGCAGCCGCACATGCCGGTGCCATCAACCATGATGGGGTTGAGACTGACAAAGGTTTTGACATTTTTTTCTTTGGTGATCAGGCTGCAGAATTTCATCATGGGAATGGGGCCGATGGCAACCATCAAATCGATATCATTGGTTTCAAGGGTCTGCTTTAAGACATCGGTTACAAATCCGTGATGACCTTTTGACCCGTCATCCGTGCAGATATGCAGTGTATTGGATGCAGCCGCCATTTTTTCTTCCATGATCAAAAGATCAGCGCTTCTGGAACCAAGAATGGTGGTGACATCGTTCCCTGCCTGTTTGAGTGCCCGTGCAATGGGATGAAGAACGGCAATCCCGGTCCCGCCGCCGACACAGACCACTTTGCCGAAATTTTCAATATGGGTGGGTTTGCCCAGGGGGCCGATCAGGGCAAAATATTGGTCACCCACCTGCAAATCTTTAAACCGGGCAGTGGATTTGCCGATCACCATATAAATAATCGTGATGGTGCCTTTTTCCGGATCAGTATCTGCCATGGTCAATGGAATGCGTTCTCCGGTTGCATCGGCCTGAAGAATCACGAACTGGCCGGGTTTGGCCTTACGAGCGATGCGGGGTGCTTCGATCTCGTTAAGAATAATGGTTCCTTTTGCCATCTCTTCACGATGTATAATTTTTGCCATTTAATTCTCCTCTTTTGTGTTTCGATATTCTTAAATTATAAGCTTGCTGAAAGGTACATTTTTTTTTATTCTTTTTTTATTAATTAAAAAGTTTATAATAGCCAGAAAAATATTATTAAATCAAGGAATAATGAGAATTTAACCCATGCGGGAACTGCGGCTTGTTTTTAAACTATAGTAAATCACTGTGGTTTTATTATTGACTTAACCATAGAAAAATAGTAGGGAATACCCCTAATAATTTTAGTTGAATATATTTGTAATAGTTGGGTATATTTGTAAATTGAATTTTTAAATCAATCAGGGGATTGAACCATGTCAAAAGTTAAATCATTAAAGCTGATTATTCTTGCGATGATTGTATTATCCGTGTTGTTTCCTTTTGTTGTTCAAAGCAGTATGGAAAACAATAAAATTGATAATAAAAGATCGGATCGTATCATTATCCAGCTTGAGGCCGAATTAAGCAAAGACGAAATGCCGGCCGTTGGATTTTCACATGATCTTCACACCCGGGCGGTTGATGGAAAATGTGCTGCCTGCCATGTGGAAAAAGAAGGAGTCTTTGCTTTTAAGTTTAAACGGACACAAGAGCTGGCATCCATGGATTTATACCATCAAGGATGTATCGCCTGTCATGAAGAAAAGAAATCAGCCAAAGAGAATTTTGGTCCGCTGGCAGATGAGTGCCGTTCCTGCCATATTGAAAAACAAACGGTTGAAAAACAAACCATAGACTCTTCCTGGAAAGCCATTGATTTTAACCGGTCGCTGCATTATATCCATGAGAAGACAAAAGAAATTAAAGGGACGGATACGGCTGATTCGAGCAATTGCAGTGCCTGTCACCATAAATACAATGAAAAAACCAAAGAGATCTTTGTAGCCAAAGGCGAGGAAGAATCCTGCTCTTATTGCCATGCATCTGAAACAAAAGACAATATCCGCTCGCTCAGGGATGCGTCCCATGATTCATGTGTAAAATGTCATCAGACGCTTAAAGACAAAGAAATTGCCGCAGGTCCGGTCAGTTGTGAAGGCTGTCATGATGCGGTGAAACAAAGTCAGATCAAGACGGTTGCCGATGTGCCAAGGCTCAAACGAAATCAGCCGGATCAGGTTGCCATCATGGGTTGGAAAAAAGGCAGCAAAGAGACAACAGCATTTATGGATGCTGTGGCATTTGATCATAAATTCCATGAAACAGCCACACAAAGTTGTAAAACCTGTCATCACCAGACATTGAAGAAATGCAATGATTGTCATGGCACGGATGGCGGCGGATTAAACGGCGGATTTGTCAGTCTGGGCCAGGCCATGCACAATGCAGACAGCTCAAAAAGTTGTGTGGGATGTCATCAACAGGCAACCAAAAACATTGATTGTGCCGGTTGCCATTCTATGGTAGCTTCAGATAAAAAACAGAGTCCTGAATCATGTAAAAAATGTCATACCCTGACACCCGGAGAGCTGGATGGTTCAGATGCTCAAATGGCTGCCAGGGGTGTGATCACGAAACGGACATCTGAGTATAAAACAGTTTTGGCGAACAAGATTCCGGAAAAGGTTGAGATTGACATTTTGTCCAAAGAGTATAAGGCCGCAATTTTTCCACACAAAAAGGTTGTGGATGCCATTGCTGCCAGGGTTGAAAAAAACTTGATGGCAAAGGTTTTTCATACGGATCAGGCCGCTCTTTGCATGGGATGTCATCACAATGGTCCCAAGACACTTGAGCCGCCAAAATGTGCATCCTGCCATAGCAGGAACGGTTCAGGTGCAGAAGGCATGCCAGGGTTAAAGGGGGCATATCATGGTCAGTGCATTGGTTGTCATCAGAAAATGGAAGTTGCCAGCGTGATTGCAACAGACTGTGTTAAATGCCATGAAGCAAAGCAATAGAATGATCAATGGATATAAACAATAAAAGGTAAAATTATGGCTATTTCTCGTAGAAAGTTTTTGGGTTCACTTGGAGCGGCTATCGGCGCCACCACAACCGGTGCCCTGACAAAAGCCTATGGTGCCGCAAATAAAAGTTTCAAAGGATATCCGGCAAGCAACGGAGTGCTGCATGATACAACCTTATGTATTGGATGCAGAAAATGTGAGCAGGCCTGTAATACGGTAAATGAACTGCCGCAACCGGAGAAATCGTTTGATGACCTGTCTGTGCTTGAAGAAAAAAGACGGACAGATGCGGCTGTATTTACGGTTGTTAATTCTTTTAAGACAGACAATGGTAAACCGGTTTTTGCTAAAAAACAGTGTAATCATTGTTTAGAACCGGCCTGTGCCTCTGCCTGTTTTGTTAAGGCGTTTACCAAAACACCGGAAGGTCCGGTGGTGTATGATGCCTCGCTTTGTGTGGGATGTCGGTACTGCATGGTGGCCTGCCCCTTTGAAATTCCGGCGTATGAATATGACAAAGCATTGACCCCGAGGGTGACCAAATGCACCATGTGTGCACCCCGGATCAAAGAAGGCAAACTTC
Organism: Pseudomonadota bacterium; assembly: GCA_043827005.1. GTDB lineage: Bacteria > Desulfobacterota > Desulfobacteria > Desulfobacterales > Desulfobacteraceae > Desulfobacula. The sequence continues at coordinate 11,266 of JBDRPM010000163.1, read as the reverse complement.
CGGGCTGTGTTGAGGCCTGTCCAAAAGAAGCCCTGATATATGGGGACAGAGACACATTGATCAAAATTGCAAAGGCAAGAATTGCCAAGCATCCGGATCAATATATCGATCATGTGTATGGTGAAACGGAAATGGGCGGAACCAGCTGGCTGTATATTTCAGGTCAGCCGTTTAAAGAGATCGGCATGAGAGAGGATCTGGGCACCAAGTCCGCACCGGAACTGACCTCAGGACCATTGTCGGCTGTGCCCATTGTTGTCGGCTTGTGGCCGGTCCTGCTGACCGGTGTCTATGCCATTTCCAAACGTAAGGACAAAGTCGCCCAGGAAGAGCAGGAGCAGGCAGTCAGGGAAACCCAGGCCCGGCTCACCACAGAAATGAACAGCAAGCTGGATGCACTTCAGACTAAAATGACCAAAGAAAAAGAAAAGGCTGTTGATCAGGAAGTGAAAAAAGCGCTGGCAGATATGGTTAAAAAGGCTGAAGAAGAAGCCAGGGCCGCAGAAGCTGCAGCTGCAGCAGCGGCTCAGACACAAGCGCCTAAGGTTGACGACGCTGTTGAGCCGGATGCTGAACCAGATGCTAAATCTGATGAGCAGGAGGACAAATAAAAATGGATAAATTTAAAATAGATATTAAAATGACCCCTGCCAATATGCTCACAGCAATCATCCTTGTGATGGGTGCAGTTTTGACTGTGATGCGGTTTACTCAAGGGATCGGTTCAGTGACCAATCTGGACAATAACAATCCCTGGGGATTATGGATCGGGTTTGATCTGATGTGTGGTGTGGCCCTTGCTGCCGGTGGCTATGTGACCTCTGCCGCCTGCTATGTGTTCGGACTCAAACGCTTTCATTCAGCGGTTCGTCCGGCCATTCTCACGGCATTTTTAGGATACGCCTTTGTTGTGTTTGCCCTGCATTATGATGTGGGTCGTCCCTGGCGTCTGCCTTATCCGGTATTCTATTCCCAGGGCACGTCTTCCCTGCTGTTTGAAGTGGGTTTGTGTGTCTTTCTTTATTTGACTGTATTGTTCATCGAATTCAGTCCGGCAGCCATGGAATGGCTGGGATTTAAAGGGTTGAGAAACTGGGTTGTAAGATTGACCCTCATGCTCACCATTTTTGGTGTGATTCTTTCTACCCTGCATCAGTCTTCTTTGGGCGCATTGTTCATGATCGTTCCATCCAAACTGCATCCCTTATGGTATTCCGGATACCTGCCGGTCTACTTTTTTATTTCCAGTATGTTTGCCGGAATGTCCATGGTGATTTTTGAAGGCACCCTGGCTCATAAATTTTTGCACCATAAAATGGATAAGACCCATCTAAGTGAGGCAGACGGTGTTGTCTATGGATTTGGAAAAGCAGCGTCTCTGGTTATGATGGGATATTTTGCTATCAAAGTGATCGGGTTGGCCATTGATGACAACTGGCATTATTTAACCTCGGGCTGGGGCATGTGGTTCATGGTCGAAACTTTGGGGTTTGTACTCTTCCCGGCTGTTTTATATGCTGTGGGATCAAGAGAGAAAAATAAGACCTTTATTCGCATCGCTGCCGTATGGACCATTTTGGGTATTATCCTGAACCGGTTCAATATTTCCATGGTGGCGTTTAATTATCATCTGCCAGCGGCAGACCGATATTTTCCAAGCCTGGGTGAAATTGGCGTTTCGATTTTTATTGTCACCTTATTGATCACAGTTTACCGGATTATTACAGCCCTGATGCCGATTCTTTATGAACATCCGGAATATAAGGCCCATTAAGGGCTTAAGCCATACAAGGCCAATAGGAGAATAGAATGGAAATATTTACGTTACAGGAATTTATGACACACACCAAAAATATCACTTATCTTATCATGGGGGGTATCCTGGTGTTTATGCCGATCTTCTGGAGTTTTTTAACTGACAGAGACGATGATTAGAAACATAACTTTTTTATATATGGAGGACTAAAAATGCATGATCTGTTAACAGGCATATTCTTCTGGGTAGCCCTCGGGGTTTGTTTGATCGGGATGCTCGCAAGATTTATCATGTATTTCAAAGGCTTAAGCTGGCAATTGGACAGAGTGGCCTATACAACATATCCAATGGAAGGGATGAAAGGGGCGTTCAGGTCCATTTACAAATGGCTGATTCCTTTTGGTACCTATGGTTGGAGAACACAACCGTTTGTCACACTGGCTTTTTTTGGATTTCATCTGGGTGCTGTACTGGTTCCTTTATTTCTATTGGGGCATAATTTGTTCCTGCAGGAAAAAATCGGGATCTCCTTGTTTGCCATCAGCAGTTCATTTGCTGATGTGTTGAGTTGGGCAGCCATCGTCAGCATTCTGTTTTTGACCCTCCGGCGGCTTGTACTGCCTGAAGTCAGGATCATGACCACGCTGTATGATTATCTTATTCTGCTGATTTCTGTTGCGCCTTTTGTGACCGGACTGCTTGCCCGGTATCAGGTGGGTGATTATTCATTCTGGCTGAATATGCATATATTGAGTGGAGAAATTCTTTTGATTGCCATTCCTTTTACCAAGCTTTCCCATGTGTTCTTGTTTTTTGCGTCCCGTGCCCAGCTTGGAATGGATTTTGGGATTAAACGGGGTGGAATGAAAGGCACAAAATTTGCCTGGTAGTTCAAAGCTTACAAACAGCCTAAGCGTTAAGGAGATTTAGATTCATGCCAGAAGGTAAATATTGCAATAAAAAACCAGTTGAAACACCGGAAGGTGTTAATGAACTGCTGTCTGATACCAGTGGGAATCAGTATTACAAGGAGATGGAATCTCTTGATGTAGACAGTGACCTGTTGTGGAAAACCATACAAAACACCTGTAAAACAAGAATCCGAACATGGCTTGAAATCTGTGCCCATTGCGGCATGTGCGCTGATTCATGTTTTCTGTATCTGGTGAATAACCGTGATCCCAAACAGGTGCCGGCCTATAAAATTCAGTCCACCCTGGGCGAGATCATTAAGAAAAAAGGTAAAGTAACCAACGAATTCATGCGTCATGTCATGAAAGTGGCGTGGTCACAATGTACCTGCTGTAACCGGTGCGGTACCTATTGCCCCCACGGCATTGATACCGGTATCATGTTCGGATATTTAAGGGGTCTGTGCTATCAGCAGGGATTTGTACCCTGGGAGATGAAAATCGGAGCCGGCATGCACAGGGCCTATCGGGCACAGATGGATGTGACCAACGCAGACTTTGTGGATACCTTTGAATGGATGGTGGAAGAATACGAAGAAGAATATCCCGGCCTGACCGTTCCTGTGGATGTGGAAAATGCCGACATCATGTACACCGTGAATGCACGGGAGGTTAAGCATTATCCTGAAGATCTGGCAGAAGCTGCCATTATCTTCCATGCTGCCGGTGAGAACTGGACGGTTCCGTCAGAAGGGTGGGAGCAGACCAGTCTGGCCATGTTTGCCGGCGACTGGGCAGCCTGTAAAATGCAGGTGGAATCGGTTTATGCTGCCATGGAAAGACTCAAACCCAAACGAATGGTGGGCACCGAGTGTGGCCATGCCCATCGGGCAACGGTTATTGAAGGGCCTTACTGGGCCGGCCGGAAAGATGGAAAACCACCGGCTGAATCCATTCACTATGTGGAATGGCTGGCAGAGGCATTAAATACCGGCAAGCTCATCATTGATCCGGACAAACGGATTCAAGAGCTGGTCACCCTGCAGGATTCGTGTAACTATATCCGGAACCAGGGCTTGAAAAAAGCCACCCGGGATATTGTCAAACACATGGTTGCACCGGGTTATTTTGTGGAAATGTCACCCAATAAAGAACACAACTACTGCTGTGGCGGTGGTGGCGGATTCAACGGGATCGGAAAATTCAGAAAAGAACGGAATATGGGGTTGAAAACCAAACGGGATCAGATTCTGGCCACTGGCGCAAAACTGGTTCTGGCACCCTGTCATAACTGCTGGGATGCCATCCGGGATCTTGAAGAAGAATTTGAAATCGGTATCCGCTGGTCCTTTTTAAAGCCGCTTCTCATCAAAATGCTGGTATTTCCTGAGCATATGATTCCTGTTGAAGAAGAGGAAGAATAATTCTTCTCTAATTGGTTTGAATACAGATCCTGTTTTCTGCCATCCATTTTCATCAGGTGGCAGAAAACAGGATCAACAATCCAATGATCTAACGGCCATGGGTCGCCCTGGTATTTTACCCTGGTCTGCCCACAATAAATCATGAAAGAATTCATAAGTTTGGCAAGTTCTTTCATATAAAAATGTTATCATCATGGCTGGTACGGCCGCGATATCTGTTTAAAATAATCCGGGGATGATATGAAAAAGAACATTCTGGTCATTGAGGATGATATAATTGTAAGAGATTACCTGGTTTCCCTATTGACAGACAATGGATATGACGTCCATGCGGCCGGGAATGCAAAGCAGGGCCTTGAGCAGGCCAAAAAAAACATTCCGGATCTGATCACGCTTGATATTGAAATGCCGGGTGAATGGGGCCCTCGTTTCTATCAGAAAATCTCAAAACACCCTGGTCTTAAAAAAGTTCCGGTTATTATTATTTCAGGGGTTCCTGGTCATCAATATGCCATTTTAAAGGCATTTGCCTCAGTTTCTAAACCGTTTGACAGGGAAGAGTTGCTAAGGATCGTAAGACAAGCGCTTGCCTGATTGGAAAAAATACAATGCGATTGACAACTAAAAGCAGGTATGGAACACGCCTGATCCTTGACATTTCAGTGTATGGAAAAGATAAACCAGTTCCGTTAAGTGATGTTTCACGCAGACAGAACATTTCTATAAAATATCTGGAGCAACTTTCCGGCAAATTAAAAAGAGCAGGCATTATTGAAAGTCATAGAGGACCGCTTGGCGGGCATATGCTGGCCAAAAAACCTGAAGACATAACCATCGGTGAAATTGTCAGGATTTTAGAAGAATCCACAGCCATAACAGATTGCGCAGAACAGGAAAAGCAGATCTGCGGTGTCTGCAACCGGGCTGGAGACTGTCTTTCAAGGTGGGTCTGGCTTGAAGCCAGCAAGGCCATGTTTGACCGTTTGGATAAAATTTCCATTTCCCTGCTGTTGTCTCTTGAAAATGAACAGTTCAAACAAATACTCTGATCGAACTTACCATAGTGTTTCAAGATATCTTCAAGCCCATTCAACCCAGACACAGTGTATTCGCGGTTATTTTTTGATTCAGGTCTCTTTTTTTAAACACGTTTGCATGTAATTGCTTAATGCTTCCTGAACAGTTCTGGCTGCAAGCGTGGAACAGTGCTGTTCTTCTTCAGGAAGCCTTCCTATGGCATTTAATACCGTTTCTTCCGTAATGTCGGTCAGTTCATCCGGTGTCTTGCCCAAGCACAGTTCTGCTGCAAAAGATCCGCTGACAGTACTTGAAGCACAGCCGTTTGTATAATAGGATGCCTGGCTAACCCGATCATTTTCAAATTTTAAAAAGATCTCCATGGTATCACCGCATTCTCCGGTCACTCTGGCATGGCCATCCGGATTTTCCATTTTCCCATTAAATTTTGGATGGCGCCACCGCTGGAATCCTCTTTGTCCAAATGCCTGGATTGCATCTTCAAATATTTTTTCTTGAAGCGTATCAATAAACTTATCTAAATCAGTCATGACCTGAAAACCCTTTTTCCATTACCAGTGGCCGTCTTTGTTTGCATTCTCGGCATAAACCACATTGCCCTGCTGAAAGTTCAGGACTGCATCTTTGATTCGTCCGGTTTGATCATTGACCACTTTTACGCCCGCAGCTTCCAGGGTTTCAAATGCATTGGGACCGCAAAACCCTGTCAAAAGCACTTCGGCCCCACTTTCGCTGATCATTGCGGCTGCCTGTATACCAGCGCCTTTAAATGCATTTTTGTTCTTGTTGTTATCCAATACGGTAAATTCATTTGTCAGGGTATCGACAACTAAAATATAGGCGGCTCTGCCGAATCGTGGGTCGATCTGAGCATCTAAATCAAGTCCCTGTGATGTTATGGCTATCTTCATTTTGTGTTTTCCTCTGTTTAAGCAAAAATATTATCCGGTTTATACGGGTGTGTTCCTTCAATCACCTCAACACCGGCCTTGGCTTTTATTTTGCCGATGATCATGTCTTTATGCGGACAATGATCAGTAATACAGGCAGCAATGTGTATTTTAGTGACTTTTTCTTCCATAGGCTTGTTCCATAAATTCATCTGTGCCAGGCGGGTTACAATCGTTGCACCGGGGCAGTCTCCGCAGTTTAAAAGTCCAATAACCTGGGCATCCTGGTTTTTGTACCGTTCAAATTCGCCATCTTTTCTATTAAATCCTACCAGGCATCGGCTGCAGCCGATACAGACATCATCCATTGCTTTTTTGCACCCGATGATCAATATTTTTTCCATGGTATTTTTCCCCCCACACTATAAATTTTTGACTGTTGCGTTGCCTCAAATAGACTAAGCCTGGTTAACAGCAACTATCCATTTGGCTCAATCATTTTGTTTACAATAACATCAAATGCCTTTGTTATTGGAGAATCTGAATATTTCCCCTGAAAAATAACTCCAGTATCCCCACATTTCACCATATTCGGATCAAATGGGATTTTCCCAAGAAATTTAATCCCTGTTGCAGCTGCGGTTTTTTCACCACCGCCGGTTCCGAAAATATCAATGGGTTTATTGCAATGCGGGCAAGTGTACACACTCATATTCTCAATAAGACCGAATATTTTCATTTTTATGGTTTTACAAAAATTGATGGATTTACGCACATCTGCCAGGGCAACCTCCTGGGGGGTTGTTACAACAATCGCCTGGGCATCGCGAATCAACTGGGCAATGGTTAATGATTCATCACCTGTTCCGGGTGGTGAATCGATAATCAAATAATCTAACTCCCCCCAGTTTACGTCTGAGATAAATTGACGGATTACAGAATGCTTCATGGGACCACGCCATATGACAGCCTCATTCTTATCCTGCATAAGTGATTCCATTGAAACCACACAAAGATTTTCTAAAAAAGCAATGGGCTGAATTTTTTGATCAGTACCAACATTGAGCATGCCTTTGAGTCCAAGCATCAGAGGAATGTCCGGTCCATGAATATCAATGTCCATGAGCCCGACCTTAAAGCCTTTGTTTGCAAGAGCGATGGCAATATTTACGGATACGCTGCTTTTTCCAACGCCCCCTTTACCGCTCATGATCATAAATTTGTTTTTAATTTTTACCAGGGATCGCTTTGCCAGTTCATCAGGACTCGGTTCCGGCGGTTTATCTGCAATGCCTATCCCTTTACGATTATCTTTCATACCAATATCCTTTTTCTATTAACCGTTTTGCCAATTTTTATTGAAATTTCAAGCATCAATGCCCGCCACCGCCGCCACAAACCTGATCATTTGTAATTTCTTTGAGTTTACCGGCAATCAGGTCTTCAACAACCGGTTTGATTAGCTCGCGCTCAGCATCGTGGTATACATCAATTCCCACCTGCTTGAATCCCATTAACGGGCGCATGCCAATGCCGCCAACAACCAGTGCTGTGACCTGATTGGAGGCCAGAAGGTTGACCGGCACCATGCAGCCGCCCTGAACATGTTCCTGGTTTTGAAGCGTTGTGACCTGTTTGATCTGCCCTTCTTCAACATCGATAAATGTGAATACGTCACAATGACCAAAATGTCCTGCTCTTGTTCCGTCAAGTCCGCCCTGACCGTTTGAGGGGATTGCAATTCTACCGTTTTTCATGTTTTTTCTCCTTTAATAATATTAGTTTTGTTTATCAATAAAATTACATTAATCGTTCAATTTTCATCATCGGCTGGGCCATGACATTGTTCCATATTTCTTTGATGGAACGGCTGGCCTGGGAGTCAGGTCTGGTTTCAATGATATTTTTTCCCTGAATCATGGAATCAGTGAAGTTTTCATCAAAAGGGATCTGGCCCACAAACGTGATGTTGTTTTTTTGCGCAAGGACTTTTATGGCCCTTGTCTGGTCCAGGTTCAGGTCATATTTGTTGATACAGACCATGGCGGACAGTTTAAAATGAGCAGCCAGCTGACCCACCCGCTCCAGATCATGTATTCCTGAAACCGTTGGCTCTGTTACAATCAGAACCGCACTGGCCTGACCCATGGAGGCAATGACCGGGCAACCGATTCCCGGAGGGCCATCGGTGAGGATTAAATCAATCCTCTTTTGTTGAACTATTTTTCGGGTTTCTTCCCGGATAAGTGCCACCAGACGGCCTGAATTTTCCTGGGCTATTCCAAGCCGGGCATGCACCATGGGACCGAACCGTGTGTCGGAAATAAACCATTGCCCACAGGTTGTTACCGGAAATTCAATGGCCTGCACCGGGCACAGGTCATAACAGACACCGCATCCTTCACAATCAATAGGGTCAACTTCAAAGGTATCTTTTATGGCATCAAATCGGCACAATTCAATGCAAAGGCCGCACTGCGTGCATTTATCCGGATTGATAACAGCCTCATTTCCACCTCGAAAATCGGTTGTCTGCTGAATGTCCGGGGCCATGAGCAGGTGAAGATCTGCTGCATCCACATCAGCATCGCACAGGATCATATTGTCTGAAAAAGAAGCAAAAGCCGCAGTTAAGCTTGTTTTACCAGTGCCGCCTTTTCCGCTTAAAATTACCAGCTCTCTCATTTGATATTTGCTCCTTTTTGCGCCGAATGGTTGACGATACGCTCAATCCGGTCAAACAATGCTAAAAATTTATTTTTATATTCAGGCATTTGTTCAACAACCAGTTCACCCCTGGAATAAATCTGGGCTATTTTTTTATCAAATGGAATTTCCATGAGGACAGGGATGCCAAGTTTTTTTGCATACTCCTTGACCCCGTCGTTTCCCATGCCCGCACGATTGATCACAATTCCATGCGGAATCTTTAGAATTTGAACGGTTTCCACAGCCAGAGTCAGATCATGAAGCCCGAAAGGGGTAGGTTCGGTCACCAGAAGGACAAAATCAGCTCCCTTCATGGCTGCGATTACCGGGCAGGAGGTGCCGGGTGGGGCATCAATAATATTGACCATCTGATCACTGGCAAGAGAACATATTTTTTTGATAATGGGAGGTGCCATGACCTGGCCGATGTTCAACCGGCCGTGGATAAAATTAATCTGTCCGACTGTGCCGATTTCAATGTGCCCCAGTTCCCTGTCGAGTTCTGACACCGCATTTTCAGGACACACTGCCATGCAGCCGCCACAGCTGTGACACAGTTCCGGAAAGGTAAGCACTTTTTTACCAACAACGGCAATGGCTCCATATCGGCAAATTTCCATGCATTTTTTGCAATACGTGCATTTGGTTTCATCAATAAAGGGAATCGGTGCCATGACAGCTTGTTTTTCATCTATTTTGGGATTTAAAAAAAGATGGGAATTGGGCTCTTCAACATCACAGTCCATAATCTGGACATTTTTTCCCAAAGCAAAGGCCAGATTGGTTGAAACCGTTGTTTTGCCGGTTCCCCCTTTCCCGCTTGCAATACTGATAATCATCTGATTTGTTCTCCTTTACATCCTTATCATTTTTTTGAAAGGGCGTATATTTTGTCTAAATGATCCAAAAGGGCTTGAACGGTTTTGACGTCCGGTTTGGGTGGAAATTGCATCAATACACCCATACCTTCTGTTTTTTCATGAAAATCTTTATGTGAAAGTGTACTGACTGCGACACAGTTGATCAATGGATTCAGGGTGATGGTCTTTTTGATCAAATCGATGCCGGTCATGTCCGGCAGGTGCTCATCTGTGATCAGCAGATTGTAGGACCGGTCAGTCATCATGGTTAAGGCAAGACTGCCGGATGACACTGAATCTATTTGAATGCCCTGGTTTTGAAATGTATCGATCAGGTTTGAAAACAATGTATTGTCCCGGCATGCCAGTAATGTGGTTATCATTTATTTTTTTTTCTCCTTGTCTGGGTTACATCCCACTTTGGGAAATACCATGTGTTCATATTTTGGATTGGTCTTCCGTGTCGTTCAATCTGCCACACTGCCGTTTACAGCCCGGCATAAAATAGGCTGAAGAAACCGGTTTGTTGCTCAGGTATAACTCAAGCACAGCCACAGCAGTTCCGGTCACAAAAGGAATCAATTTAATCTTTGAGGATTCAATGACATTTGCCAGCATTTCAGAAATTGCACCACAGATCAGCACAGACACTCCCATTTTTTTTAAATTGTCTGAAAGGTTGGCACTTTTAGAATCAAAAGATTCATAAGATTTTTGGACAATCTTTTTGTTTTCAATCTGCGCTACAAGCAATGTCTGCGCTGAATCAAAAACAGGTGAAATTCTATTTCCCCACACGGTTAACGCAATCTTCATGCTGGCAGCTCCTTATTTTGAAAAAACATACAATGCAAACCATATGCCATATGAAAAAGGTATTATGATTAAATATTATATTTCTTTTAAATCAAGCAGGTTATATTTTTTTTTGGACGTGAGTGCAAGGGAATGCCAGCTTGTTCAAAGATCAGAATACAGGATGGCGAGTCGCGGCTATGCGACTTTTGGTGTTTTTGTTGATCAATGCACGGATTCCATGGCAGATAAAAATGGATAAAATCTAGTTTACAGGGTTATGCCCAATTTTTTAATTTGTCTGAAAAGGGTGCTTTTATGAATCCCAAGGTCTTTTGCAGCAGCGTTCCGGTTGTAATTATTCCGTGCCAGTGCCTCGGTGATGAGCCTGATTTGTACTGTTTTAAGCGGGTCATCTTTCTGGCCTTCAATTTTTTCATCATCAATATCAACAGGCAAAGACTGAAAATTTGGCAAATGGTGGGGTTTGATATATCCTTCAGAGCAAAGGACAAATGCATGTTCAATAAGATTTTCAAGTTCCCTGATATTTCCGGGAAAATCATGGGCCATAAGGTTTTGAAGAACGCGTTTATCAATACCCTGAATAAATTTTTTCTGGTGCATGTTCAGTTTGGCAATAAACCGTTCCACAAGCAGAGGGATGTCCTCCATCCTCTGCCTTAAGGGCGGCAGGAATAACCGGACAACATTGATTCGATAATACAGATCCTGGCGGAACTGATTATTCTTTAATAATTGTGAAAGGTCCTGATTGGTGGCCGCAATAATCCGGACGTCGGTTTTTTCTGTGCTCAAACCGCCAAGGGGGGTGAACTCATGCTCATGCAACACCCGAAACAAACTGACCTGGAAGGCAGGG
>JBDRPM010000162.1:0-31200 GCA_043827005.1 Pseudomonadota bacterium | reverse complement strand
CGAAACCCTATGTTGTCGGCCTGCATGGAGGGGATGGATTTATCCCTGGCCGAGCACCGAAGCCTGGTTGTGTTATCGGTATATGATCCGCCCCTGACCACCTGCAATGCACCTTTTTTCTTGTGTTCAGGATTGTTTTTTTCATGTGTCTCATAGGCGTTTTTATCATACACATCTTTGCACCACTCCTTGACATTGCCACCCATATCATACAGCCCAAGATCGCTGGGAGCAAAACTGCCCACCGGCGCTGTCTGGCCATTAACTCCTCTGGTGTTACAATTTCCGCAATTGGCATCCGGCCGGTAACCATCCCCTTCCCAGGGGAAATTAACCGATTCTCCGCCATTTCTACAGGCATATTCCCACTGGGCTTCTGTGGGCAGAGAAAATGCTTGCTGTGTCATGGCATTGATTTGTCTGATAAATGTTTCAATATCTTCAAAAGAGACGGTTTCAACCGGATGCTTCGGGTTTGAAGAAAATCTTGAGGGGTTATTGCCCATCACCTGTTGCCATAACGCCTGATCCACCTCATAGGCTCCTATCCAGTACCCGTCCAGGCAGACTTTATGGGCAGGCTTTTCCGGATTTGAACATTTTTCAGCCGCGTTATGACATCCCATATCAAAACATCCTTTGGGAACATAGACAAACCGCATCTTTGTGACCGGCTCAATAAACACATCTGCCCGGCCATATTTTGGAAGAACGTGATCATCAAAAGAAAGGTCGCACTTGCCTGAATACTGCCACAGCTCATATTTCTCCCAAACAGTTTTAGCCCGGTCTGATCCCTGGTTATAGGCCTGCTGAATCCAGCACTTGGCTTTAAACGGGTCTTTTAATGTCCCTTGCCCCCCTAAATAGGCCAGCCCGGTATCCACCATGGCCTGAATGTCTCCCTGGCGGGCGGCCTGAAGCATTGAAGAAAAATCTTGATACGCATGGGAAGAACCTGTCAAAACCAAACTCATCAAAATAACACACACTATTTTTTTCATATCTCCTCCGCAACCGCTTTCCCTGGTTGAATGGGCGATAAAAGCCCTTTTTTATAAAACCGTCTTACCATAAAATCCATGCCTAAGGTGAAAAAACATTGACACAACATCAATTATTTGTGTTGATAGAGAAAAGATTCAAAAGTGGCCCAACCACCAACCACAATCTAAAATTTATTATTCAATATGTATAGGAGGAACTCCATGACCAGTTTAAAAGGAACCCAGACTGAAAAAAATCTGCTCACTGCATTTGCAGGAGAGTCCCAGGCAAGAAACCGGTACACTTATTTTGCCAGCGCAGCAAAAAAAGAAGGGTTTGTCCAGATCTCAGACATCTTTGCCGAAACAGCAGATCAGGAAAAAGAACATGCCAAACGGTTTTTTAAATTTCTTGAAGGCGGTGAAGTGCAAATTGTTGCAGCTTTTCCTGCCGGTGTCATCGGCACCACACTTCAGAATTTAAAAGCTGCTGCAGCCGGAGAACTATACGAATGGACAAAGATGTATCCGGAATTTGCCGAAACAGCAAAAAAAGAAGGGTTTAATGACGTTGCCGCTGCATTTACAATGATTGCCGTCGCTGAAAAACAGCATGAAAAAAGATATGAGGAACTGGCTGCCAATGTGGCGGCTGGAAAAGTATTTAAAAAAGATGCCAAAACAAAATGGCGCTGCAGAAACTGTGGTTATGTACACGAAGGAGAACAGGCGGTAGAGCTCTGTCCGGCTTGTGTTCATCCCCAGGCTCATTTTGAGGTTCTGGCTGAAAACTGGTAAAACTTTACAGACCGGTTTAATCTTTATTTTTAAGGGGTAAGCGGCATTGGTCAAGGGATTAACCGCGCTTGCCCCTTAATTGTTTTTGCGCAATTGAATATTTGACAAAAAATAAAGAAGAACATATATTTACAGGATATTTTTGAACAGAACCCTTAATTTAGGACAATAGTTATGACAGAAAACATTATTGAACTTGAAGATGATTCTTTTGAGGAGATTGTCCTCAAATCTGATAAACCGGTAATGGTTGACTTCTGGGCTCCCTGGTGCGGCCCGTGTAAAGCCATTGCCCCTACGATTGATGCGCTTGAAAAAGAGTATGGTGATAAAATGACCTTCGCCAAGGTCAATGTTGATGAAAATCCGGTCAGCCCCAGCAAATATGGTGTCCAGGCAATTCCCACCCTGATTTTCTTTAAAAATGGCGAGATTGCAGAACAGATTACTGGAATGGTTGCCAAAGAAAAACTCGAAGAAACCATCAAGGGGATTTTGTAAGGAGGGCACGCAATGGCAACAACAGATTATGATCTGGTCATCATTGGCGCAGGTCCTGCCGGCCTTACCGCAGGAATATATGCTGCCAGAGCCAGGATGAATGTTCTGCTTTTGGAAAAATCAGTCCCGGGCGGCCAGATTCTGATCACCGACTGGATTGAAAATTATCCCGGGTTTCCTGAGGGTATCTCAGGGTATGATCTTTCTGAAAAGATGAGACTCCAGGCCCAGGAGATGGGATTAAAAATACAAACAGCAGAGGTTCATTCTCTGGATCTGACCCAGACTATCAAAAAAGTGATTTTAAAAGATCACAGCATCACAGCCAAAAGCCTGATCATTACATCAGGGGCATCTCCTAAAAAACTGGGAATCGGAGAAGAAAAGTTTTTTGGAAAAGGGGTATCGTTCTGCGCTACCTGTGATGGCCCTTTTTTCAGGGACAAAACGGTTGTTGCAGTTGGTGGCGGTGATACCGCAGTTCAAGAAGCCCTGTTTCTGACCAGGTTTGCAAAAAAAGTGTACCTGGTTCATCGCCGGGATGAGCTTAGAGCAGCCAAGATTCTCCAGGAACGAGCCTTTGCAAATGAAAAAATAGAAATGATCTGGGACTCTGTTGCAATGGGCATTGATGGCTTTTTCGGTGTTGAAGGGGTTCGCATAAAAAACGTTAAAACCAATGAAGAAACAGTATTGAAAGCAGACGGCTGCTTTATATGGGTCGGAATTCTGCCCAACGCCTCTTTTTTGACCGATGATATCAAGACCGATGACTATGGCTTTATTATCACTGATCAAAAAATGCAGGCCTCTGTTCCCGGTGTTTTTGCTGCCGGTGATGTCAGAGATACGCCTTTGCGGCAGATAACAACAGCTGTTGGTGATGCAGCCATCGCTGCTGTCCGTGCTGAACATTATATTGAGAACCTATCATAATGAAAAATTTTATTTTATTGCTCACCACTGTTTTATTGTTATCCGGCTGCTCTCTTTTTGAAACTTCTTCTGAAATGGGAAAAAGTGTGGATGAACTGGTTTCTGAAGGATCTTCTGCATTCATGGCCGGCGAGTATCAAACAGCGGTCAAAGCCTATACAGACCTTAAAGACTGGTATCCGTTCAGCAAGTACGCCATTTTGGCAGAACTTAAAATTGCTGATTCCTATTACCATCTGGAACAGTATGAGGAAGCGATCCTGGCTTATGAAGAGTTTGAACGGATGCATCCCAAAAACGAGGCCATTCCCTATGTTATTTTTCAAATCGGAATGTGCTGGTTTAATCAGATCGGAATTGTTGGCAGAGATGATTCTCCGGCCCGGAAAAGCCTGGCCATTTTCAAACGGCTCAATGATCAGTATCCTTCAACCGAATATGCAGACAAAACAAAAGACAAGATAAAAAGCTGTCTGGCCAACCTGGCCGCTCATGAACTGTATGTGGCCAACTGGTATATGAAAACCAAGAAATATAACGCTGCTTTAAAGCGATACGAGTCTCTGGTGGCAACGTATCCGGATTCAAAAGAGAGTCAAGAAGCCCTGGCTAAAATCCCCCGGTGCAGAGCACTGGTCCAAAAGAATTAATCAGAATAAATAAAATTCTCTTTACTTTTCTCTGGTTTTAAGGTATCACTTCCGGGTTATTATTTTGCTAACATAAGATTAGTTTTTAGGAGTAAAAAATGTCAAAAGAATGTGCAATTTGCGGAAAAAAACCTTTGGTTGGCAACAATGTCAGTCATGCCCATAACCTGACCAAAAAAAGATTCAACCCCAACCTTCAAAGAGTTCGTGCGGTTATTAAACAAGGGTGCGTTAGAAAAATCGATGTGTGCACAAGCTGCATCAAAGCGGGAAAAGTAACCAAAGCTGCTTAATCGACGGTTCTTTGCCTGTTTCATCGAATATTTTTTATTCTGGTATTCTATTTAGAGTATTCTGGTTCGGACGGTTTTAAAGACTGTCCGAACCTTTATTTTTTGGAAAGCTGTTGTCTGCACCTTTTCTACAATATTTTTGATGCCAGCTCTGCCAGTTCTGAGCGCTCTCCTTTTTCAAGATTGATATGGGCATACACTTTCTGGCCTTTCATTTTTTCTATAATAAAGGCCAACCCGTTTGTCTGGCTGTCCAGGTAGGGATGATCAATCTGGAAAATATCACCGGTAAATACAATTTTTGTCCCTTCCCCTGCCCTTGTGATAATGGTTTTCACCTCATGGGGGGTCAGGTTCTGGGCCTCGTCCACAATAAAAAAGACCTTTACGATGGACCTTCCGCGGATATAGGAGATCGGTGTAATCACAATTTTTTCTTCTTCGATCAGCTCAGCTATCTTTTTTGAATGACTGTTCTTTTCATTATCATTGTTCTGAATCACAGACAGGTTGTCATATAACGGCTGCATATACGGGTCCAATTTGGATGCCACGTCCCCCGGCAAAAACCCGAGATCTTTATTGCTCAGCGGCACCACAGGCCGGGCAATGAAAATCTGCCGGTAAAACCGCTTGTTTTCAAGTGCCGCAGCCAGAGCCAAAAGGGTTTTTCCTGTCCCGGCTTTCCCGGATATGGTAACAAGGGGAATGTCCAGATTCAACATGGCATTCAACGCAAAAATCTGTTCTGAGTTTTTCGGTTTAATCCCCTTGCAGACTCTTGACTGTATCCGCTTAAGGGTTTGAGTGGACCCATCAAAAACAGCCAGGGCAGACTTGGACCCGTTTTTTAAGATCACATTCTCATTGGCATAAAACGTCTGGTCACTCGCAAGTTTTGATACCTCAATTTCATAAGGTTTTTGAAACAGCTCTTCAAGCATCTCTTCTTTAACGTTTTCAATAATTTTAAACCCGGTATAGATCTCCGACAGGTTTTCAACATATTTTGAATCATAGTTTTCTGTTTTAATGCCGATGGATCTGGCCCGCAGCCGCAAATTGACATCCTTGGTCACAAAAATAACATTTTTAAACTCATTTTTTTGAGCAATGGTATACGCAATATTTAAGATCCGAATATCGGATGTGATGACACTGAAATTCTTGATGATTTTTTCAGTCAAAGGGGTTTCAAGTGCAATGGATATTTTTCCCTGCCCATTGTCAATGGGCACTCCGCCATTTAAAATTTTGTCGCTGGACAAGGCATCCAGGGTTCTTAGAAAATCCCGGGCATTGCAGTTGATAACATCATTTCCTTTCTTGAATCGATCCAGTTCTTCAATAACCGTGATGGGAATACAGATATTATTGTCTTTGAATTGATGAATACAGGCGCTGTCGTGAAGAATTACATTGGTATCCAGAATAAACGTCTTTTTCATAGACATCTCCCCATAGAGGTTAGGCTCCATGCCTTAAATAATAAAGAAATATGAAAAAAATGTAAACATATTGTTGGAAATAGAAAAAAGAGGGGGTTGGGTAATGGTCGTCTATTCATTCTTGATAATCCGCTTAACATCAGCGACTTTTTTAATCTTTCGAATGGCAGACATGATCATTCTAAGCTGATCAGAGCTTTCCACCAGGATGGTAAAATAAAACAGACAAACACCTGTTTCCAGGGTTTCTGTGTTGGCGCTTAAAATATTGGTTTTATTTTTTGTGATCACGGTTGCAATATCAGCCAGAAGACCAAACCGGTCTTCTGTCTGTATCCGGATACTGGCAGGATATGAGGCTGTGCTGTCATGGCTCCATGTAACTTCAATATGGCGTTCATTGCTCATTTTCAACATATTGAGACAATTTTTCCGGTGAATGGTAACCCCCTGACCCTGGGTAATATATCCGACAATGGGGTCTCCGGGAAGCGGGTTGCAGCATTTTGAAAACTTGACCAGAATATCATTAACGCCTTTTACAATGATACCTGTGCTGTCTTCCTTCTTTTTCCGGGTCACCAGTTTTTTAAGAAGGCTGTCCGGCTTTTCTTCCTGTTTTTCCAGATGGGGGAGGGCTTTATTTAAAATCTGAAGCGGTGTGATCTTCCCGAACCCCACATGGGCAATCAGGTCATCTATGGTCTTAAAGCCCAGGGTATCAGAGACCTGTTTGATCTCTCCGGTTTTCACCAGGGCATTAAAACTCTGGCCCCGTTTTTTGAATGTTTTTTCACACATCTCTCTGCCCAGAGAATAGCTTCTTTCTTTTTCCCTGGCATTAATCCAGGCACGGATTTTTGTTCTTGCTTTAACGGTTTTGACAAAGTTGAGCCAGTCTGCACTGGGCGTATGGCCCTTGGTGGTAATGATTTCAACGGTATTGCCGGTTTTCAGACTATGGGCCAGGGGCACCAGTTTTCCGTTTACCCTGGCACCGGTACACTCCGCACCCACTTCTGTATGAATCAAATAGGCAAAATCAACCGGTGTTGCATTCTTTGGAAGGGTTTTAATTTCTCCTTGGGGTGTAAACACATAGATCTCATCCGGATACAGATCAATCCGGACATTTTCTAAAAATTCATCCGGATCATTATAATTTTCCTGATTTTCCACAAGGTTTCTGATCCAGGCAAACAATTCCCCCGTGCTTTCATCAATCTTTGTGCCTTCTTTATAACTCCAGTGGGCTGCGATACCGGATTCAGCGATCCGGTCCATTTCCTGGGTTCGGATCTGGATTTCCACACGCTCTCCTTTGGGCCCTACAACGGTTGTGTGGATGGACTGGTACATGTTGGGCTTGGGATTGCCGATATAGTCCTTGATTTTATAATAAATGGGTTTCCACATGGAATGAACCGCTCCCATGGCTGCATAACACTGGGGAACCGTATCCAGAATAATCCTGAATGCTATCACATCATAGACTTCATTGAACTCAAGATTCTGGGAAACCATTTTCTGATAAATGCTGTAATGGGCTTTGTAACGCCCTTTAATCTCACCTTCAAGCCCCATTTCAGCCATTTTTTCATGAAGTTTTTCACTAACCTCTTTTATATATGCGTCTTTTTCGTCACGGGCTTTGTTCACCAAAGCATCAATGCGGTCATATTCATCCCGCAGGGTATAATAAAAGGCGATCTCTTCAAGTTCATATTTCATCCAGAATATCCCCAGCCGGGCGGCAATAGGGGCATAGATATCCAGTGTCTCCTGGGCAATGGCAGCTTGCTTCTCAGGCGTTTTATGATACTTGAGTGTTCGCATATTGTGTATGCGGTCCGCCAGCTTGATCAGGACCACACGAATGTCATCCGCCATGGCCAGGATCATTTTGCGCAGGCTTTCAGCCTGCTGGGCTATTTTTGTGGAAAACGGCAGCTCAGACAGTTTGGTGACACCGGACACAATATGGGCCACACCCGGACCGAACATCTCTTCAATATCCTCCCGGGTGGCTGGCGTGTCTTCAATCACATCATGCAACAGGGCGGCTGCAATACTTTCAACATCCACCCGCATCTCAGCCAGGATATTGGCCACTTCAAGCGGGTGAGACAGATAGGGTTCTCCTGACAGCCTGACCTGGCCTTCATGAACCCGGGCAGAATAAATATAGGCCCGATCAATGATATCCAGCTCTATTCCCGGATTATATTCTGATACCTTATCCAGTATGTCGGTTATTCGAATCATGGATACGGCCTGAACACGTTATGTTGTATATAATTTTTTCTCATTTGATTCTGAAAGATTGAATTAATAGGCCTTTGCAAAAAGAACCCGTCTTGAACTTGCATTGTCACAATAGATGCAATGCCCCTCTTCTGTGGGGCTGTCAAACGGAATACAGCGAATGGTCACTGAAAGTTCCTGTTTAATCTTTGCCTCGCACTCCTCTGACCCACACCAGTGAGCCATAATAAATGCGCCGTTATGATACCCTTTTGCCTTTTTAAACAATTTATAAAACGCTTTTTTATCATCGATTTCAAAGGTGTTTTCTTTTCGATAGCTGATGGCCCGGTTGAACAGATTGTCCTGAATATTGTCCAGAATATCGATAATCTGTGCAATAAATTCTTCCCGGTTCATGGCTTCTTTCCGGCTGGAGGGGTTATCTCTTCTGGCCATGAACACACTATTGTGCTCAATATCTCTGGGGCCTATTTCAATACGGACCGGTACGCCTTTTTTCACCCAGTCCCAGCCCCTTGCACCACCAATATCCCGGTCATCAATCTCAACTCTGACTTTTTGACCATGAAACAGTTTTTCTTCCAGAGCATCTTTCAAGCCCTGGGCACTTTCCAGAACAGGCCGGTTATCACCGCCTTTTTTAACAATGGGAAGAATCACCACATGGGCCGGTGCCACTCTCGGTGGAATGACCAGGCCGTCATCATCCGAATGGACCATGATCATCCCCCCGATCATCCGGGTGGATGTTCCCCAGGAAGTGGTCCAGGCGTAAGCCTCATTGCCCTCTTCGTTTTGAAATTTTATGCCTGATCCCTTTGCAAAATTCTGGCCCAGAAAATGAGAGGTTCCTGCCTGAAGGGCTCGTTTATCCTGCATCATGGCTTCGATACAGATGGTGTCTTCTGCACCGGGAAATCTTTCAGATGGTGTTTTTTTGCCCCGGATAACCGGCATGGCCAGCGATTCTTCCACAAACCGGGTGTACACATCCAGCATCTGCATGGTTCGGTCTTTGGCTTCCTGTTCAGTGGCATGGGCGGTATGACCCTCCTGCCATAAAAACTCACTGGTCCTTAAAAACATCCGGGTCCGCATTTCCCATCGAACCACATTGGCCCACTGGTTTAACAAAATGGGAAGATCCCGGTAGCTGGACGTCCATCGAGCCATGGATTCACCAATAATGGTTTCAGATGTGGGACGGACAATCAATGGTTCGGCAAGCTCACCAGCCGGTTTAAGCCCCCCCTTCCCATCAGGCTCAAGCCTGTGATGGGTAACAACCGCACACTCTTTGGCAAACCCTTCCACATGTTCTGCTTCTTTTTCAAGATAACTTAAAGGGATAAACAGCGGGAAATAGGCATTTTTAATCCCGGTTGCCTTAAACAGGTCATCCATCTGACGCATGATGTTTTCCCAGATGGCATATCCCCAGGGCTTGATCACCATACACCCCCGGACCGGTGAGTTCTCAGACATATCCGATGCCTTGATCACTTCCAGGTACCAGGCAGCATAATCCTGTTCCCGGGTTGGGGTAATTGCTGTTTTATCATTTTTTGCCATTTTCTTCCTCCGAATTCTTTGTCATTATATCGATTTCAGCCAGCAATTGAGCCACAAGATCATCCTGGTCTATTTTCCGGACCACTCGTCCTTTTTTAAACAAGATTCCCTTGCCATCCCCTCCAGCAATACCAATATCTGCTTCTTTTGCCTCTCCAGGGCCATTTACCGCACACCCCATAATGGCAACCTTAATCTTACAAGACCGCTCAAGTAAAGCTTTTTCTGTTTGTTCAGCAATTTTAAACAGATCAATTTTGCACCGCCCGCAAGTCGGGCATGAAATCAACTCCGGTCCCCGGCTTCTGATCCCCAATGCCCTTAAAATTTCATACCCGGTTCGAATCTCTTCCACAGGATCCCGGGTCAGTGATACCCGCAGCGTATCCCCCAGCCCTTGAGCCAGAAGCATGCCGATTCCGATGGCTGATTTGGTAATCCCGGCAATCAGTCCGCCGGCCTCGGTCACCCCCACATGGAACGGTACATCGGTTTTATCAGCCAGCAGCCTGTAAGCTGCAATGGTCCTGGAAACATCCGACGCTTTCAGCGACACCTTGATCTGGTGAAAATCCAGATCTTCAAGAATCTGTATATTGCGCAGGGCACTTTCCACCATGGCCTCAGCCGTTGTGCCCAGCCGTTTTTCAATCTCTTTTTCCAGAGAACCGGCATTTACCCCGATGCGGATGGGAATCTGATGGTCTGTGGCACAATCCACCACCGCTTTAATTTTTTTAGCCGTCCCGATATTGCCCGGATTGATCCTTAGGGCATCAGCACCGGCTTTGGCAGATGCCAGGGCCAGTTTGTAATCAAAATGGATATCTGCGATCAAAGGGATTGTGATCTGTCGCTTAATTTTTTCAAGGGCCAGGGCTGCATCCATATCCGGAACCGCCACCCGGATAATTTCACAACCAGCCTTTTCAAGGGCCAGAATCTGCCCCACTGTCGCAGCCACATCCCGGGTATCGGTATTGGTCATGGACTGAACCGACACTGGGGCATCAGAGCCGATCTTGACTTTTCCAATGCTGATTTGACGGGTTTTGCGTCTTTGTTGAACCAGCGGTTGTTGTTCCAGCGACATGGATACGGTTTCCTGTCATTTATAAAAAGTAAAAGCTTACAGCACTAAATTCAAACCGTAAGCCAAAAAAAATCTTTTTGCTTCTAATGGATAAAGATATCAAAGCTGCTTTGTTTATTCAAGACAACTTTAATGGACAACTTTTAAAATATCCGGCAAGCACACGTAAAGACCGGTTCAAATTTTCAAGACTGAACACTTCCAGACTGACAACTCCGGTATAGGTTTTTAAAAATGAGAGAACCTGGGACAGGTTTTCTTCGGGCAACCGGTCCAGACTGGTATGATCTTTTTTCTGGGGTGTTAAAAAATCTACCCCGTGCAGATGAACCAGCGGCACGTCATGCCGCTGAAAAATTGCCATCCAGTTGTACCCATACTTGATGGCATGACCGATATCAATGCAGACCGGCAGGTTCCGAGCCTGTATCAGGTCTTCAATCAAAAAAAACGAATAATCCAGTGTTTCAATGGATATTTTTTCTGGTTCCTCCACATGGGCCAAAAAATCATCGAGCCTTTGCCCAAGCGATTGTTTCCATTCGTTGATCTGCCGCTCATTTGAAATATCCGTTCTCAGCTGAGGCGGCATCTCAAGATGAAGGGTGTGTGTGGTGGCCTGCAACGGTTTTAAAAGGCCCAGAACTTCAACAAGGGTCTGGCTGGCTTTTTTTTGAGCGTCTAATGAGCCAAAAGACAAGCTGACATCAACCGGGAGATGAATATTATAGGTCAGGTTATGGTCGCTGGACAAACGTAAGAGTTCATCAACCTGTTTTCTGGAGGGCAACACGTTTTTGGGCTGACTTTCAAAAATCAGCAATTCAATTTCATCAAAAAAAGGACCCAGTTTTTTAACATTGGGAATAATATGATCCGGTATGATAAAAGAGGTGGTACCCAGTTTAAACAATCGGTCATCCATGGTTCCCCCTTTTTAAACCAGCGATAAAATCAGGCATGCAAACACTGTGGCGCACAGCGAAGACAGGATCATCAAATCACAGGCCTGTTTGATTTTTATGGGAATAGGATCTTTAAAAGCCGACCCGATAAATGGTTTTTCCACCAGGGTCCCATGATAAAAACTGGGACCGCCCAGCCGGACATGTAAAGCACCGGCAAACGCAGCTTCCGGATATCCGGAATTGGGGCTTTTGTGACGTCTGCCTTGAACAAGGCCGGTTTTCAAAGCAGATTCACCCTTTTTTAAAGAAAGGGCCGACATAGACAAAGCAATGATCCATACCGACAACCGGGCCGGTATAAAATTGGCCACATCATCGATACGGGCGGCTGCCCGGCCAAACAGAAGATAGGTATCGTTTTTATATCCCACCATGGAATCCAGGGTATTGACCATCTTATAGGCCAGAGCCAGGGGCACACCCCCGATACAGGCAAAAAACAGAGGGGATAAAAATCCGTCCACATAATTTTCCGCCACGGTTTCCACTGTGGCCCGGGTGATGGCGGCCTGATCCAGTTCCTGGGTCTGCCGGCCCACAATCATGGCCACTTTTTGTCTGGCTTTGAGAATATTCTTTTCTTCAAGGGCCTTAAAAACTTTTGTGGCAGCCTTTTCCAGGCTTCTGGAGGAAAAACAGAAAAACAGCAGAACAATCTGAACCACGCTACCCAATACCGGATGGAGAATCATGGTCAGTTTGATAATAGCAAAGCTGATCAACCAGGTTAAGGCAATTAAAAAAACGGCAAACACTGTCCCGGACACCAGAAGATCTGAAATCCATTGTCTGAATTTTGTTTCAAAAAAACAAATGGCATTGCCCATGAGAATAACAGGATGAGGGAGTTGTGCCGGATCTGCGAACATTAAATCAAGAACAACAGCAGCAAGAACAATACCCCAGTGAATGTCAAACATGGGTTACAACCTGCCGGATCTGATCTGCCAGGCGCTGGTTAACGGCCCTGTCCTTTAGGGAAAACCGGACATATTGGTCTGACAAGCCTTCAAAATTTGAACAATCCCGGATCAACAGCCGATCGTTACCAATCTGCTCGCAAAAGGATCGGGATCGAAGCTCCCCTGTTAAGCGCGCCAGAATAAAACAGGCTGTTGACTCAAACAGATCTATCCCATCCAGCCCTGTTATCTGATCACAAAAGATCTGTTTTTCCGCTGTGATATAGGCCCTTGTCTGATGATAAAAAGGCTCAATACCGTCCGGATGATCAAAGATATGGGTAATCACTGCCTGGGCCAACGCATTCACGCTCCATGGCTGGTAATGGACCATGATTTTTTTGGCCACGGATCGGGATGCGGATAAAAATCCGGTGCGAAGTCCGGGAATGCTGAATATTTTTGACATGGACGACAGAACAATCAGATTATCAAACCCTTCCTCAGAAACCAGGGAAATCTGTCTTGCCTGATCCACAAACGGCAGATAGGATTCATCCACCACAAACAGCGTGTCAGGATGGTGTTTGATCAAAAACAAAAGACTGTCTTTTGACATCAGCGATCCTGTGGGGTTGTTGGGATTGCAGATAAAAACCGTGTCAGCCCACTGGGCCATGGCTGACAATCTGTCCACATTGGGAGCAAATCCTTCGGAATCAACAGCCTGACAATGTTGGAACGCTATGTTGTGCATCAGACAGGCATCTTTGTAATCAGAATAGGTGGGTCCTGCAATGAGCACCCGTTTGCAGCCCAGGGCCAAGGGAAGGGTATAAATAAAAAAGGTGGTGCCATTGCCGGCAATCACCCGGTTATGGTCTATGGTGTGATAACGGGCAAATCCTTTTCGCATGGAAATGGCGTCAGGTTCAGGAAGGGATCTGATGGCTGCCAGGTTGTCACGGATCACTGACTCGATAAACTCCGGCGGCCCTAAAGGGTTCAAGTTGCTGCTCATATCAATGATCTCATCCTTTGAACAACCCAGGCGGATTGCCAGCTCCTGTTTATTGCCTCCGTGACCGATAATCATTTGTCTGCGTCCTTTTAACCCCTCTTCTTTTAAAACAGGGCTGCACCGGCGGTTAAAAAGAGAACCGCTTCAACGACTTCGTTCAATGCACCCAGCATATCGCCTGTGATGCAACCCAGCTTTTGTTTATAAAACAAAAGCACTCCGGTTATGGTGAGCATAAACACACCATTTAAAATCAGGCCTTTATACCCCAAAAAACAGGAGATGACCACAGGTATCAAAAAAAAGAAAAAGTCTTTTATTCCCAAAGGCCTTTCAAACAGGTCCAGACCGGTTCCACTGTCTTTTCTGCCATAATTTAAAAACCGAATACCAAAGATCATGGCAGCCCGGGAATAGGAAGGAACAATCAACAACAAAACCAACAATTGAAAAGAAGAAACAGACAGTTTTGTGGAATAGATCCCAACGGTTTTAATTGCCAGAACGCACACCACCGCCACAAGCCCCATCATTCCGGTCCGGCTGTCCTTCATGATTTCAAGGGCTCTTTCTTTTGACCGATGGCTGAAAATCCCATCAGCTGTATCGCCAAGTCCATCCAGATGGAATGCCCCGGTGACCGCCACAAGGAAAAAGACATCCAGCATTGCCACCACAGACGGGGGCCACAGGTGTGATGCAATTTGATCCGTAGCCATGAGCAACCCGCCCAGGATCAACCCCACAACCGGAAAAAATTTGATCATGCCCATTGGAGAATAGGCGACATTTTTTCCTGCCGGAAGGATGGTAATAAACAAAACAGCGGATCGAAACTGTGTTAATAAAGATTTCATGATTTCAACTTTTTTGGGGTCTGTTTTTTTTAGGATCTTTTATGGTTTGATAAAAGATTCCCCGTTCCCGGGATATGGCTGTAATTTTTTTCTGATTTTCAAGCTGTTCAATGCAAGAGTCAATCATTTTTGCCTCAACACCAAGGGTCTGCATCAGATCCTTTTTGGTGCAGGGTCGCCGATGAACAGTTTCAATAATGGCATGCCTGATATCATCCCGGTTCGTCCGTGATTGAATCGTGGACGACACCCGGGCAATGATTTCAATGGGGGCATAGTCGAGAATCTGAATCACCTGTTCCAGCTCATTTTGGTTTGCCGACCGGATATCAGACTCTGTTCCCGGCCGATCCAGGGTATTGAGCTGAACCCGATCAGGCTTAATGACATGGATGACGTTTTTCAAAAGCAACAGATCCTGAGGGTCATCATTTATCCCGGGAAGGATCAACACCTCTAAAAACAACTCTCCTTTATATTCTTTTGCAAAGGTTTGAATACCCTGGATCATCTTTGCCAGATCCACACCCCTGTGGGGCCGGTTGATCCGCTCAAATGCACTTTGAGAGGCTGCGTCAAGGGATGGCACCACCCGATCCGCCTTGAGCAAGGCCTGCCTTACGGCTGGATCATCAAAAAGCGTGACATTGGTTAACACGGCTATTTTTATATGGGGTTTTTTCTCTTTTATATAGGCAATCACCTGTCCCAGACAAGGGTTCAGCGTGGGCTCTCCTGAACCTGAAAAAGTGATATAATCCGGATCATCATTGTGCTGCCAGTAGTCATCCAGTTCGGCTTTAATGGCCTGCAGGCCGACGTATTCTTTTCTAACTTTTGTCAGGTGGGTGGTTTTCCCGCATTCACAATAAATGCAGTCAAGGCTGCAGGTTTTATGAACCACCAGATCAACCCCTAAAGAGATGCCCAGCCGCCGGGAAAGAACCGGACCGAAAATATGATTATAGTTCATGACATGCTTTCATTATGGCCTTGGCTTTATTTGAACATCAATGCCGGCCACGGTCAGTATCACCCGGTGGGCTATCCTGGCAACTCTTTGATTGACAGATCCGGCAAGATCCCTGAACTGCCGGGCCAGTTGATTTTCAGGCACAATTCCATACCCCACTTCATTGGAAACCAGAAAAATCGGACACTTGCATTGTTTGAGCGCCTGTTCAAGGTTACAAATGGCCTGGTCAATCAGATCCGGTTCTTTTAATTGAAACAA
Organism: Pseudomonadota bacterium; assembly: GCA_043827005.1. GTDB lineage: Bacteria > Desulfobacterota > Desulfobacteria > Desulfobacterales > Desulfobacteraceae > Desulfobacula. Next base: position 15,673 of record JBDRPM010000162.1, on the reverse strand, counting down.
CAAATTTGAAACCCAGAGGGTCAGGCAATCCACAAGGATGACTGATGCTTTCGGACTGACCTTTTGTATCCACTTGTCAATTTCCACAGGCTCTTCAATGGTCTGCCAGTCTGAGCCCCTCTCTTTTTGGTGCTTGACAACCCGGAGTTCCATTTCAATGTCTGTGGGAACTGAAGTGGCAATAAAATATTTGTTTTTCCCGGACATCCGATCGGCTTGGTTAAGGGCAGATGTACTTTTCCCGCTCCTGCATCCGCCCACCACAAAGGTAATCTGTTCATTCAAAATAATAGCTGGCCTTTTTTAAGTTTAATATCCTGTTTTGTTAACTTATCTTATCCAGGATGGTATTGGCAACTTAAAAATGGCCGCTATTGATCCGGATAAACACCTTGTCACCTTTATTGAAAACCCATAGGAAATATTGAGTTAGGACCGCATATGAAATAAAGTGAACAGAAATTACGCCGAACGTTGGCTCATATACAAGGCGCATCAAAGGTTCAATAGCAGGCCTATTGGGCCTTTGATGCAACGCAGTAGATGAGTCAAAGGGCAAGGAATTTCGTTCACTTTATAATATTTGCGGTCCTTAACAATCTGGAATCTCAAAATACTGCTTTGTTTTCAACAATGCTTATTTATACCTTTACAATCTGCTTGTGATAAGGTAGGTCTTTTAAAAATACCTTTGTTTGCTTGAACCCTTTTTAAGGAAACAGGAATGATCAACCGGAACACAGTAAAAATCCTCAACCTTAAACCGGTCACCCGGACAATGTGCTATGATTTTTATTTAAAAATTAATTCTGAATTTAAAACACCTGATGCCATAAAAGAATCTGTGTCCTGGTGGCAGGATGACAAAGAAAAACTAAACAACCTGTGGTGGGTTTTAAATTATTATTCAGACCGGTTTGATCCTGACAGAAACTTAAGGGCCTTTGTTGAAAGACAACTGGACAGCCTTGCTGACCAAAATGACAAAAAGAAAAAAAACGAAGTTAACGCTTTATAATGCAAATCAATCAGGTCTTTATTTAACTATTTTTCAGAATCCGAGCTTGCACGCCAGATATCCACGATCTTTGTATTCCCTGGATAATCAACAGTATGGTATTGGGTAATACTGGACAATTTTTGAGTAATTCTTCCAAGCCGGGTTGCCTGGTTTTTAATGGAATTAATGTTGTACGTATCTGTTTCCACGGACTTAGAATCAATCAACAGCAACTCTGAGTATCCTAAAATGGCCTGCAGCGGCTGATTAATTTCATGACAGATGGCTCCTGCCATCTCCAGAACACCTTGAAGCCGTTCCCGTTCAAGCTTTTCTGACTCTGCTGCCTTTCTTTGTGACATATCGGAAAAAGTTGCAATGGTCCACACCATGGGATCGGTTTTATCCCCGCTGTTTAACCGGATATGGGAAGGGAACAGGGTTTTGTCCTTTTTAATCAGATCAATTTCATAATCAACGGTTCCTATCGAGACAAGGCCCTCATAAATGGTTTCTCCGGCAAGCTCATAATCCTGGGCATTCCGATAGATCATCTGGACACTTTTGTTTTCAAAATCCTGTTTTGACCGATACCCGAACATGGTGACCATCTGATTGTTCACCCACTTGAACACCCTCTTTTGAACAAGGGCAATGCCGACTGGAGAAGACTCTAAAATCTTTTCTAAAATCTTTCTTTGCTCAGACAGTTTTTCATCTGATTCTTTTCGTTCAATGGCCAGGGCAATATGCTGAGAAACTGAATTTAAAAGTTCCAGATCCTCTTGTCCATAGATTGATGGTGATTCATAGCTTTGAATCACAATGGCACCTTTTACCCGGTTGTTAATCATCAAAGGTGCCCCCAGCCATATTTTAGACTCTGCATTCTGGTGTTGTTTTTTTAAATCTGCCAGTCGGGTGATCTGCCCATTATAAAAAATAATGGGTTTTCTATTCTGGATAACCCATCCGGTGGATGAGGATCGATGGGAAAAATTAAGAATCTCAGACGGCATGCTTGCTTTTTGATCAACATGATATGGAAAGGTGATACTGTCTTTTTCTTTATTATGGATCGCGATATAAAAATTATCAACATTGAGGATTTCGCCAAGGCTTTTATGGATAACACCATAGAGTTCATCAAGGTTTCGGGTTTTGCTGACCGCTTCGGATATTTTAAATAATACCTCTATGGTTTTGGCCGGATCTCGTTGACGGAATGATTTTTCAGATTGCTGTCGATTCATCCAAAGTTTACTCTCTATCTATAGATTACGATCATCGAAAAAAAATTGAAGTTGATTATTCCATTGATGCATAATTTTATCAAGTCTTATTCCTGACACAAAAGCCTTTGATTCAAAACTGCGATCAAGGAGTCTTGCGGTCTGATCCCCAAAGATCAATCATCCGGATATCGTCAGAAGAATCAAAGGGTTTATAGCGAGTAAGATTGGCCAGCTGCCGGGTGATTTTTCCAATTTGCAGGGCCTGGAGCCTAAGGTTCTGAATCTCCTGGTATGATAAGGTATCTGCGTGCTGACAACGGCTCAGATAGTGGATAATGGTTTGTATTGGCCTCTCCATCTCATGACAGGCCGTTTTTGCCATTTCAAGCACACCGTAAAGTCGCTCTTTTTCAAACCTTGCCTGTTTTGCTGCTTTTCTCTGGGAAAGATTGGAAAAGGTTGCGATGGTCCAGGCCATGGGATTGGATCTATCTTCACTGCTAAGCTGAATATGGGCTGGAAAACAAGTTCCATCTTTTCTGATCAGATCAATATCATAATCTGCGCTGCCTGTTGCGCTAAGGCCATCATAAATCAATTTTCCGGCACGATCATAATCTTGTTCACTGCAATAGATGATGCGGGCATTTTTATTTTCCAGCTCCTGTTTGGACTGATACCCAAACATTGAAACCATTTCATTGTTGACCCACTTGAATACCCGGTTCTGAACCTGGGCAATCCCCACAGGTGATGTTTCTATAATCTTTTGTAAAATCTTGCTTTGCTCAGCCAGATTTTCATCTGATTCTTTACGCTCAATGGCAAGGGCAATATGACAGGAAATGGTATTCAGCAAAACCAAGTCTTGTTGTTGATACTCATCCGCTGCTGTTCGACTTCGAAGAACAACAACACCAACGACCTTCTGCTGAATTAAAAGGGGAGCTCCCAGCCATATTTTACTGATTTTTTCCTGCTTTTTCCCCCCGCACGCTTTTAAAAGCCGTATGATTTCCTGCTCAAAAAACAAACAAGGTTTTTTTTGGCATATCACCTGATGACTTAAAACACTTGTTTCATTTAAGTCAACTTCCAGGTCATATGACACCTGGTTTTCAGCCAGGGGATAGGAGAGCAGAACACCTGGTTTTTCTTTATGGCAAAACAGGGCATACACATTTTGAAGATTAAAAATTTTACCTAACGCAGATTGAATTGCTGTGTAGAGTTCTTTTGGATTCCGGGTAAAGGTGATGGCATCAGATATGTCAAACAATACCTGAAGGATTTTTTTATTATCCCTGTGTTTCATACAACGTGTTTGGATTGGGTCTCCCATCATTTTTTTTACTCTGGTATAGCATTAAAACTTGTTAAGAAATCTTATTTTATGCAATACTATCCAAAATTATTAACAAATTATAATAATGATGATATGAAAGCAATGTTTATTGTATTTTATAAAGTGAAAGAACTAAAATGAAATCCTTTGAAGAAGTCTCGCTCCTGTATGAAATAAGTGAGGCGCTGAACAAACATATGGACATGAAAAAGTCCTTGTTTAAAGTGTTAAGCGTCCTTTCCGAATCGCTAAACCTGCTTCGGGGTATTATTTTCCTTATCAACTCAGAAAGTGGTGACATCCGAATAGAAATCGCCCATGGCATTTCAGAAGAGACCACCCGGAAAATAAAATACCTGCCTGGCGAAGGAATTATCGGTAGAGTGATTCAAACAGGAGAGGCTGCAGTGGTTCCCCGCATCAGTGAAGAACCCTTGTTTCTGGACAAAACAGCGTCACGAAAACTGGGAAACGGCCAGGACTATTCTTTTATCTGTGTTCCCATCAAAAAGGATAGCCGGGTCATTGGCGCCATCAGTGCAGACAGGCTCTTTGAAGGTAAAGCCTCTCTGGAGAAAGGAGAAAAACTGCTGTCTGTTGTGGCTGCCATGGTTGCCCACCATGTCATCAATCTCGAAACTGTCCGTCTGGAAAAAGAACAGCTTAAAACTGAAAATATCCGGTTAAAATCCGAACTTGAAAACCGTTACAGTTTTACCAATATTATTGGTAATTCCAACAAAATGAGAGAAGTGCTCCAGATGATCTCCCAGGTCTCTTCTTCTTCTGCCACGGTTCTGATCCGGGGAGAAAGCGGTACAGGAAAAGAACTGGTTGCCAACGCCATCCATTACAACAGTGAGAGAAATAAAAATCCGTTCATCAAAATAAATTGTGCTGCCATACCTGAAAACCTGATAGAAAGCGAGCTGTTCGGCCATGAAAAAGGAGCTTTTACCGGTGCCTCCCATATGAAAAAAGGCAAATTTGAGATTGCCGATACTGGGACTATTTTTCTGGATGAAATCGGAAATATGGCCCCTTCTGCCCAGGTCAAACTTTTGCGGGTGCTTCAGGAAAAAGAATTTGAAAGAGTCGGTGGGTACAAACCCATTAAAACTGATGTCCGGATTGTGGCAGCCACAAACTCAAACCTTGAAGAAATGGTTCAACAGGGAAAATTCAGGGATGATTTGTATTTTCGACTCAATGTTTTTCCCATCTATATCCCCAGCCTGAGAATGAGAAAAACAGATGTGATTCTTCTGGCTGACCACTTTCTTGAAAAATATGTCAAAGAGCATGGAAAAGATATCAAACGCATCACCACCCCGGCCATTGACATGATGATGGAGTATCACTGGCCGGGAAATGTTCGAGAGCTTGAAAACTGTGTTGAGCGTGCCGTTATTCTCTGTAATGAAGGTGCTATTCACAGCTATCACCTTCCTGCCACCCTTCAGACCGGAACAAAATCCAAAACCCTTCCTTTGTCCCTTGAAGATGCAGTTGCCCACCTGGAAAAAGAAATTTTGATGGATTCTTTGAAAAACACCAAAGGAAATATCAACAAAGCTGCCAAACTGATCGGGATCACGGTTCGAAAATTTTCCTATAAAGCAGACAACTATAACATTAACTATAAAGATTATCGTTAGGTGGTTATTCTTCCGGTATGAAAATATTATAATCTGTCTCTCCCTGGGGTGTCTGGACAATATATAAGGGGATTTCCCGTCCTGAGCAATCGGTTCGAACCTTTGATGCGATATCAATCATGGTTTTGGTGCTGATTGGAAGGGTATTAAATTGTTTTTGCAGCCTGGCTTGTAAATTGAGCCCTGCCACATACACATGGTGAAACTGTATTCGGGCCTGCCTGAGGGTATGGGCTATCTGAACAATGGTTTTGGGCTGATCATTAACCCCTTTGATCAAAGGAACATTGGTATATATTGATATCCCTTTGCTGATCAGCTTTTGGGCAACAGAGCCCAGATCCTTATCCATCTGCCCGGGCAGCAATACCCAGGTTTCAATCTCAATCTTGAACGGATTTTCAATGGAAAAATCTGCCCAGGATGCCATTGCTTCAATCCTTGTGTCAGTCAACAGGCCGGGATTAACTGTCAACTGCTTAATACAAAGCCGTGCACAAACGATATGATGGATGCATTTTAATCGGTTTACTATCCTGCCGATTTTTTCAAACGCATCTTTGTCATCTTGCTGACAGCAAAGCACAACATCTGTGATACAAGTGTTGTTTTCAATGTATTCAAAGTCTGCGGGTCCGGCCCCCATATCCAGTTCAACACTGGCTGCATGAAACCGTATCACATGCCGGGATGAAGATTCCTGAATGGCCGATCGTATTAATGTCTGATCTTTTAAACACGACCAGGCGTCTCTGGCTCTTTGTATTTGATCTTCCAATGCCATTATTTCAGAGTTAAGCGTATCTTCCGGCCGTTTTCCCACCAGAAGATGCTTCTTACCCATATCCACCTTAAATCGTGCATCAAGGGTACCTTCTTTATTAACCCGAAAGTTGGGCAGTCTTTGAGCAATAACAGCGGGGCCGGAACCTGCCCCAGACAAAAACTGTTCAAAATACTGCCGGGTATAAGGGGTTCTGATCCAGGTATAGGTCTGGTCTTCCGGGTCTGTTTCCACAGCCCACCCGCTGGTATGCCACTCTATTTTTCCCAGCGGTGTGGCTGTACAAAGTTTTGGGATGCACCGGTCGGAAAGATGCTGCCGAAGATAGCGGGCTGCCTTAAAAGCCAGAGAAATGGGTGTCCAGTAAACATTTGTGCCATGAATCGGACTGCACGGGGTAAAAATATAATAGATCTGCGCCCCGGCCTGCCGAAGAAGCATAAATAACCTGGCAAGGGTTTGCCCTTCGGTATTCACCCCCTTCAAAAAAGGGGTTTGCAAATAGACCGGGATGCCGTTTTTCACCAGCAAAGAGATAATATCAAGGCTTTGAATGGAAATTTCGTCCGGATGAACCAGATGGATTCCCATCTCAATTCTTTTTCCCCGGGCCAGGCACGCTTTGTTTTTGTGTATCAGATAGTGAATATAGGCTTGATTGCTGTTCAAAAACAGGTCTGGATAATAGGCGATGGATCGGGTGGCGATCCGAATGGTTTGAACATGATCGATCCGGATCAACCCATCAATCGCCGCTTCAAGGTTTGCCTTATTGAGCAGCGGCTCACCCCCGGTAATTAAAATCTCTTTGATTGCCGGGTGTGATTTGACATGATCCACAGCCCTTGCAACATCTTTGATGGTGGGTGTTTTTTCTTTTCGATTGCTCTTGTGCTTTCTAAAACAAAACCTGCAGTATACCGGACACTGCATATCCAGAAGAAAAACCACCCGGTTTTGATACATCTGTTCTAACAGCCCGGTTTTAAAATGACCGTCAAAGGTAATATCATGGCCTGTATCATCCAGTTCCTGGACAAAGGGCAGATATTGCCTGGCAACCCCTTCTGAAACCATGGCTTGCCGGATAACATGATCTGACAGCCGAACCGGGTATTGGTTGATGACCTTTTGTAATTTTTCCTGATCTTCCGGTTTGACCCTTGTTTTTTTTTTTAGTTGATCAATGCTTTTAATCTGATGAAGCGCTTTTCCAGGTAAAACAATTGATAACAGTTCATATAAATAAAGAACCGGGATCTGAATCCCGCCAAGGGTGGTTTGTTTTGAAGGCCCGTTATTCATCAGGGACAAAAGGGCTTCAAAAAAGCCCGTTGCATTGTCGGGATAACCACATTTGCAGAGCAGTATTTCAAATATATTTTTAGGAGCAGGGTTTGAGGAAAGGCCAAGCGCATTAAAAAAGGGCTCGCCTAAAAGTTTGATATTTCCAAACCTGGAAAAAAACTCATTGCTGACCCTTTCAAGCCGTTCCGGATCAAGTTTTAACTCTTTTTGACAAGTATTATCAGAATCGTTTATTTGTTTTTTAGTATGGCAATTATACATGTTACACTCTTTTTTATGGTTTTTTTAATTATACGATAAACCGGATAATCAAAAAAACAAATGGAAATTGGGGGGTATAGTAATCGTGGGCCTTTTTTTATGCAAGAAAATTAAACCACAAACAAGAAGGGGATGGACTTTTGCCTTGAACCAAAACAAAAATTAGTTTATTTTTTTTAAAGCATTAAATTTTTAAAAAAAGAACTGGTTATGCAAAGACGAACCTTTATAAAACACTCTGCTCTATTTATAGCCCTTGTCAACACTCCGTTTTCCTTTGCAAGCACAATTCAAATCGATCCTTTAAATAACCCGGAGTATGCCTTTGATTTTCATGTTATTGATCGCTTGCCAAAAAAAAGGCTGTTCAACAAAGCATATGATGAAGATATTTTCCTGGATAAACAGTATTTGCCTGTTTTGAACAGTTCTTTGAACCGCCTGAAAAAACTGCAGCGATTAATTGGATATGGTCACTTTTGTTTATTAAATTTTGATGATGCCATTAAAATAGCCACCACCTATCCACAAATCGGGGAATTTTCAAAACAGGAACTGGATTTTTTTGAAATGATTTTTTACTCCCAGGGAAAACAATATGGCTTTATGGGTGAAAAACCCATAAAAAATCTCACCGGTAAAATAAATATAAAAGAGGTTAAAAAAATTTGCGCCACAGGAAATTATCTTTACCAGGGAAAACCCATGGAGCGGTATTATAAAATCAAAAAAGAGGTGGGAAACGATGTAATTTTAACCTCTGGGGTTCGCAGCATCATGAAACAGTTTTTATTGTTTTTAAACAAGACAGCAGACAGCCGGGGAAACCTGTCCATGGCATCCAGATCGCTCGCCCCTCCCGGATACTCCTTTCATGGCGTCGGGGATTTTGATGTGGGGCAAAAAGGATATGGTGTTGATAATTTTACTGAACATTTTACACAAACCCCTGTTTATAAAAAACTGATCAATTTAGGGTATATTAAATTTCGATACGAACAGGACAATGACCTGGGTGTCCGGTTTGAACCCTGGCACATTGAAGTCATATAACGGCCATGGGCCGCCCTGGTATTTTACCCTGGCCTGCCCACAACAAATCATGAGAGAATGCATAAGCCTGGCAAGTTCTTTCATATAAAAATAACACTGCTTTATCCTGAAACCGAGCTAAGAAAATTAAACACGCTCACCTCTTTTTCCAGATGATCTGAAATATTTCTTTTAATATTACCCGAATACTCAACTGCTTTTTTATAAACACTGCTTTCAAAGAGTTTATCACCACTTTTTGTATTTAAATAACTGAAAAGACCCTGTAAAAACTGATTGTTTCTATGAAGCTCCATGGATATGATTTCAACATCTCCCAGAATTTTAGATGCCAGAAGATTGTCTTTCATTATGTGGCGAAGTCCCGGGCTTTTTCCACAACTTTCAATAATGATCTTAAGTTTTTTGATATGATCAAAAACATCATCAATATCGTTCTGAAGTTCCAAACGATGTGAAAATTTTGAAGCATAACTGAGAAGAAGAGAATCAATTTTTTTCAGTTCATTTCCCAGATCAAAAATATAAACCAGAAAATTATGCAGGATCACTGAGTATTTTCTATTAAATTCAATGTCTACATTCTGACCTGTTTTGTTGTATTGAAGATCAAGATTTTTAAGGCTCTCATAAAAGTCTCGCTTATAAAACGGCGTCAGTTTTTCTCCAAAATAGGATTTATCCCTTGAATAGATATCTTGAATTTTCAAAGCATTTGTTAATGAATATTTTCGCAGACAAGCAAGAAAAGCACTGGTAAAGCCGGTCAATTTTGATATCCGACTGGAAGGTATAATCCTTTGACGAGGGTATCCGCTGTTATCTTCTCCAATATGATGATTCATTGCTGCATTTGCAATATCACTGTCAAACCAGGGTTCCAATAAACAAAAGCCCAACTCCGTATGAGCCTGAATTTTTTTCAGATCTTCAATTGAAAACTGGATCGTTTTTCTGTCATGATATTTGGGGTCCAGATATAAAAATCCGATATCATGCAGCATGCCGGCTAAAAAACTGGTTTCAAGCTTTTTTTGATTGTCAGTCTGATGTGATTCCATAGCGTAGTTAAGCAGGCCTGTAATCAGCATATCTTTATATTTTTTTTGATTTTCTGTTTTTAAAATAGCCAGCTGGGTCAGGATAACGGGTTTGCTGTTTAAAGAAAAAATGCTTTTTTTAATTATGTCTTGAATCTTTGAGACATGGACCTTGCTGCCATTAAAAAAAACTTTTCCAAATTGAATACTATCAGCATAAAGCCCTTCAGGTGTAAGTGGTTTTTTAAGAACAAGATAAGACTCTATGGGGTGTTTTAATTTAATCTTAAAAATCTGAGACAGGGTTTCCCGGGTCAGGGTTTTGTTTTTTAAGAAAACCTTTTCATCGATAGCTTTATCCCGCTCATGCTGTAATATCTCATCTGTTATCAATTTTGAGTAATTTAAGCTGGTGTAAAGATAGGTGGCTTTGAGAAGTCTGGCTTTATGTTTTTGAAACTGCTGATCAGTTATATCGGATGGTTTGAAATCCCCATTAACCTTCTGCTCTGAATTTTTAGCAGGGTGTTTATCCTGATTTGTCCTCATATGATATATACCCGCTATCCAGTAAGAATATTAGTAAAAATCAGCAGCCGTGTCTGTAAACATATCATATTGTTTCTTGAATGAGTTATTCCACAAAAGCCAGTTTGAGTCAACAATGATCAGGTTGATTTTTTATCAGATGGATTATCTTTTTGGGCGGTTAAAATTTGGACAGATAACTTGTAACTTCTGGTCAGAAATTGTTTCATATCTTCAGGTTTAACCGGTGTTGCACAAGGAGCCTCGTGTTTGAGCGGATCAATCAATGTCCCGTTTTTTGTCATCCTGAAATCCAGATGGGGGCCTGTTGCATAACCGGTCATCCCGACATAGCCGATCACATCACCCTGAAGCAGCTTTTTATTTTTTTTCATTCCCTTTGAGAACCGACTCATATGATTATAACTGGTGGTATATCCATTATAATGGCGAATGGTTATTGTGTTTCCCATTCCCTTGTTGAATCCTATTTGTGAAATTATGCCGTCTCCAACCGCTTTTATCGGTGTTCCTTCAGGAGCGGCATAATCCACGCCCGGATGGGGGCGGTATTCTTTAAAAATAGGGTGCAACCGCTTTTTTGTAAACTTTGATGAAATTCGTGAAAAAGAAAGGGGGGCTTTTAAAAATGCCTTTTGAAGAGAGTTTCCATTTTCATCATAATATCCGGATCTTCCACTTGAGTCTTTATACAAAAATGCTTTAAACTGGTTTTCTCTGTTGGTAAAAAATGCAGCCTGTATCTTTCCATAACCATACAACTTTCCATTCCGGTATCGTTTTTCCACCAACACGTTGAATTCATCTCCAGGCTGGATATCCTTTATAAAATCAATATCCCAGGCAAAAATATCCGACAACTGCACAGCCAGCTCACTTTTTTCCCCTGATTTTTTCACAGCATCAAACAGGTTTGTGGTAATAACTGCTGAAATCGTCTCAAGTAAACTATCATATTCAATAGGTTCTTTGTGGATAGCGTATTGATCATTTTCTTTTTGAATAACCAGACGGTCTAACGTATCAATTTCATATTCAAATCGAATCAGGTTTTTTTCTTTGCAGACAACCTTGTACGGGTGGCCTTTTTTTAAAAGCTCAAGGGAAGCACCGCCCACGTTTTTTTTACTGATTTCAAATATGGTTTTCAGGGGCAGATAAGGATTGAGCAGGGATGTGGTGGTATCCCCATTTTTAACCTTCCCTACAATTGTTTTTGTTTCTAATTCTGAAAGAAAGTGCTTCTCCCGATTGGTGAAAGACAGCGAGGAGGCCGACACCAAAGAGGTGCCATTCAGGACGAAGAACAGACTAAAACAAATCATTTTGATTAATAACAAAAAGGCTGTTTTTTTATAAAGCATTTTTTTATTAAAATCCCTTCATACCAAATCTTTCTCCGGTTAAATTTATGGCACCTTATTACAATACAGCCTGTGCGTAAAGATTTTTTTGCTTTCTTACTATTCTTAACCTCTAATTTAATGTTCACTTTTCATACCAGAACGTTTTTTTATATAAAAAAAGCTTATGGGATTTGAGATCTGGGCGTTTATGAGAAACAATAAGGGTCCGGGATTGGCAATGGAATGGAATTGAGGTTAATGAATAATCGTCATAGGTAGCGAAATAAGACTGTGGTGTTTAAATATAACAGGGGCTGAGAGTCGAACTTTCAGCCCCTGCTATTGGGATACTATTTATTTAAAATGAGCGGATTATTCCTTACCGACGTCGGCCATCATTTTAAACATTTTGTATTTATCAGCCACTTCCTGATCAATCTTGGCTCTTAATTTTTTAGATTCTTCAGGCAGTGCTTTTTCAAGTGCGGCAAAACGGGTTTCTCCGCTCAAAAATTCCTGGAGAGATCCGTCTGGTTCTTTTGATTCATAAATAAACGGGTTCTTTCCTTCTTTGACTAACTCAGGATTAAACCGATACATTGGCCAGTACCCTGATTCAACGGCCAGTTTACCTTCAAGCTGGGATTTACCCATCCCTTTTCTGATACCCTGATTAATACAAGGCGCATAAGCAATAATCAAAGATGGTCCGGGATAGGCTTCTGCTTCAAGAATTGCTTTTAAGGTCTGAGTCTTGCTGGCACCCATGGAGATACAAGCCACATACACATACCCATAACTCATAATCATTCGGCCCAGATCTTTTTTACCCAGTTTTTTACCGGTTGCCGCATATTTGGCAATGGCACCGGTTGGCGTAGCCTTGGAAGACTGCCCACCTGTATTGGAGTAAACTTCCGTATCCATTACCAGAATATTGATGTCTTCTCCGGATGCCAGAACATGGTCAACGCCGCCGTATCCGATATCATAGGCCCATCCGTCACCACCAAAGACCCAGTGAGATTTTTTAACAAACATATCTTTTTCATCATAGATCTCTTTGAGGATACCGCCTGTTTCATTTTTCAACAGGGTTTTAAGTGCCAGAGAATATTTTTTTGATTCTTCAGCATTGTCTTTTCCTGCTAACCAGCCAGTCAGCGCTTCTTTAATTTCTGAAGATACATCTGTATCAAGCGCTTTTTGTATTTTAGCAGCAAGCGTTGCTCTTCTGGTTTTTGTTGCCAGCATCATACCATAACCATATTCAGCTGCATCTTCAAACAATGAGGATGCCCATGCAGGACCATGCCCATCAGCATTGGTGGTGTATGGTGTTGCTGGTGCAGAACCGCCCCAGATTGAGGAACAACCGGTTGCATTGGCAATGGTCATTCTTTCGCCAAACAACTGGGTGATCAGTTTAACATAGGGTGTTTCACCGCAACCTGCGCAGGCACCGGAAAACTCAAGAAGCGGCTGGAACATCTGACTGCCCTTAACGGTTTCACGTTTAATAAGCTGTGTTTTAAACGGAATGGTTGTGGAAAATTTATAATTATCTGCTTCGGCTTCCATCTGGCTGGCAATACTTTTCATCACAAGCGCAGGTGTTTTAGCCGGACAGATATCCGCACAGTTTCCACATCCCTGGCAATCAAACGGATTCACCTGAAGCCTGATCTTGTAATCACTGACATCTTTACCTTTACCATCCACGGTAACAAAAGATGCGGGCGCATTGGCAAGTTCTTCTTCTTTGGCAACAATCGGAATAATGGCTGCATGCGGACACACAAAAGAACACTGGTTACACTGGATACAATTTTCTGGAATCCATTCAGGAACCAGAATGGCAACACCTCGTTTTTCATATGCGGCAGTGCCCTGTTCAAAAACACCATCCACTGAAAATGCGCTGACCGGCAGATCATCGCCACCCTGAGCATTAATTTTACGCATGACATTTTCCACAAACGGGGTGGCTTTTGCCATGGCTTTTTCTTCTCTAACACCATCTTTCCATGATTCAGGAACGTCAATTTCAATCAAATTATCAAGGGTTCTATCAACGGCCTGGATATTCATTGAAACAATTTTTTCGCCCTTTTTGCCAAATTTTTTCTGAATATCTTCTTTCAGAAGGGCAATGGCTTTTTCAACAGGAAGTACGTTGGCCAGACTAAAAAAGCAAGTCTGCATGATCATGTTGATACGACCGCCAAGACCAACTTCACCGGCAATTTTAACCGCATCAATGTTATAAAATTTTATGTTTTTGTCATAAATGGTTTTTCTTACATCACCGGGAATATTTTTTTCCATATCTTCCATGGACCAGGGTGAGTTCAACAGAAAGGTACCGCCTTCTTTTAAATCTTTAAGAAGATCATACAGTTCAACATAATTGGGTTTATGACAAGCAACAAAATCAGAGGCATCAATCAGGTATGTGGATTTAATGGGAACATCACCGAATCTTAAATGAGATACAGTCAAACCGCCTGATTTTTTTGAATCATATGCAAAATATCCCTGGGCATATTTATCAGTGTTATCTCCGATAATAGCAATAGCACTCTGGTTTGCACCTACTGTTCCATCTGATCCAAGACCCCAGAATTTGGCGGCAATAGTTCCTTCAGGCGCTGGATTAAAGCCGGTTCCAACCTCAAGCGACGTATGCGTAACATCATCGTTTATACCGATGGTGAAATGATTTTTAGGTTTCATGGCTTTCATATTGTCATAAACCGCTTTAATCATATTTGGATTAAATTCTTTGGATGACAGACCATATCTTCCACCAATAATTTTTGGTGCTTCACCATGTTCCATAAATGCAGTGCAAACATCCGTATAAAGTGGCTCACCTATAGAACCCGGCTCTTTTGTTCTATCCAGAACACAAATTGTTTCAACTGTTGAAGGAATCGCTGCCAGAAAACTTTGTGTATCAAAGGGTCTGTACAGACGAACTTTGATCAGACCCAGACGTTCACCATCTTTATTGAGTTCATTGATGGATTCTTCAATGGCTTCACAACCAGACCCCATGGCAACAATAACACGTTCTGCATTGGGACATCCCACATAATCAAACGGTTTATAATGACGGCCAGTCAGTTCACCCACTTTTTTCATATATTTTTTTACAATGGGGACTATTTTTAGATAATAAGAGTTGCTGGCTTCACGACCCTGGAAATAAATATCCGGATTTTGGGCAGTTCCCCTGGTATTCGGATGTTCCGGGTTAACCGCACGGTTTTTGAATTCTCTTAATGCTTCTTTATTAAGCAGAGCTGCCATATCTTCGTATTCAATCATTTCTATTTTCTGAATTTCATGAGAGGTTCTGAATCCATCATAAAAATGCAGGAACGGGACCCGGCCTTCCATGGTAGCCAGATGGGCAACCAGAGCAATATCCTGGGCTTCCTGAACAGAGTTTGATGCCAGCATGGCAAAACCGGTTTGACGGGTGGCCATAACATCCTGATGATCACCAAATATGGATAAAGCGTGGGCTGAAATAGATCGGGCTGTTACATGAAATACACAGGGAAGAAGCTCACCTGCAATTTTATACATGTTTGGAATCTTTAATAAAAGACCCTGGGATGCTGTAAAGGTTGTTGTTACGGCACCGGCTGCAAGCGAACCATGAACCGCACCGGCTGCACCGGCTTCAGACTGCAGTTGTTTAATATTAACAATCTGGCCGAAAATATTTTTTCTTCCTTTTGCAGCCCACTGGTCTGCAATTTCCCCAAGAGGGCTTGAGGGTGTGATTGGATATATGGCGGCAACTTCACTCATTGCATAAGCTACATGCGTTGCAGCGGTATTACCGTCAATGGTTTGCATTCTTTTTTTCATAATCTTTTCCTCGTTTATATTAATAATACCTAAATCCCAATGTAACTTAATAGCTATACAATAAATGACAGGGCCTGTAAATAATTAATGAAACTCTATAGTTAACATTTTTTTTAATATTATCTTTTTTGTATTTTTTTTTGGTATCCATAACGGATCAAACCTATCAATTTTTATTTATATATGATAAGAAAGATCCATCATAAAAA
>JBDRPM010000161.1:0-18116 GCA_043827005.1 Pseudomonadota bacterium | reverse complement strand
GAGTCGAGTCGCCTGGCCTGCAAGGCGTGGAAATGCAGGCATATCGGGAATATGCCGAATTTACACAACGCAGCAGGACAGGATGAATCGGCTTTCAAAATGTAAATTTATTTTTGAGTGGGCCCTTACCTGGCTCAAATCCTACATCCCGTCGAAAGCATCATCCGGAATATCTGCATTGGTATAAAATTTTTGAACGTCATCGCAGTCATCCAGGGCATCCATAAACTTGATGGTCTGCTCAGCCTCTTTTCCTGTAACCTTGGTTAAAGTCTGCGGAATCATGGTGATCTCGGCCAGTTCATACTTGATCTGGGCGGCGTCAATGGCTTCTTTTACCGTATCAAAGTCTGACGGATCAATGATGATATCAAAGGAATCCGCTTCTTCCTTAATATCTTCTGCCCCGGCCTCAAGGGCCACTTCCATCAAGGTTTCTTCATCTGAATCTGCCTTTCTGACCGTGATCAACCCTTTCTTATCAAACATCCAGGCCACACATCCATCTGTACCGACATTCCCGCCGGATTTATTAAATGCACTGCGCACCTCTGCAATGGTTCTGTTCCGGTTATCTGTCAGGCATTCAACCAGAACCGCTACACCGCCAGGGCCATAGCCTTCATAAAGGAGCTCTTCATAATTCACGCCTTCAAGATCGCCGGTTCCCTTTTTAATTGCCCGATCAGATGTATCTTTGGGCATATTCTGAGCTCTGGCAGCATTCAAGGCATGTCTCAACCTTGGATTGGCATCTGCATCCCCTCCGCCCATGCGGGCGGCAACCGTGATTTCCTTGATCAGTTTGGTAAAAATCTTACCCCTTTTGGCATCGGTGGCACCCTTTTTATGCTTGATTGTCGACCATTTACTATGTCCTGACATGTTACGTATCCTCCCTACTTCTTATATTTTGCAATAATATAGATTTCTTTACTTTGTTTTCTGCAACTTTCCGGTTTAAATATCTTACACTCTTTAAATTTGGTTGTTACCGTCTTTTGAAATGCAGCAAATTCATTGCCCTGAAATATCTTGCAGACAAAATGACCATTGGGGGCAAGGAACCGTTCTGCTGTTGTTAAGGCCATATTGCACAAATCAAACGACCGCATGGCATCTACATCTTTTCTTCCGGTTGTGGCCGGGGCCATATCACTGAGCACGACATCAAGACCAGCATGTTCAGATAGAAACGCTTGATTTTCCAACTGCATGATATTGTCTTGAATTGCCATTACATTTTCAGGCAGTTGAATTTCAACCTGTTTTAAATCAATACCCCATACCTTGCCCTGCACACCCACCTGACGGGCTGCATACAACAGCCAGGAGCCCGGAGCACATCCCAGGTCAAGCACTTGATCCAACGGTTTTAGGATATTAAATTTTTTTTGAATCTCTTCGAGTTTATACACGGATCGGGCCGGATAATTTTCAGCTTTTGCCCGCCGGGACAGATGATCCTCCCAGGGATTTGCATTTCCCTTTTTCCTGGTTGATGCCTGATTTGATTTTTGAGAACCAGATTGTTTTTTACGGACCGCCATTAAAACAATACCTCCATGGCATCTTTTAAAAAACTGACACTTTCAATGGTCATCCCCTTTACCCGGGACAATTGTTTGATGGTGCTGCTGGGCACAAGACACCGGCTGAATCCCATTTTTGCCGCCTCCTTGATTCTGGCCTGGACATGACCCACTGCCCGGATCTCTCCGGTCAACCCGATTTCTCCAATTAAAATGGTTTTCTTCTCAACAGGCTTGTCTAAAAAACTGGAGGCCAGAACACCGGCAATGGCCAGATCGGCAGCCGGCTCCACAACTTTCACCCCGCCGATAACATTCATAAAAATATCCAGGCCGGATAAGTTCATCCCCAATCTTTTTTCCATCACAGCCACAATCAGGGCCACCCGGTGATTGTCAAGACCCAGAACCGTTCGTCTCGGGGTTCCCAGACCTGAACTGGACACAAGGCCCTGGACTTCCACCAGAATGGGCCGTGTTCCTTCCATGCATGAGGTCACAACTGAGCCTGGCGCAATAACGGATCGTTCAGATAAAAATACAGCTGACGGATTGGGCACCTGGGTCAACCCTTTTTCGTTCATCTCAAACACACCGATCTCATTGGTGGAACCAAACCGATTTTTAACCGCTCTTAATATTCTGAACACATGGCTTTTGTCCCCTTCAAAGTACAGAACCGTATCCACCATGTGTTCCATGATTCGTGGTCCTGCAATAGCGCCTATCTTGGTCACATGGCCCACCAGAAAAATGGAAATCCCGCTTGTTTTGGCCAGCTTCATAAACTGCATGGCTGCTTCCCGGATCTGGCTGACACTGCCGGGTGTTGAAGAAATATCAGGATGAAACACCGTCTGGATGGAATCAATGACCAATGCATCATAATCAGATTTTGAAACCATTGCCAGAATCGAATCCAGATCGGTTTCAGAAACCACAAACATGGAATTTGATTTTGAATCCAGTCGATTGCTGCGCATGGAAATCTGACGGATGGATTCTTCTCCTGACACATACAGGCATTTTTTACCGGTACCAGACAAAGAGGATAACACCTGGAGCATGAGCGTGGATTTTCCAATCCCAGGATCTCCGCCAATCAGGGTCAAGGAACCTTCAACAATACCACCGCCCAGCACCCGGTCAAATTCAGCCACGCCGGTTTTGATCCGATCTGTATCTTCCACTGTCACAGAACTGAGCGCCACAGGTTCCGGCAAAAAAGAAGACCTCTTTTTTTTAGCAACACCGGACAAAACCCGTTCTTCAACAAGCGTGTCCCAGCCGCCGCAATCCGGGCATCTGCCCATCCATTTGGGGGTCTGCCCGCTGCAGGCCTGGCATCGAAATATGGTGTGATCCTTTTTTGTCACGCTTTAAAACCCTTGCTTATTTCTTATTCATAAAGGTGGGAATATATCATTTTATAAGAATTTTATCAAGATTGGTAAAATGCCCTGAAAAATGCAGCCCCAAAAAATGCTGCCGCCTTTTCACAAAAGGGGCTGCAACTATATTTGAACCGAACCGTTTACACGCTTGAACAATCTTGTTATTGAAATATCTGTACCAATTTTAAATATTTTGAATAAAACTCATTCAGGTGTCAATAATTTGAATCATGTTTTGTAAGGTCCCAAAAATAAAAAGCCCGCCAGAATGTAATGCCGGATGGCAGATGCCGCCATGGAAAAATATTTCCTCTGAGCAGATCCAACATTACATGGGGAAAAAACCTGACCATTTCCCAAACACACAAGTAAAAATTGCCTATGATAACAAAGCCATATACCTGATGTTTCAAGTGGCCGACAGATATGTCCGGGCAACAGCCACTGACCATCAGGGTAATGTGTGGGAGGACAGTTGTGTTGAATTTTTCTTTACCCCTGACTCTGATCTGTCCGTCGGTTACTTTAACCTTGAAATCAATTGTGGTGGTAAAATGCTTTTCCATTTTCAGAAGGAAAGAAAAAAAAACCAGATTGTCATCCCAAAACAGGAATGCAGTAAAATAAAGTGTACCCATTCATTGCCAGGCTTCATTGACCCGGAAATTGATACCCCCATCACCTGGACCGTTGCGGTTCACGTCCCTTTTTCCCTGCTCAAGGAATACTGCCGGATAAACCCCCCGGCACCCCAGGTTCAGTGGCGGGCAAATTTTTACAAATGTGCGGACAAGACCTCTCATCCGCACTGGCTGACCTGGACAGCAGTCGATTCACCAAAGCCGGATTTTCATGTGCCGCAATCATTTGGAATTTTAGAGTTTGAATAACCACAGGATGGCATTTTTACGAATCAAGCAATGGGCAGATGGATAATAAATTTTGAACCATGCCCGGGCTTTGATACCACATTCATTTCGCCATTGTGGTTATCGGTGATAATAAAATATGAGACCGACAATCCAAGCCCTGTGCCCTTGCCCACGGTTTTGGTTGTGAAAAAAGGCTCAAATATTCTTTTGCGGACATTTTCTTTCATCCCCGGACCATTATCTTCTATTTCAATACAGACAAAATCACCTTTTTGAAAAACTCTTAGATCAAACTGCGGAAATTTGGATGTTTCAGACTCCTGCATGGCTTCAGCACTATTTTTTAATATATTAAAAAAAACCTGCTGAATTTTACTGGCCTCACACATTACCTGTGGTGTCTTTGGATCATATTCTCTGACAATCTTTATCTTTTTGAAATCATACTGCTTTTTAAGGTTATAATCACTTTGGGCCAGTTCAATGGTTTGATCCAGAATCTGGGCAATATCCTGCCGAACCTTGCCTGAAAACTCTTTCCGGGAAAAACTGAGCATATTCTGAACAATCTGTGATGCCCTGACACCAGCCTCACGAATCATTTCAAGCTGTCGGGTAATCCCCCGTTCATCCATAAACCGCCTGATCTGATCCATGGATATGCCCACTTCCCGGGCCTTCTTGACCGATGCAGGAATATCACCTTGAATCCGCTGCAGCACCACCTGGGCATTCTGCATCATGCCGGCCAGAGGATTATTGATCTCATGGGCCATACCCGCAGCCAGCCCTCCCACGGAAAGCATCTTTTCTGACTGGATCACGATCTCTTCCATGCGCACCTGTTCTGTGACATCGTCCACCCGGACAACAGCGCCTTCAACACCACCGGCCAGAGGATAAACCGTGATATCTTCATAAATCAATTCCATATCGCCCTGACGGGCCTGTTTGGAAAAATAATAAGGAGATTGATCCTCAATGGCACTGCTGATCTTTTCCATATACGGTTTCATTTGCGCCAGCACATCCCCCAGCGGTTTTGAGATGGCCTCGGAAGACAAAATACCATACAGGTCTTCAGCTTTATGATTCCAAAGCACAATATCCAGATTTCGATCA
This sequence comes from Pseudomonadota bacterium, assembly GCA_043827005.1. Classification (GTDB taxonomy): domain Bacteria; phylum Desulfobacterota; class Desulfobacteria; order Desulfobacterales; family Desulfobacteraceae; genus Desulfobacula. Next base: position 13,196 of record JBDRPM010000161.1, on the reverse strand, counting down.
AGACTGAACAGGGCACTGGGCATGGAATTAATGATATTATCAATATATTTTTTGGTGGTTTGAAGCGCCAGCTCGGCCTGTTTTAAATCAGAAATATCAATGGTAATCCCCACAACGCCCATATCACCGTCCGTGGCCGTAAACGGCACTTTTTTGGTGGAAAACCAGGTAGACGAATTGGGTGTACTACCATGGGTTTCTGTGAGCACACTCAATGTTTTCCCGGATTGAATCACCTTCTGATCATCTTTGAGCATCTGCCGGACCCGGTCCTTATTTTCCTCTATATCAATATGACGTCTGCCGGTCACCTGATCAACAGTGGACCCTAAATTTCTAGCCATTGCCTGATTGACCACCAAAAATTCACCATTCATATTTTTTACAAAAATCATATGGGGAATCAGATCAATAATCAGGCGCAGAAACGATTCACTTTTTTCAAGTGCTGCTGCTGTTTTCTGATGCTGTTGGATTTCCGCTTCCAAGGATTCAACCTTTTCTTTAACTGCATCCCGCATGATGGTCATGTTTTCGGCAAGCAACCCAAGCTCATCCGGGCGATGAACATTAATGGGATAGTCCAGATCGCCTGCTGCAATTTTTCCACTGCTTTTTTGAAGTTCTCTGAGGGGCGCAACAAATCTTACCATCAAAACAGAAAACAAAACCAATCCCAGAATCGGATCCACAATCACAAATTTTAATATGGTATTGAATTTCAAATCCTTAATTTTTTGTGCCAGCAGGGCTGTTGTAATCGTAATTTGAATTTTTCCGATTTTTTCCTGCTGGAAATAAACAGGATATTCAACATCCCGGATTCCCTTTTTTATATATTCAGGCGTATACTGGTCATCCTGGAATGAAAGATATTCCCTGCCGCCATCCCAGATGCTTATTTTTATAATCTGGGGTTTTGCCAGGGCAGCCCGGCAGATCAGTTCAGAGGATTGGCTATCCAGATTAAAAAGTGATGAAGAAAGACTTGCTGACAGCTGAACCATTTCATTTTTCAAAAAAATATCCAGATCCTTTTCAAGCTGGACCGTCTGGGTCTGAATGGAATACAACTCAAAAATAAGCAGCACAATGGTGGGAATCCCAATGGCAATCAGACTCAACTGAACAGACAGGTTCTTAAAACTGAACCGGTTTCTGTCGAGCGGCAAAAAAATGTTATGTTCTAAGAGCTTCAATGATCATCTTATCTTGCAAATCGTGTGTAAAGACAAACCCCCAAGGCTGCAACCATTTAATATTAATGGTCGTTTCAACATTTATGGACTTTATCATACCCATTTAAAAATGCAAAGATTTTCTCCAGTTCAGCTGCCATGGTTTGTGTTCCTTGAGGCAATCTTGTATGATAGGCAGCAGTTTATATTTTAATGCAATTAATTTGAGGCAATACCGAATGTTTCTCCCCACAACGACAAAAGAAATGGCGGCACTCAACTGGGAACAGCTGGATATTATCCTTGTCACTGGAGATGCTTATATTGATTCGCCATTTATCGGCGTGACCCTCATCGGAAAAGTCCTGTTTGATCATGGGTTCCGCGTGGGGATTATTGCCCAGCCCGACTGGAACAGCAATATCGATATCTCCCGCCTGGGTGAGCCTGCCCTGTTCTGGGGAGTTACCGGTGGGTGCGTGGATTCCATGGTGGCCAATTATACCGCCACTAAAAAAAGACGGCAAAAAGATGACTATACCCCGGGCGGGATCAACAACAAGCGGCCAGACCGTGCAGTCATTGCCTATTCAAACCTGATCAGACGGTTTTTCAAACCAACTGCCCCCATTGTCCTGGGCGGCATTGAGGCCAGCCTGCGAAGGATTGCCCACTATGACTTCTGGTCAAATAAAATTCGGCGATCCATCCTCTTTGACGCAAAAGCCAACTATCTGTTGTTTGGCATGGCTCACAAAACCATTGTCAACTTTGCACTGGCACTTCAGGGGGGACAACCGGTTGAAATGCTCAAAGGCGTCGCTTATATTTCAAACACAAAAAAAGGGCATGAAATGCCTTCGTTTGAACAGGTTCAAAAAGATAATAACGCCTATATTCAAAGTTTTCATCTGTTCTATCAAAACAATGACCCCCTGACCGCTATCCAGCTTTGCCAGCAGCATCATGACCGGTTTTTAATTCTCAATCCGCCGGAACAATACAGCACCACCCGGGAACTGGACCATATCCATGCGCTTGATTTTGAACGTGACCTGCACCCTTTTCACCAGAAACAGGGCACGGTCCGGGCATTGGATACCATCCGGTTTTCCATCCCCACCCATTACGGGTGCTATGGCGAATGTAATTTTTGCGCCATTGCTGTCCACCAGGGCCAAACCGTCCGGTTCCGAAGCCAGGTGTCCATTGTTGCCGAAGCCAGAACAATTTCACAGCGCAAAGACTTTAAAGGTTATATCACAGATCTGGGCGGTCCCACCGCAAACATGTACGGATTTGAATGCAAAAAAAAGCTGACAAAAGGCGCCTGCAGGGACAGGCGATGTCTGTTTCCCGAACCCTGCAGACAACTCAATCCAGACCATTCAAACCACATGCGGCTGATCCGGCAGATTGAACAGTTGCCGGGAATCAAAAAAGTCTTTATCTCATCGGGCATCCGATATGACCTGATTTTGAACGATAAAAAAAACGGGGCTGCCTATTTGAAAAAAATCGTAACCGACAATGTGTCCGGGCAAATGAAGATTGCCCCGGAACATGTGGACCCGAACCTATTAAGATTAATGGGCAAACAGAATATTGACCAGCTGTTGCAATTCAAGCATCAATTTGACCAGCTATCAAAACAAACCGGAAAAAAACAATTTTTAACCTATTATCTGATTGCTGCCCACCCGGGCTGCGGCATGAAAGAGATGATCGCTTTAAAAGAGTTTACTCAAAAAAAGCTGAACATCATCCCCGAACAGGTGCAGATTTTCACGCCGGCGCCATCAACCTACTCAACCTTGATGTATGCCACAAAAAAAGACCCTTTTTCCATGAAACCTGTTTTTGTTGAACAAGACCCGGTCAAAAAAGAGCAGCAAAAAAATGCAGTCATAAAAAAGCAACCATAAAAAATCATGGGAAACTCACAAAACAGAATCAATTTCCCAAAATCTTTCCACTGAACAGGCAATTTGGTTTAATCCTTTTCTAAAAAACAGGACGCTATATTTATCCTTGTTTTTTTCCCTGATTTGGTTGTATCCTTAATTTTATTTTCATTCTCAAAAGATTAGGAAAATTGCAATGACAAACGAATCAGAACGCCCCAGTATTTTAATCGTTGATGATGAGCCCATGATAAGAGATCTTCTGGAAAATACCATGGCAACCACTGATTTTTTATCTGCCTTTGCAGAAAACGGCAGACAGGCATTGGAAAAAATGTCCCGTACAGACTTTGATATCGTAATCACAGATATTGACATGCCAATCATGGATGGCATTGAACTGGCCAAAATTATCAAATCAGATTATACTGCAGATGTCATTGTCATGACCGGCCAGATTCGAAAATACCAGTACGATGAGATTATCAGCATTGGTGCCAGTGATTTTGTTGAAAAACCATTTTCTCCCAGGGAAATGGTACTGAGAATCAAACGGGTTCTCCAGGAAAGATCACTGAAAACAGAAGCCCAAAAAGCCCACAAAGAGCTCAAGCGATCCTATATTGATTCCATCCATCGTCTGGTCATGGCCTCGGAATTCAAAGACGAGGATACCGGCGACCACATTGTAAGGATTGGAGAATACTGCACCCTGCTTGGCAATCTTTTGAATCAGCCCAAAGAATTCATCGAAACAATCCATTATTCTGCTCCCATGCATGATCTTGGTAAAATCGGCATCCCGGACAAAATTCTTTTAAAGCCTGGAAAACTGACATCTGAAGAGTTTGAAATCATTAAAACCCATACCCGGATCGGGGCTAAACTCTTATCAGAATCCAACTCAAAAATCCTCCAGCTGGCCTGTGAGATCGCCTTGAACCACCATGAAAAATTTAATGGGAAAGGGTATCCCAACGGCTTGAAAGGAGAGAATATCCCCATGGCCGGACGTATCGTGGCCATTGCAGACACCTTTGATGCCCTGACCACAAAACGGCCTTACAAAGACCCGTACCCGCCTGAAGTAACCTATGATATTTTAAAAAAAGAACGGGGTGAGCATTTTGACCCCCAGATTCTGGATTGCTTTATCAACAATTTCGATCAGTTCCTGGCAATAAGAGGAAAAATTGGGCTCGATGATAACACTATCCATGATTTCATGCTCAGTGAACGGGATCGGGATGCAGGCCTGACACTCTGATTGTCTGTCAGAAGGCATCAACCCTGTACCATTCGCCCACAGATTAAAACAGCCTCAAGGATCTGAAACCAATCCTTGAGGCTATTATATTTTAAACCATCGTTATAATAAACGGGCCTTCCTGCTTATAGGCTTTCCGCCTTTTTCTGTTTAGCCTTGGCTATCTGACGCTGGGAAGCATTCAATTCTCTTTTTCGAAGCCGGATGGACAAAGGAGTCACTTCCACCATCTCATCATCCCGGATAAACTGGATGGCCTTTTCAAGGGTCATGGCTTTTATGGGTGAACAGATCACAGCTTCATCCTTGCCCGAGGCACGCATATTGGACAGTTTCTTTTCCTTGCAGGCATTGACTTCAATATCCTGGTGGCGGTTGTGTTCTCCAATGATCATGCCCTCGTAAACAGGTACGCCGGGTTCAATCAGCAACTGTCCTCTGGGCTCAAGGTTGAACAAGGCATACGGCACAGCCCTGCCTATGCGATCGGCAATAATCGAACCTGTAAACCGGACGGGGAATTCTCCCCGGAAGGGTTCATATCCGGACAAATAAGAATTGATTATCCCGGTTCCCCGGGTATCGGTCATGAATTCATCCCGATACCCGATCAACGACCGGGATGGAATGGAAAATTCTATCCTCACCCGCCCCTTGCCATTATTGACAAGATTGGTCATCTTGCCTTTCCGGATGGACAGCTTTTCTGTGACCACACCCATAAAGGCTTCATCACAATCCACAAACAAATGCTCAATGGGCTCCAGGGTCTGACCGTCTTTTTCTTTAAAAATAACCCGAGGACGACCCACGCAAAGCTCAAAATCCTCTCTTCGCATGGTTTCAATAAGAATGGCCAGCTGGAGTTCCCCTCTTCCTTTGACCACAAAGCTTTCGTCTGTACGGCTTTCTTCCACCTCAATTCCCACATTCATCAAGGTCTCTTTTAACAGCCGATCCCTGATTTTTCTGGACTGGACATGTTTTCCTTCCCGTCCGGCATAGGGGGATGTGTTAATGGAAAAGCGCATGGAAACGGTTGGTTCATCCACTGTAATTCGTTTCAGCGGAACCGGCTCAGCCTTGGTACAGATGGTATCTCCGATTTTTACATCCTCAATCCCGGACAGCACAATAATATCGCCCACCTGGGCTTCCTCCACCGGAACCAGTGTTGTTCCCTCATAGGACTGGAGTTTGGAAACCTTCAAGGGTATCTGTTGATTATCTTTACCAATACAAACCAGGTTTTCATTGGATTTTGCCGTGCCATTGTGGATTTTTCCAATGGCCAGGCGGCCCAGATAATCAGAATAGGCCAGATCAGATACCAGCATTTGGAAAGGAGCATCAGGATCGTAAGAAGGCGGTGGCATCTCTTCTAAAATCATATCAAATAACACGATTAAATTATCCACATCATCTTCCAGCTCCTTTTTTACAATACCGTCACGCCCAATGGCATACAGATAGGTAAAATCAAGCTGTTCTTCTGTGGCATCCAGATCGATGAACAGGTCATACACCATGTCCAGAACTTCATCAATCCGGGCATCCTTACGGTCAATCTTATTGATAATCACCATGACCGGCAATTTGGCTTCAAAAGTCTTTCTTAAAACAAACCGGGTCTGGGGCAAAGGGCCTTCCGAGGCATCCACCAGGAGGATTGCGCCATCTGCCATGGACAACGCACGTTCCACCTCACCTCCAAAATCAGCATGGCCCGGGGTATCAATAATATTGATTTTCACCCCTTTCCAGGTGACCGAACAATTCTTGGCTGCAATGGTGATCCCGCGTTCGCGCTCAAGATCCATGCTGTCCATGAGGCGGTCGTCCACTTGCTGTCCTTCCCTGAACACACCGCTTTGTTTGAACATGGCATCCACCAGAGTGGTTTTTCCATGATCGACATGGGCAATAATGGCAATATTTCTTATTTTTTCATTAATCTTGCTGTTTTTTTTCATACTTCTCCTGTTACTATCCTCGTGGTTACCTGCAAGGGCGGGAAGATAACCATGAAAACCCAAAGGTCAAACATTACTTTGAGACCCGTGTTGTGCCGGTGGATGATGTAATGATCCGAACCCGGTCACCGGCTGAAATCACGACATCAGCCTCCTGGACCACCACAATGGTCTGGCCGTTATCTTTTTTAACAATGATTTCAAGTCCCTGTTTTTTCGTAATTTCCTCTTCTGCCATGGTTCCGGCAGCCGCTCCGGCAAGCGCGCCCAAAACCGTGGCAACTGTTCGGCCTGACCCGCTGCCCACTGTGCTGCCCAGCACTCCGCCTGCCACACCACCGGCAGCAGTTCCAACAGGGGTTTTGGTTCCTTCGATCATCACCTGTTTAACCGATTCAACCGTTCCGTTTTCAACAGTCTGGACCTGCCTTGCCTCATCCCGGGAATATACCTGGCCTGATCTTGAAGATGCACATCCGGAAATATAAACTGCCAATATGCTCACCATTACTATTATAGTTGTTGCTTTCATTTTTTTCATTAGAATCGTCCTTTTTTTGAATAGATGAATGAATGGTTTTGATTTTACTCTTTCTTTTTGTATTCATCAAGAGCTCAATATAATCCTCATTATATAACCTTATTTCTAACCTTGTAATTTTGTTATATTGCATTATTTTTTAAAAATTATTATTAAAACTAAACACAAAATAGCCCATCAACCGTTTTAGGAGTGAGCCCATGAGTACTATTGCTGCAATCATTATTCTAATTGCTGCCATTGTCTTTGCTGTGACCATGAAAAACAGGGGTAAAACCGCCCCAACACAGGACAATCAACCTGCTTCCCCGCCAGCACCAGCCGGTTCCTCCCCTCAAGCCCAGTACAAAGAAATCATGGAAGCCCTGTTAAAGCTCAACCTTCTGATCCGTAAAGACAAGGATCTGTCCATGGAGATCACAAACGAAATCGAAGCCATTGTGGATGACCTTGCAGCCCTGACCCCGGCCATGATGGAGCGCTACCCCGGCGATGCCCTGACCTATGAAATGAAAAAAATCGGCAAAGAACATCTGTACAAAACCGTCAAGGAATACCTGGATCTATCCCCTGAAAGCCGGAAAAACCAGTTGACTATTTTTCAAAAAACCATCACAAGCCTTCATGATGTCTCCAAAAGAAGCCGGGACATTGTTGAAAAAAATGAAACCGCAGAATTTAAAACCATGGCAACTTTTCTTGCCGGTAAATTTTCTTAGTTCACTCAAAAATAGATTACCAATTTTGGGAGTCGAGTCGCCTGGCCTGCAAGGCGTGGAAATGCAGGCATATCGGGAATATGCCGAATTTATACAACGCAGCAGGACAGGATGAATCGGCTTTAAAAATGTAAATTTATTTTTGAGTGGGCCCTTAACCCACCCGTTTGGATAATTTCTTCAAAAGGAGAAAAAAATGACTGATATGGTTCAAGACCTTCACAATGTTGCAACCCAGGCAAAAGCCCCCATTCTGACCGAGGTGACCCAGGTTTCCGGCCAGGGTGCACTCACCCCTGTCCAGGCGCCGTCCAACCTGGTGCCTGTGGAACCCGGCCACCTGACGGTTGAAGACATTCAGGCAGTTGAAGCCGAAGCCGACCAGTTTCTTGAAAAAATAAAAAAAGATCCATCAGACTGGCAACTGGGCAATTTTGTCTTTGGTTTAGGCCAGGAGATCATGGCCCAGACCCAGGCCCAGGTCACCTTGTATGATAGGAAGATGGGAAAGGTTCTTAAAAATGTGGCTGCAGATGATTCCTCGCCTGTGGGCAAAAATATTCTGGCCATCAAAACAGAACTGGACAAGGTCAATCCCACTGTGGTGGGCCGAACCGAAGTTCCGTTTCAAAAAAAGATGCTGGGCCTGTTTACCAAAACCGTCAACCGCCTGCCCAAAGGGGATGAAATCCTCAGAATCATTGCTGAACGCAGGGAAACGGTCAACTCAACCATTGACGGTATCCGTGATCATCTGCGCAATGAAGCTGACCAGGTGGCCTTTGATGCGGCTGAACTGTCCACCATCTGTGACTCTTTAAAAGAGATTCAACCCAAACTTCAGGAAAAAATATATCTGGGCCAGGTCATCTGGAAAAAACTGATGGAACACATTAACACCATTGATGACCCCAGAGCCAAAGAAGCATTGACCACCCTGACCAGTGACCTTGCCATGGCTGTGGTGGATTTGCAGACCATTGACAACTCCAATCTGCAGACCCGGTTCGGCGGTGAAATGATGGTGCGCAACTCCCACCTGGTCAAACGGCTGGTTCAGCGCACCGACATGATTTTGTCCACGGCTGTTAAAAATGCCCTGGCTGTCCGTGTGGCTGCCGAACAACAGATGGAAACCCTGAATCACCTGGACATGGTCCAGCAGGCAGCTGCTGAAACCATGAAAGATACCGCAAAAGTGATCGGGGATGCTGCCATCAAGGGCGCTAAAATGAGCCAGAGCATGACCGTGAATATCCAGGCCCTGGAAGAGGCATGCCAGACCTATGAGCAGGCATTTGAAACCTATGCCCAGATCTCAAAGGAAACCATCAATATTGCTGCCCAAAGCTCCAATGCCTTAGGGATAATGAACGAACGGTTCAGGTCCAGAACCGATGCCCTGACAGCCAGACGTCAGGAATAAGATTAAAAAAAGGAGGCATTTATATGTTTGATTTGGCCACACAAAAATCGTTTCAAGAAAGACTGACAGCCATCCGGTCCCTGGAAAAACAAGCCCTGGTATCATCTCAGGAGCGAACCGGATTAACCCTGCAGGATGCAGGCCCGTCTGCATTTTTCGAATACCTGGGCAACACCTATTTTGTAAAGGACCTGAACAAATACGAAGAAACATCAGATGATTTTAAAAAATCCCAGAACTATTTTATTTATGAACTGACCTGCCTGTGCCTTGAAACCGGACAAACCACCCATTTTGAATGGGAAATAGACGATGAGCTTGAAATCAGCATGACCCTGGAGCGGTTTTCCTTCAGGAATCTTACGGACGACCAGGGCGAAGCCATTGATGAAGACGACCTGGACCAGATTGCCGATGACAAGGATGTGGTCGTGATCAACAATGAAAAATTCTGGTATGAAGATGACTGGGCCGCCATCTACCACCGGGGCAAACAACAGGAAAAAGTATACATGTACGAATTTGAAAATGAAAGCCAGACCCGTTTTTTGACCATTGAAGAATGGTCCGGCACCAACAAGGATGAATACCAGATTTACACCTCAAGCCCTGTCAATCCGAAAAGTATCCGCCTTATCAGCAAAGGAGATGTTCCCGGATGACCCCTGAAAAAAAAGATCTGATTTTAAAAGGCTTTATTGCTGTTTTTGTTGTTTACCTTGTGGTTTCCATGTTTGGCAGTTCCGGGCCAAAACTTGACAAAGCCTTAAAAAAACAGGCCAAAGCCATCCCTGACCTGATTGAAACCACAGCAGACCGGGTGGATCAGAACAAGGATAAATATGCCTCTTTAAAAAAATCAGAAGAATTTAAACCCATCCAGGTCTTTGCCCAAAAAGAAAACTGGGACAACCTGTTCGTACAGGCCCACCAAGTCCTTACCCAGGCCAAAACACGGTATGATCAAAATCTGTACCCCTTAATCAAAACCAACACACCGGACGTAACCGAACCTGTCAAAAAAGGGATGAACCAGATCAAAGAGGTGATCAGCGATGCTGAAAAACTCTCCCAAAAACCAGCCCTGCGGTTTGCCAGTATCAGACAGACCATGAACAATGCCGGACCATACCATGAAAAAGCCCGGGAAGATGCCACCCGGATCAGCCACATGATCAACATGATCCAAACCGGCGTTGTTGCCAAAGCCCTGAACGAGTTTCCCGATCTTGCCGAAAAAATCAATGCCCGGTTTGCACCGGCAGCCAAACTTGGACAGGAAAGTGCTGCCAATCTGGACATTATCACCACCCAGTATGCCAGACACACGGCCGGCCAGGACACAGACTATGCCGCCTTTGCAGACAGTGTCCAGGCCCTGACCTCAGCACTGGCCCAGGCCCAGACTCTGGAAACAACCATCAGCCGTCAGATGGCCCAGCTCAACACCTCGTACACCAAAATTTTAAAGGACATGAAAGAAGACTATTTTGTGACCATCAAGCGGGAATCCTGGGATGAAAACTCTGATTATTACGATCCCCGGTTTGCCACCTACACCCGCCAGGTCAGCCCGGAAGCCTATGAGATCCTGACCGCCGAAGGCATCGATGCCATTGGCACCATTACAGCCGGATTCACAGGCTCCCGTTTTTCAAACCAGGTGGGCAGTGCCTGGGATGAACTCAAGATTGATCCGGCAGACCAGTGGCCGTCACGAAGTCACAATGCTGCCACATTCTATGTTGAAGATTCAGATGAGGCCTTTTATCACAAATATATCCTTGAACAGGACGGAGAAACCAAAGAGACTGACTGGGAACGGGTGGATGAAACCTTCTATGATGCCAATATTGAATTTTTAGGCATGGCCATCCTGTCCAAACCCTATGGTGCATTTGAAGAAGACCAGATTACCCAGGCCACCCCGCCGGGCATGGCCTATGTGGGCAATGACAAATATGGAGAATGGAAACAGGATGACAAAGGAGACCGATTCTGGTCATGGTATGGCAAATATGCCTTGTTTTCGCATCTGTTTTTTTTCCCCCCATCCTATTACTATTACAATTCATGGTCAGGCTGGCGTAACAATTATGGAAATCAGCGGCCCTATTTCGGTCAGACCGCAAATGGATCACAACTATACGGCACCCATGGAAGTGCGGTTAAACAATCACCCAAATTTCAAAACACCAATTTTGCTCAAAGCGGCGGTTTTAAATCCCAGGCTGCCTCTGTCCGGGGAGCCGGTGCCAATCTTCGCGGCGGCGGTCCCAAAAGCAAGGGTAAATAATCAGATTTTAAGGAGAAAAAAATGAATATGGCAGCAATACTTACCGGTCTGGGACAAGGCGTTATCTATGTTATTATCTGCATCTTTTTTATCTGGCTGGTCAAGCAGATCGATGACTGGCGCACCAAAGAATTTGATGATGACGTTCATATTGACAATGGCAATACAGCCGTGGGCCTGCGCCGGGCAGGGCTGTATCTGGGGATCGCCATTGCCCTTTCCGGTGCCCTGACCGGAGCGTCCAGAGGATTTTTCCTGGACATCATCCAACTGCTCATCGACGGCCTGATCATCACAGGATTCATGTTCTCCTGCCGGTTTTTAAATGATTTTATCATGCTGGGCAATATTGACAATGATGCCGAATGCATCAAAGAGTTTACAGACCCCAATGGCCATACCACCATTGGCAATACTGCCGTGGGCATGGTTGAAGCCGGCATGTACCTGGCCACCGGGTTTATTCTCAGCGGCGCTGTGGCAGGAACCGGCGGAAGCTTTTTGCAGGGCATTGCCAGTGCAGTTCTGTTTTTTATTCTCGGCCAGCTGGCCCTGCTGATTTTCGGCCTTGTTTATGAACTGATCACCCCGTTTAATGTGCGCCAGGAGATCAAAGAAAACAATCTGGCTGCCGGCATCAGCCTTGGCGGCATCCTCATTGCCCTGGGCATCATTTTAAGGACAAGCATTGCAGGCCCTTTTACCGGATGGATCAATGACATTACAAACTTTGGCATCTATGCTGCGTTTGGCATTGTCCTGCTCCTGGTTTTCAGGATTGTCATCGACAAACTGCTGCTGCCCACCACCAGCATTGCCACCGAGGTCAAAGAGGATAAAAATGTGGCTGCCCTGCTGGTTGTCCAGAGCGCTGTGATTGCTGTGGCCATTATCATCGCCTTTGCCATATAACCTGTAATCATATGACAAAACCCCGGATCAATTTTGCCTCCCTGCTGTTGTGCGCCTGCATGTTTGCCAGCGGCGCCTGCGGCATTATCCTCGAGTATATCCAGGCCAGCCTGGCCTCCATGATCCTGGGAAACTCTTTTGAACAATGGGCCATGGTCATCGGTCTTATGCTCTTCTGGATGGGGTTCGGCAGCCTGATCCAGGCCCGGATTCCCAAAAAACACCTGATCCTGGCCTTTATCTGCGTGGAAACCGGCCTGGCCCTTGCCGGCGGATTTTCTCCCACCCTGACCTACCTGTCCTACGGATACACCGCCCATTACGGCCTGACCCTGTATTTTTTTGTCAGTTTTATCGGCATCATGATCGGCCTTGAAATCCCGGTCATCATCAGAATCAACAATGATTTTTCCAAAGAACTGTCCACCAATCTGGGCAATATTCTCTCTGCCGACTACCTGGGCAGTCTTGTGGGTTCCCTGATCTATGTCTTTATCCTGCTGCGCTTTTTTCCCATTACAGAAGCGGCCTTTTTAACCGCCGGGGTTAATTTTTTCCTGGCCTTTATCACCTTTGTCTATTTTTCAAAAAAACGACTTATCAAAAGGGGTATACTCCTTCCCATGATCATGGTCGCTACGGTTTGCGCTATTTCCTATGGTTATATGCAAAACCGGCAATGGAACATCAAAATTGAACAGCCACTATACGATGACCCGGTTGTGTTAAGCCGGACCACCCAATACCAGCACATTGTCATCACCCATTACAAACCCTTTAATGAAGTCCGGCTTTTTTTAAACGGCAACCTGCAGTTTTGCAGCACAGATGAAGCCCGTTACCACGAACCCCTGGTTCATCCTGTCATGAACCTTGCGCCGGTAAAATCAAAAGTATTGATCCTGGGCGGCGGTGACGGCTGCGCCCTTAGAGAAGTCCTAAAATACAAAGCTGTCAAAGAGGTTCTGCTGGTGGATCTT
>JBDRPM010000160.1:0-50028 GCA_043827005.1 Pseudomonadota bacterium | reverse complement strand
GCTTGCTCAGACAGGGTCTTACGCACTTGCCCAGGCAAATGCCGCATCCCAGAACATCCTGAGCCTGCTCCAATAGCAGCTTAAGATTCATTAACCCTTATCCAGCCCCTGGAGAGTCCGCTCTCCAGGGGCTGTTTTTTTTGTTTTTCTTGCCTTTAAATTAATATCATCACCATCAATGCCATTGATATCTATTTGCTTTCTCAAATTTTAAACACCCGGAAAATATTGCCGATTTTCATTGTTGACCTAGGAAAAATAAGATGTTTTTTGCCTGGCAAACCCATTGCTGGTTTTGCTTAAGCCATACCATAACTATCTGAAATAAAAGCAATTACATTCTTTGGATAACGCTTTGGCACACTAATTGCCAATTACCCTTTTAAAAGATTTTATGGTTGAACTTATGATGTCGCAATGCCGACATCGAACACAAAGGATATATATTTTCAGGGAGGAAGGACCATGGCATTAAGAATAAACACCAACATTGCGGCTTTAAATGCCCATAGAAGTATGATTAAAAACGATTCGCTTTTAAGCGATTCTCTTGAGCGGCTTTCTACGGGGCTTCGGATCAACAAGGCTGCAGATGATTCTTCCGGCATGGCCATTGCTGACTCTTTACGGGCTCAATCGCTGGGAATCGGCCAGGCCATAAGGAATGCAAACGATGGCATCTCCATGGTTCAAACCGCAGACGGTGCTTTGCAGGAATCCATCAACATTGTCAATACCATTAAAACAAAAGCGATCCAGGCAGCAACAGACGGACAGACCACTGCAACCCGGCGGGCCATTCAAAATGATATTGATAAACTGTTACAGGAACTGGATGCCATTGCCAAAACCACCTCTTTTAATGGTCAAAAACTGCTTTCCGGTGCATTCACGAACAAAGCCATTCAAATCGGGGCGTTTGCCAATGAAACCGCCAGCATTTCAATCGGTTCCACTGAAGCCAACAGGGTCGGCCATATTTCCCAGGCCAATTTGAGTCTGGCCAGCGATAATGGGGGTGAGGTCCAGCTGACCATTACCAGCTCCATCACAGGAGAACAATTCACCCTCAATACCATTGATATCCAGTATAACAATAAAAAAGAAAACGGCATGGGCGCCCTTGCCGATGAAATCAACCGGTACACATCCATCACCGGCATCAGTGCAAAACCGGAGATTGAAACCACCACCAGCATATCGATTCAAGAAGGGGTCACCGGTGCTGACTTTGCTGTCAACGGAGTCCTCATCGGCGCCATACCGGTTGAAAACAATGACTATTCCGGTTCCCTTATCAATGCCATCAATCAAAAATCAGCTGAAACCGGGGTTCAGGCATATCTTACCATCGACGGCAAACTGACCATGAAATCAGTGGACGGCAGAAGCATTGAAGTTACAGGCTCTGTCACCGATGTCATGGGCAGCACCTCAGGTCAGATGTCCACCATCGGGCATCTGGAACTGACCCAAAGTGGGGTCAGCCAGTTTCAAATCAATGGCATCGGTGCCGGTGCAACCGGTGCGGACATCACCATTACCGGAGATATGGAAACTGTTTCAGATTCGATCATTGCGTCCGGATCAACCATCAGTGTCGGTTCAAAGCTGGCAGCAGGTTCAATTGTAGGGGGAGATGCCATTGTTGAATCCACGGTCAGTTCAACCCAGCTGGACTATGAATTAAAAGCAGGAACAACGCTTTATGCCACAACAGAAATTGCCAAAAGTACAGTTCTTGGCGGTGCTGTAACTGTTGCCGGTGATCTGGTGACCAGTGATTCAGCCGGAACCACCAGCCTTGAGCAGGATATGCTCATTGGTGCCGGTTCCACAATCAAAACGTGGAGCACACTGGGCAAAGGCACGGTTGTGACCACACAGTTCACCTCAACGGCTTCGGGTTCTGTTATTACCTACAATGTGGGACAAACCCTGACATCCTCTGTCCTTCTGACCCGGGATATCACCTTGAATGCCAACATGGTTGCCAAATACGATGCCACAGCCAACACCAAAATCAAGGCCGGCTCTACACTGGCCCAGGGCACCCAGCTGGGCGCCAAATTTGAGATCGGTGCCACCTTTGATGACACCAGTGCTGCTGTTGCCATTACCGTAGGCACTGCCACAACCCAGGATCTTTACTTTGGGGGCGACACAACGGTGAGCAATTCAGGCGGCAACCTTAATATTGCTGCCGGATCCATGCTCAAATCCGGTTCCATATTTGTTATCAGTACCATGGCAGCCGGCACCAGCACCTGGGGCGGCCCAACCCTTGTAACCAACTCAGGGGTTATTGAACAAGGGGATACCTTTACCAGTTCAACAATTACCCTGACTGCTGATCAGGTTCTTTCCGAAGATTTCGGCAGTTACGTCAGCACCAGCCAGGCCGGCGGCAGCCTTATTGCCGACGGATCTTTTATTCTGACAGGCAGCACAACAGATGTTGCCACTAATGCCTCCTCCCATGCAGCCACCATTTCTGTCGCAACCATGGCCAATGACATGACCTTAGAATCCGGGTCCGAACTTGTGGCAGGCAGCAAACTGCTGGCTGGGTCTAAACTGGGCAATAACACCTATGTGATGGGCGGAACCCTGAATGCAACAGCAACAAATCTGTCCACCTATAAAACAACGGAATTGAAAAGCGGGTCAAAAATTGAAACCTTAAGTATCCTGGCCGAAGGTTCCACCATTGGTGGTGCCATTACGGTTCAAGCCAACACAACACTGGACAATGACATGAGCGTCACGGCCGGAACAATTCTTGCCCAGCAGTCCCTTTTAAAGGCAGGCACCTCAATCACCCAGGACATGACATTAAACAGTGTCCAGGGTGGCGGCGGCACAACCGAAATTGAGGTAAAAGCAGGAGATGTGCTGACAACCGATCTGTATATCAATGCAGATACAACCCTGTCAGAAGATATGATGATCGCAGAAGACAGCATCATCTTTGCAGGTTCCATTCTTGCGGTCAACACAGCCAATTCCGGCACTGTCGGATTAAGCACAACCGAAACATACCGGCTTGCCGACTTGAGTGTTCTTGATCAGGCAAGTGCCCAGCGGGCCATCAGCATTGCAGATTCTGCCCTGAGCGGATTAGATGAGGTCAGAAGCTCGCTGGGTTCTGTCCAGAATCAGCTGGCATCCACAATATCCAATTTGAGTGTCACCAAGACCAATATCCAGGCCTCTGAATCCACAGTCAGGGATGTTGATTTTGCAGAAGAATCCATGGTGTTCTCAAAAATGCAGCTCCTGGGACAGACCAGTTCATATGCACTGGCCCAGGCAAATGCGTCGGCACAGAATGTTTTGAGTTTACTGCAATAGTCCTCCGGGATTGTTCGGACAAAAAATGCATAACCCAGGCGCTCTCAAAGAATTCTTTGGGAGCGCTTTTTATTTATTCCCCTTAAGGTTTAACCAATACTCGTCGATAGGTATATTAACTTCAAGCATGAGAACGGAGTAAAAAATGGCAACAGGAACCATAACATCACTGGGAATAGGATCAAGTCTTGATCTTCAAGGAATTCTGGACACTTTAAGGAAGGCGGATGAAACATCCATCACCATAAAGCAGCAGGATAAAACAAATCTTGAAGCCACCAAGAATGAATTCAATACCATTAATGCCAAACTTTTATCCATGAAGTCAAGCGCACTGAGCCTGTCGCTCAGCTCAAACTTTCTGGATCGTTCCGTGTCTGTTTCCTCATCAGATGCACTCAGCGCAACCGTGGCTACCGGAACAAATGTGGGTGCATATGCTGCCACCGTGAACCGCCTGACCACCAGCAGTTCATTTCAATCGGCCGGCAAATCCGCCACGACCAATACGGTTTATGTCCCCACCATCCAGAAATCCAGCACAGGATTTGATGATACCAACACAGCCATCGTGCTTGCCGAAGACGAAGTCATGACCATGAGCTATGGTTACGGCAGCACCGCAAAATCCATCAGCATTACCGGAGGAGTCGGCGGATCAACCCTTGATGATATTGTAACCCTGATTGCCAACGATGCTGAAAACGACAGCGGTGGCAGTACCTATCTGACCGCAGACACCTATGAGGATACAGAAACAGGAAAATTTCATCTCCAGATTGCACCCACCTCAGGCGGAACAGGCGAAGACAACCGGGTCACGGTTACTTACCCGCCGGCAACAACCGGTTTTTCAGCAGACGCTGCAACTTTTTCCTACACCATGGGAGACTCAAGTGTCATCTCATTGTCCATTATTCCAGATACCAGCCTGGATAGCCTGGTCGCCCAGATCAATGATGATACCAACAATCCGGGTGTAACTGCATCCATTATTAATACCGGCGTGGGCGATTCGCCTTACCGATTGCTTCTGACAGCCAATGCTGCCGGAGAATCCTCCAGGATTAAGGTTATAAGCCAGCTGACCGATCTTGCCATGACTGAAGTGAATGGCGCAGGTTATTCCATGGAAGCGGACACAGCCCTTTCTTTTACAGATCCGATCATTATCCGGCCCGATGCACCCCAGAACAATACGGATATTGTTTTCCAGGAAGACAATGGCAGCGGGTACGGCTCTGATATTACCGCCACCATTGCAACAGGCGTGTACCAGAACGGTACTGACCTGGCCGCAGCCGTGGAAAGGGCTCTTGAAACAGCATCTGCCACAAGTGGTGGCAGTAAGGACTATGTTGTTTCTTTTAATTCAACAACCAGCAAGCTTGACATCAAGGAAGGGGGAACCCTTTCAAATATAAAATTCAGATGGGATCAAGCCGGCTCAACCGCCCGTGATGCCCTTGGATTTACAGATCATGCCCAGACCATTATCACACCGGCCGGATCCTCCTTGAACGCATCAATTACAGTGGATGGAATTGAATACCAGCGATCGAAAAATACCGGTTTAACAGATATCATTTCAGGGGTTACGCTGTCTTTGATCGGCCAGGGCAATGCCACATTAAATATAACCGAAGACACCACAGCCGTTAAAACAGATATTACAAGCCTGATCACCCTTTTTAATGATATCATCACAGAAATCGATACCAATGATGATTATGATGAAGACACCCAAACCTGGGGTTCTCTTGCCAAAACCCCATCCTTGAGGGGTGCAAAAGATACCCTGCTAAGCCTTCTGGGCACCCAGATGACCATAAACAACACGGTTAAGACCTATTATGATCTAGGCTTTGAAGTGGCCAAAGACGGCAGTGTCAGTCTTGATGAAACTGTTCTGGACAACATGATCACATCAAATTTTGATGAAATCAAAACCCTTTTTACCGGCACAACAGCCGGATCAGGGGTGACTGGTTTAGGCGACCTTCTGAATGACCAGATTAAAAGCTTTACCGAGACCAGCGGCCTGGTCGACAGCGAAACAGATGCCATTGATGACCGCATCAGCCGATTGGAAGAAGAAATCGAAACCGCAACAGACCGGCTTGACAAACGGTATGAAACCATGGCCCAGCAATTTGTAAAATTAGATTCTTATATGAGACAGATGGAATCTCAGCAAAATTATGTCAGCCAGATATTCAGTGCCACAGAGAAAAAAGAATAACCCGATAATAAAGGAGCTCATTACATGGTTCACGGCAATGCTTTCAATTCGTACAAAAAAGCCCAGGTATATGATGAAATGGATCCCAAAAAACTCATCCATATGCTGTATGAAGGGGCCATCAAACGGATTGGTCTTGCAAGAGAAGGCCTCATCGCAAAAGATCCAAAAAAGAGAGGGGAAAACCTTGGGAAAGCCATTGCAATTATTTCCGAACTGAATGCGTGTCTTGACAGCAACAACAAAACACAAGAGATTGTTTTTTTAAAAGACTTTTATACCGCCATGCTGATAGAATTACCCAAAGTGTCGGTTACTGAAGATGTTGAAACCCTGAATCGGACTGAAAAATATCTAACAGAGTTAAAACGGATCTGGGAAACAACGGTAATGAATCATCCGGTTTTAAAACAGCAGAAAAAATCAGATGTGCCGGATCAATATATTGACACTGGTTTAAAAACCTATACATCAGGTGCCTTCAATGCATACCGGGGAGGATCCATTGCCATATAATGGATTAAAAAAAATATGAAAAGCCAACAGCAAATATCATTGGACAAATGCTTTGACAATTATGAAACAGTCCAGGTTCACCATCTTGACATGCTCAAGTCAGATCAAACTCCTGATCTTGAGCAAATGACAAAAGAACGAAATACAGTCTTCCAGTTTTTGAAAACAACGCTTGAGTCCTTTGTCACAAAAACCGGAATGCAACATGGGGATGAAAGCCTGTCGATACTCTCCGGATATGAAACCCGGCTTGCAACATTGATGGAGCTTGACGGCCAGATATCAAATGAGATAAAAAAATATAAGGATTTTCTTAAAATCAACCTCAACCATATGAAAAAAGGGAAAACAGCAATGAACGGCTACAAAAGCACTGGTACAATTTCCCCAAAACCACGTGTGTTGAGTATGAACCAATAACCTATTACAAGGAGGTAATAGAAATGAACGTTTTAGCAAATGCGCAAGCTAGCATAGAAGTGGCTGGAAAAAGCCAGGTGTCTGTGGTGGGAAAACCAGCGGAAGTTCAGAAAACACAAGCAACCCCGCTGGATCTTTCAAAGGTCATGAAGCCGTCTGAGATTAAAAAAGAAGATGTTGAAGCCATGGTAGATGCGCTCAAAGATCTGACTGAAACCCTTCAGACCAAACTAAATTTCAGCGTTGACTCAGGGACAAACAGTATTGTTGTCAAGGTAATTGACAAAGGTACTGACAAAGTGATCCGGCAGATACCACCGGAAGCCATGCTGGAACTCCAGGAGAAAATGCAGGATCTGACCGGCTTTCTGCTAAGTGAAAATATTTAGTGCCTTGCTCTTTAAATTTATATCGAAAAAAACAGGAGATTGAGGAGGCTCAGATGGGGATTGCGGGCATCGCCCGCTTTGGGTTTTGCACCATCTAAAAATGTGTTGTCAACCATATTACTTTAAAAGTTGATGTTGATGAGAATACGTGCTGTTTTGTAAAATAAGCTGCAGCCCTTCTTTTCTATTGTTGTTGATAATCAATGGGGCCATAAAGTTGGCTGTCATTTTTTCCGGGGTTCCATTGGGAATGGTCACGATAACAAAACAAGATACTTCCTCTGTTTCCAGGTCCCATGAAACCATTTTCTCAATATCTTTTCTCTCAATGGTATATTCAGAAAAAAATTGAACCGGATCCAAAATGACAAATGACAAATTGGGGTCATCCATGCACTGGAACAATAAGAAAGGAACCGTTTCTTCTCTTTGCAACAGGACATAGCGTTTATTCTCTCTGAATCCGGGAATCCCCAAAGGGATATTGATTATTTTTTCTTCATCAATTTCAATTTCTCCGAATTGTCTTGTGTTGATTTTCATTCCTTCTTTTTTGACTCCTTGCTTCCAAACAATTTTGCAGCCTTTGTTATATCTAATGTTTCACCCTTTGACGACAGAATGTTTTCCCGTTGAATGGACTCAAAGACTTCCTGTCGAAGCACTGTTATTTCTTTGGGTGCATCTATACCGATCCGAATGCTGTTTTTGCCTGTCTCAACAATCTTAACAATAATATCATCTCCGATAACAATACTTTCACCGATCTTACGTGTTAAAATAAGCATAATATTTATAAATAATCAACCAGGCTCAGATTTATAATTTTGGAGGTTGAGCTCAGCGATGCTTCATAAGCTGTCTGGATAGATTTTAAATCCATAATCGATTCAACAATATCAGCGTCCTCGATCATTGATGTTCTTTCCGTGATTGTCAGCTTGGTCTCCGCACTCACCTGTTTTCTAATCTCCAGTCTGTTATATTTAATACCAATGTCTGAAAGTGTCGATGTGATGCTGTTATAATGTGTATCAAGCCGGGTCATTGTTCTGCTGATACCATCTACATCGTCCTTTGTAAGATATTCCTTTAATTCAAATAAAGTTTCAAACAGTCCCCAGACGACTTCTTCGCTCCTGGCAGGCGTTGATGCCACATCAGTCTTTGCAAACCCAAGAGTTGCTGCAGCATTGGTTGCAGCATTGGCTCCGCTTCCCCACAAGAGTGAAAAATCTTCCAGTTTCCGGCCTGTTGCCCCATCTTCTTTGATGGTAAACTTATGACTTATATAACTGTATGAGACATCATAGTCAACCCTGTTTCCTTGTTGTTCAGAAACATCTTCAATTGCATCTTCAATTGCTCTTGCAAGCATATCAGGATTTGTATAGGTGCCGGCCGGAATCCGGGCGGTCAGCTCTGCGGTTTCTTGTGTGCTGCTTTTTTTTAAAATTTCCTTGAAATTGATGTAATCATTGGTACCGGCCGTAATGGTAAAAAGAGTCACCTGGTTATCACCAATATACCCTGTTGCGCCGATATCATTAGCCGCATTATCATACCCCAGCTCAGTTGCCGCGCCAATTGCAGCATTTGTTCCTGTATTCCATAAAAGCCTCAAATCTGTCAGCGTTGTCCCGTTATCCTGGATGGTAAACTTGCGTGTTGTCTGGCTATAGGCAACATCATAATCAACCGTGTTCGCCGAAGCATTTTCCATTGCAGCTTCAATAGCAGCCGCCAGCGTATCCATATTCGAATAGGTTCCCACAGGAATTGCTGCACTCAGCTGAGCTGAAAGACCGGCTCCTGTATTTTCCTGAAAATCAATGACATTATTGCTGTGGTCAAAGGTTTTCAAGATCACTTCAGAGCTGCTGACCGGTGGAATATATGAGATATCCCCGCCTTTAAACCCCATGTCCGAACCAATGCTGTGATCACTTGATGCCGAAACAATATCAAATTCAATATAGCCTCCATTGATGGCCGGTGATTCCAGAGAAATATTGATATCAAAAATTCCATTCTGATCCAGATCCAGTTCAACATGACTAGAGCTTCCGGATATGGTCAATGGCAACCCGTATCCCGGGTCATTCAAAATCTTCCAGTTGGTGTTGGTTTCATCCCAGGTCAACCGCAACGGCGCCTGGCCGGAAGGTTCAGGAGTGTCATAGACCAATGCATTATCATTGACCACACTGACATTCACCCCTTCCTTGATCACCCCCTGGGTCTTTAATCCGACAATTCTGGGTGTTTCACCAGACTCCCACAGCAGATCAAATCCCATGTATCCGTCAAACCGGCCATCATTTGCAATGGTAAATTTCTTATCGTCTGAATCATAAGCAACATCATAACTGATACCATATCCTTTATCTTCGGATGCGGCATTCATGGCATTCCTGACAACCACAGCCAAAGTACCCGGAGTATAGGAACCATCCGGGATCGTTCCTTCTAAAACGATCTTTGCATTTTCACCCAGCCCTGGATCTTCTCTGAAAAATATTTTATTATTGGTTCCATCAACGGTTATTTGATTTTCGGTCAAAACTTGTTTTCCACTTCGACCAACTTCCAGGGTGGTGGTCTGCCCTGTTTTGATTGCAAACGGGATATTGTTCCCGTTGTAATCTACTTTTGTTGGATTGGTCGCATCATCATAGGTAAAGGTTCGAACATTTGTTTTTGTTCCTGAAAAAATATAACTGCCGTTTATCTGGGCATTTCCCAGCGATAATATTTGATCAATGATCCCATCCACCGTTTCAACAGCGTCTTTTCTTTCAGAAGCGCTCATGGAGGCATTGGCCAGTTGAGTGGCCAATAGTTTGGCATTAATAACCTGATCTGAAATCGAACGTAGGGCTGTCTCGGTTCCATTCACCCAGGTTCGGCCCATTTCTATATTTTTATCCAATTGATCCAGATTGGCCCTGGACAGCCGTAAATCTAAAACCTGGGACAATCCGATGGGATCATCAGAAATAGTGTTAATTTTCTTTTGTGTACTGACAACCTGGTTTGCATCTTTCAAATTACTGGTAATCGTATTTAAACGATATTTTGAGGTATCATACAATGAAATATTGGGCACCCTCATGGTTGTTCTCCTCTTTTTACCTTACGGAGATTAATGTTGTCAGCATTTCATCTGCCACTGTCAGCAGTTTTGATGCTGCGGAAAACGCATGCTGATATTTCATAAGCTGAATCATTTCTTCGTCCAGAGAAACCGCTGACACAGCATCGCGTTGCTCTGTCAACTGGCTGAGCATGATATCTGCAAATTCTCTGGAGGTCTTGATACTTCTGGATTTTACACCCAGTGTACCGATCATGGTGTTATAGTAGTCATCTAAAGTGGAATCAATAATACTGGATTGCGCTTCTGATCCTCTGATAAATTCCCAATGTTTCATGGTCAAGGTCAAATTCTGAATATCGGCCATGGCCAATGCATTTTCGTTATCTCCCTGGGTGATAATCCCTGTACTGCTGTCTATTTTCCCGGCTGCAATATATTTTATATCGCTTAACTTTTCATCAATTTCCATATCCAGGGCGGTTGTACCCTTAAAAAACGTATTGATCCCGGCTGCTGCCATCATACCGGCAGAGCCTGTTGATGAATCATCTCCAAATGCGTACCGGATATCATTGGCATCATGTTTGAGCAGATCAAACCGGACATACCCGTCACCGGTGACCTTTTTTGCAAATTTAATGTCAACATCCCCCACTCCGTCACCATTGAGGTCCACCTTAAACCCGTTATCATCACCACCAGCCGGAAGAATCTGTGCCACACCACCCGTGGAGTCATTGAGAATGCCCCAATTGCCTGACGTCCTGACAAATTGTAAATCCAGGGCATTAAAATCCAAAGCAGTCCAATCCAGAACGGTGATGCTGGTATTTTCCCTGCTAAAGCCGTTTGCGTTGGAATATTCGATATTTTCAATATCAAAATATTGATCCGAACTTTCCAGTTGCAATTGATTCAAAGGGGTTATACTGGCCTTCATGCCACCGGCTTTTTTATTGAACTGATCTTTAAATGAATCCAGTGTCCAATGCCAGTCTGACATCAATTCACCGGTTTGATTCCCGGCCGGAGTCGTTGAAACCGGGATACCTGATTCATCCGTTGTAATGGTAAAGACATCTCCCTGGAACAAGGTTCCATCATAAAAATTAAGAATCATTCCATCCACTTCTACTTCCACTGCAGCGGTTGGCGTTTGTGGCGGTGTATGCCCCTTGATTTCAAATGAACCTGAGGATACCGAAGAGGTCCATTCAATCGTCAGCTCATCTGTACCATACACTGGTTCATGGCCGATTTTACCCCCGGACGTAACTTTAAAATGATAAATATCATTGATGCTTTTGGCCTGTCTGAAAACTCTTAAATCCATGGGATCCGGAACACCGGTTGTGTCTGTGTTGATTGTCAATGTATTTCCAGCGACCAGGCTGCCTTTGGAAACATCAAAAGAAATGGTTTGGGACCCGTTTTCAAAAATGGAAACAGTTCCGACATCCTCGATGGTCAACAACCCTGAGCTGCCCGTGGAATCCCCGTTTTTATCCAGACGTTCCCATTTAATGATGGCTTCATCAGAATACAACGAAGAGGTTGAAAAATTTCGATATGCCTTTCCTGACTCCAAAAGATCATTTTCAGGATCATTCGCACCTTCACCAGTCCCGGTTGAAACAGCCAGTTTGGCATCATTTCCCACACTATCTGTAAAATTTGTAATCCTTATCGGATCTTCCAGCGAAGCCTGCTTGATAATGGATACGGATTTACCGTTCCGGATAAAAGAATAATCTGTACTGGTAATATCTGCATTCAATGCATTATACAATTGCTGGGCCAGTTCTATTTCAGAGGTGCCTGTACCGCTTGAAACCGCAAAGCTCACTGTATTTCCGTCAAGATCAAAAGAAATGGTATCGCCGTTGATAAAATTGGTAAACCCGTCCTCACCACCCAGTGTTATAATTGAACTGCCTGTTGTTGCCGCTCCGGCAGTACCGAACAACCCTGTAACAGACCGGGTATTTGACTGGATGGACATTCCTGAATCCAAAAGAGCAGTAACCGTTCCGGTAATAACGGCTGCCGTTGTTGCAGTACCACCGGTAAACGTTGCTTCGGTAATCATCGCTGTTGTTCCTGCCACTGCTGTTGTAACGGTGGAAGGCATACCAAACTCAATGGTATCGCTGCTTGTGGTCAATGAGTCAAAGGTTTCGACATCATTGGCAGCCAGTGTGAATTCCAGACTGGTGTTGCCAACAGCAGATGTTGAACCTGACAGTGTTGTCAAATTAAGGGTTGCGTCATTTCCTGTATCATTTCCAGCGTCCCGCAAGGTCAGGTTTGACCCGTCAGTTGTCCTGATCCATATTGAATTGGCAACCGTACCGTGTTCAACAATAAAAGGTCCATCCGCCAGTGCGGTTTCAAACGCCTTAAAAAAAACCAAGGAAACTTCAGCTTGATCGGTTATATCGAATACATTTGTAAGATCCACTGAAACCGATGTACTGGTAGTGGGAACGCCATCTGTTGTCACCGCAAAGGTAACCGTATCGGTATTGTTAAAGTTGGCAAAGGTATCGATTTGAATGCCTGCATTATCAAGAATTTCAAAATCCTGGACCCCTAATGTAGCGCCTTTATCACTGGAAATCTTTAACCCGTCTGCATACAGATCCGTATCCAGATTAAGGGAATTAATAGAGTTGACCGCTTCGACAAGAGAATCTTCAAATTGCACGGCAAACGTTGCCGTATTTGAATCCACAATAAAACTTTTTTCATAAACATATCCATCAACATAAAGAGAATATTGAACCTGGTCACCATCCTGGGCATTGGTTATGCCTGAGATATCAAATTGTGCTTGAGTCTTTGATGCATATGCAGTAATACCATCAATTGCATTCAAAGCCTTTGCTATGGATGCCGCAGATCGTATCGCATCCCCCCCGGAATCTTGAATTTTGATCTTGTGCGTGCCGCCAGAACTGCCGTATATGGTGAGGGTTTGATCTGTCAAAATATTATCAAGCGCTGTGGAAGCCGTGCCAGACGACGTGCCCCACACCTCGGCCAGCCTGTCACCATTGGTCTGTGTAACGATTTTATCTCCGATATCCCCTTCATCAACAACCGTCAGTTTGTATCGGGCCTGATTCGCACCCGGTGCCATTCCCTGCCAATTGGAAAGGGATGCTTCAGACACCCCCATGTCAACCTGTATTTTTTGGTATTCTGTTTCACTTGTGGAATGATCTTCGGTCCACAGGGTCAAATCTTTTGTATAATCAATTTTATCGCCAAAAGCATAGCTGGACAACCATCCGCTATCATCAACACTATAATCACCCGTTAGAATCCCGGAATAATATTCCAATCCCACACCCTGGGAGTTCTGATAATTCATGGCCCATATCATCTCCCGGGACACTTCATCAATCTGGGCCCGATACTTGGGTATGACTTCATCTCTGATTTCCAGCCATCCCCCCAGCTTTCCCCCGCTGATATCATCGGTGATATCAAAGGTGGTTCCAAAAGATCCCTGCCACATGACCTGTTTGTTCGTCAGGGTCAGGCTGTAGTTATCAACGCCATTCACCAGGGTTGATCCATTGGCTGCATTAATAATGAGAGACCCGTTCCCCTGGGTGATGATATCAATATTGATCCGCTCTCCTAATTCATCAAGCAGACGGCCTCTCTGATCTCTTAAATCATTGGCAGTATTGCCGGACTCCAGTCCTAAAATTTCACGGTTTAAATCAGCAATCTGGCGGGACAATGCATTTATATCAGACAGGGTTGATTCAATCTCAGATGTTATATCGACAGATACCTGGTCTAAATCTGACCCCATGGAATTAAACCGTTCCGCCATCTTTATCCCTTTTTCATAAATCTGAACCCGTTCTGACACACCCAGAGGATTGTCACTCAGATCATGCCATGAATTCCAGAAATCACTGAGAATGCTGTTCATACTGGCCTCGGAATTCTCGTCAAAAAAGCCCTCCAGGACCGTCATATAGGATTCAGCCTCTGCAAACATCGCCTGGGTGGATTTTTCATCGGTCAATCTGTTTTCAAGCAATGTGTCAACCGTCTGTTCCACCTGCTGGACATTAACGCCCGTGCCAAACAGAAAACCAGCATACGGTGCTGGTCTGTTACTGACCTGATCTGCGTTTTGTCGTGAATAATTAGGATTATTGACATTGGCAATATTGTGACCCGTGACATTCAGACCATATTGCTGGGCTGCAATGGCTGTTTTGGCAATATTTAAAGTAGAGCTAATCCCGCTCATTGTCTATACCTCTGCGTGGAACAGGCAATTGGATGTCTTTGTAGTCGGCATTTTCCCTGTATGGCCATATTGCGCCTGTTTGGAATTATCTACAATGACAGACATAATGTCATCGATCACCATCAGATATTCTTGAACATATTTTTTATTATTGATGGCCACCTGCTTTAATTCATCTTTTTGAGCATCAATAGCCACTTTAATCTGACGAAATCTCTTTTTAAGCTCACTGGCTACAGGAATGGTCCGAATCAGATAAGAGATTGAAAACGATTTCACATCCAGATCGTCAATGCTGAATCGACTTTTTAAAACAGCCAGGATCTGTGTTTTAACCGCCTGGATCTGTTCAGCAATCTGTCTTTTTTGATCCGAACTTTTCCACAAAGAGCCAACATCAATATTGACAATAAATTCACGCTCCTGTTTTAACAGATCATTCATCTGTTGATATAAGGAAAGTTTTTTATTGAGCAGCGTTTCAATGTTCTCGGTAAATTTTTCCATGTTGACTCCTTTTTGCTGTCAATGGCTTTTCCGGCTAAAAACGCTTTAAATCCAATCCATTGGGTTTTTATGAAAGGAATTATTTTCCCTTTGACGCGCGTTTTTTTCTCTTACCACTAAAAATAGCAACAACTATGCCAACCACAGGTTTGATCAAATCGGTTTTCAGGAAAACAAAGAGGACAGAGGTCTATTTTTTCAGATTTTCGTACAGATAATCTTTTAACCCAGTGGTGGATTTCCCCTGGGATAATTTTTCAGCCATATACTGATCCTGCATGGACTGATAAATTTTTGTGGCATTGGAATCCTCGAACAGGGCATTGCCCGGCAGAGACTGGCGCATGGATGTAATCATGGTATTCACGAAAATTGCTTCAAATCCGGCACAGGCATCTTTTAACTGCTTGTCCTCTGCATGATCCCGTACCTTGTTTTTGACCTTGTCCAGACTGGCCCTGGATAGTCTGTGATTTACAGTATCAATATCCATAACATCTCATTTTTTTTATGGTTATATAATTAACAGTTCTGCCTGAAGTGCGCCAGCCGCTTTAATGCTTTGCAAAATACTGATCAGATCCTGGGGTTTAACCCCTAAAGCATTCAATCCCCTGACCAGCTCGCCAATGGTGGATGTTCCGGGCAGATTCATCACATTCTCTCTGGTTGTTTTAGCCGGATCAGTATCAATGGTTACGGAAAGATCGCCATGGGCAATGGCCACTCTTGAAATGGTGACATCAGAACCAATCACGATTGTCCCTGTTTTTTCATTGATCACCACCTTGGCAATGGTGTCGGGTACAACAGAAAGCGTTTCAATATCTGCTATAAATTCCGCCACATTTTTTTGCCACATATTTTCCGGAATTTTTAAATCCAGTGCGCTGGAATCAATCACTTTGGCGACGCCCTCACCAATAGATGTATTAATCGTTTCTGCCATACGTCTGGCAGTGGTAAAATCAGGGTCAAACAGTGAAAGGACCAATGATCTTTTCCCATCCAGTTTAAAAGGAATCTCCTGCTCCACTGATCCCCCGTTCACAATCCGGGCGACCTGAAGATGGCTGTCCCTGTCCCCTGCACTGCTTGCCATGGCAATGGTAACCGCCCCGTTGGCCAGGGCATAAATCTGTCCATCCACACCCTTTAGCGGCGTGACAAGCAATGTTCCGCCTTTAAGACTCTTTGCATCTCCCAGAGAAGAGACCACCACATCAATCTTATCGCCGATTCTTGCAAATGGCGGAATCTGGGCTGTAACAATTACAGCCGCAACATTTTTGACCTTAAGGCTGGTCTTGTCCACAAAGATATTCATCTTTTCCATCATATTGGCAAGGGCCTGTTTGGTGAAACTGACCCCGTCCTTGTCCCCGGTGCCATTTAAACCGACAATCAGGCCGTATCCAGTCAATTGATTGGAGCGAATCCCTTTGATAGCAGCCAGGTCTTTGATCCTTGCCGCATGGGAATTGGAAAAAACGACCAGCCCCATAAAAATGGCAAACACCCAAACCATTGTTTTAAAGCGATTGATATCCTGCATAAGTTTGTTTTATCCTTGCTTTCCCTGTTACCAGGGCCATAAATTATCGATTATCCGGGTACCCCAGCCAGGTTCCTGTTTATCTGCAAGCGCACCCTTGCCATAGTATTCAATCCGTGAATCAGCCAGATAGGTTGACTTCACCCGATTGGTAGAGGAAATATCCTGGGGTCTGACCACACCGGATACTGTAATATACTGGACTTCATTGTTCACCTTCATGGCCCGGCGACCGAAAATACTTAAATTTCCATTGGGCAAAACTTCCGTAATTCTGGCGGCAATGGATGCTGTCACCTGTCCGGATCGATCACTTTTTCCCTCGCCTGTCATGCTGTTTGTAAAATCGGTGCCAAGCAATTTTGTTTCTCCGACCCCTGCACCAAAGATTTTTTTATTCCCCAGCAGATTGATGGTTGGAAGACCGATATCCATGGCTGTTTTTCTGGTTGTTTCTGTATTTACATCCATACTCGAAGATGTATTTTCAATAATATCAATAATCACCGTATCCCCGACACGGGCGGCTGTAGAATCCTCAAACAGGGACCGGCTTTTATTGTCCCACAAAGATCCTTCTGCAGCGCGGGGCAGCGAAAATTGAGGCTGCAGCACCGGGTCAGTGGGAAGATCCTGGGGTGCCACAAGCCCGGCTCCATTGGTTGGTGTACTCAACAGACACCCGGAAACCCCCAGGGAACTGGTCAGTAAAACCAGCACACCCATTATGTTAAGCACATGGTTTACTTTCATTTCAATGCACAACCTCCACTCTTGATTTGTCGGTTACAATCCCCCGGACAAGTTCTCCTGAATTGAGATTTTCAACCCTTACAAGCGTATTTTCAAACCCGTCTTCCTTGCAGATACCGGTTGTCAAAATCAACAAATTTGCATTTTTGGCCACCAGGGTAACCACATCCCCTTTTTTTACCAGAAACGGCTCGGCTAAAAGGCTTTGTGTCAGATAGTCCCCTTTTTTCAAATCTGATTTTGAAATCTTTTGATCAATTTTTTTAACATCAACAATATAGTCGCTGTCCAGATCGAAAATATTTTTGCGTTCAACATACAGGTCTTGTCCCAATATGGGCTGACCCTTTTGAACCGGCCTTGACACATGAACAATATCTTCATACATGGACACAGATCCTTTTACACTGACTCGATCCACTTTATTGCCATCCACCAGCAGGTCCATAAAAAAGGACAACCGCCCTTTGCTATCCACCATGTCTGCCGGGTCTGCCCTGAATCTTATTTCCCCCTGGGGATAAACTGAAAGGCCCAGGACATTAAAGGCTGTTATATTAAATTCCCTGCCGGGAAAATACCGGGCAAGCGATTGATTCACAAATTGTCGGACATCTTCTTTGGAGACCTTCTGACTCAGTCGTTTCACATAAATCCTGTCTGGTGCCTGGATGGTTATATTTTCAGGCAGATATCTTTGGGATTGGATTGCAGCAATTATTTTAGCCTTGTCAAATGCCTTTATTTTATCCGGTTTCGGGGAATGACCCAGACTCACTTTTTCCAATGCTTCTTTTATCAGTCCCATGGCCTCAATGGTTGCAATCTGCCCCAGATAGACTTCATCCGTATTGACAAAACCGGTTTCTTCAACCGTAATACTGACCTTCTGGCCCTGGGTTGAATCCTCTGATGCAAACACTGTTTGAGTATTGATAAAAAGAAAAACCGTCATTAAACAAACCAGGGACTGAATATGGCGACTAAAAAGAATCATTCAGGACCTACCGTTTTAACCCTGTGGCTGTGCTGAGCATGCTGTCAGCCGTCTGAATCGATTTTGAATTGGCCTCATAGGTTCTTTGCCCTGAAATCATCGCAACCATCTCTTCAACCACACTGACATTAGATCCTTCAAGATAATTATTGACTGTGGTCCCGGCACCGTCCGCACCCGGTGTTCTTTCTGTGGCATTTCCAGACCCTTCAGTAATTCTGAAAAGATTATTTCCCACAGCAAACAGCCCTGCCGGGTTAACAAAGGTGGAGATTAAAATATTTTCCGTGGCAAGGATGGCTTCATCTGCACCAAAGGCTGTCAGGGTACCGTCATCTTGCACCGTGATGGTCGTGGTTTCAGTCGGCAGGGAGATCTCCGGCTGTAATCGATCCCCGGAGGCGGTCGTGATAAACCCCTCACTGTCCAGGGTAAAATTACCTGACCGGGTATACAGATCCTCACTCCCGTGGGTTACCCTGAAAAAACCCCTGCCCTGAATGGCCATATCCAGCTGATTGTCCGTCTGGATATAATCCCCCTGGGTAAACAGTTTCTGCACACTGGTGGGCTTAACTCCCATACCGATCTGAATACCGGTGGGAACCTGACCACCGCCTGGCGTGGTCTGGCCTGCGATCTGCATGGTTTTGTACATGAGATCTTCGAAATTGGCCCTGGATTTTTTAAATCCAGTGGTGCTTGAGTTGGCCAGGTTATTGGCCACAACATCGGTCTGCATCTGCTGCGCATTCATACCGGTTGCCGCTGTCCAGAGCGCTCGTATCATATCCTGTCTCCTGTTTTTATGATCTTGATTCTAATATTCTGCTTTCATTACCTGAGTTTTCCAACATCATTAATGGCTTTGTTGTCCAATTCATCAAACGTCATCATAGATTTTGTATAGGTTTCAAACATCCGGTGGTAATCAATCATTCGAGCCATCTCCTCCACAACGGTAACGTTTGCTTTTTCAAGGGCTTTTTGCTCAACAGATGTCTGATCTGCTGCAATTTCCCGGGTGGTTTCCCCTTCATAGGAAAAAAGGTTGGCCCCCTCTCTTTTAAGTTTTTTCAAATCCGCAAATGTTACGATATCCAGGGTATCAATAATTTCTCCGCCAATGCTGATCTCTCCGGCCCTGTTAATTCCCAGACCCTGACCGATATTTTCACCCCCGATGGCAATCGCTCCTCCCTGCCCCATAACCGGATTACCGTTCTGATCCACCAGAATCCCATTGTTGTCCAATGTAAAATTGCCATTCCGGGTGTACTTAATCCCTTCTGAGGTTTCAATCTTAAAAAACCCATCCCCTGACAATGCCAGGTCCAGCGGATTGCCTGTCTCCACGATCGCCCCTTGAGAATAGTCCTTATTAATCCGGGCTCTGAACTTTTCATCAAAACTGACACTGTCTTTTTTAAACCCGGTCGTATCTGCGTTGGCAAGATTATTGGAAACCGTGTCCAGTTTTCTTTCCTGTCTCAAACCACCCTGAACCGGTCGGGTCATTTCAAGAATCATATTTGTTTTCTCCTGTAAGGGTTTTGCCTTACTCACAAGGCTTGCAATATGAATGCCATTAAAATCAAACCATATGGTAAGAACCCATCAAGATTAAAAACAGAACGAATAAAAAACATTAAAAGTAATTTTAATGTTATAACCAACTGTTTTTAAAGTATTTTTTTTAAACAGATCAATCAAAACCACCCTGAATCAAAACAAGGCTTTTTTTAAAAAAAGAAGAGGCCGCCAAAATATCAACATTGATCCCCTTTGGTTTTGACAGAAGACAGAAATATTTGCCTATTCAGGATAAAAAGAAATCGTATTCTTTATTTTATAGGTCTTTTTGAATTTGCAGAATAGACAAAAGCCAATAATTCTGCCACAGCCACATAGATTTCAGACGGAATGGCCTCATCAATATCAAGAGAAGACAGGACCTCAATCAGATCCGGGTCATCCTTTATGGGAATACCGTGCTTTTGAGCCAGTTCAATAATTTTTTCAGCAACTTTTCCCTGACCTTTGGCCACAACAGCAGGGGCATCATCTTTTTTACGGTCATACCGCAATGCAACCGCTTTTTTGGGGTATTCTTTATCCATCGTCGATCACACCACAATATTGAGCACTTGATCATCACTGGTTCGTATCAGGCTTTCAATCAAACTGCCCGCCTGAATTGCTTCTTTTGGGGCAAGAATGCATTCAATCTGGCGGACCTGATACTTCCTGTCAGCCAGATGCGCCTTCAAATCATAAAGCAACGTGCTCATATAATCACAGGTCGCCTGATCACAGAACACAAACCGGCCGGTAATTTCCTGTTTTAAAATTGAAAAATCAGCCCTTAAAGGCCCCAGCCGGGTCATGTCCAGTAAAAAAGAGATATTGATGACCCGATCAGTATCTTTGCCGCCTGATTTGCCAGTATCCCCGGTATTGATCAACAATTGACCGAATCGAAAAGCGGATTCACTGAAAACAGGGAACGGCAGCAAATATCGTCCTGACTCTGAACTGTGGTGATTGAGCAGTTGAAAATTTTCCAGACTTTCAAAAAAAGCAGATGCTGTCTTAAGCGTTTCTGATTTTCCCAAACCGGTGTTGAACAATTCTTTGAAAATATTGGCTTTCACATCCTGTTCCAGCAATGCATTCAGTGTTGTTTTGATATCAGCCGAAGATTTATCATTCAACAGCACCCGGGCAATCTTCTTTTCCATGACCAATCCGCTTTTATCAATCAATCGGGGCAAAAAATCAATATCAGGTTTATCTGATTTTAAAGACATCTCCATTAACAGATGCTTCACCTGGGTCAATCGGATTCCGGAAATATCAGGCATGGATTCATTTTTTGAAAAAAAACTGACCAGAGAAGCGATTTGGCTGGTTGTCATTTTCTGAACCGGTCCGATGAGCTTTAATACAAGGGCATCTTTTTGCTGAACCACTTTGAGCTGGGCCTCTTCTCCAGGGGTCAGCAGCATGGCTGTTTTTGCCACAACCACACTGCCATTGATCAACAGCTGGGCTTTCCCATGAGGCAATAAACTGATCACTTTTGCGGTAACAACCTGATTTTTGACGAACTGGGGCAGGATATTTTTTTTGCTGTCTTCCTTGTTGATGACCATCTCAGAGGATGAGATATGGACACCTGAAATCATTGATTATTCTTCTCCATTTCAAGGAACTTTTTTTTCAGATCGATCACCATCTGAACTTCACCTTTTGGAATGGATAACCTCTGGGCAATGGTGTCGGTGTCAAGCTGCTGATCATACATCCGAACAATCTGATGTTGCTGATCCAGAACCGTATCAGATGAAAAATGTGAGCTTGCCGGATTAATCGAAGAAGAAACAGTGGCAGAATGATTGAGTTGTTCCACCAGTTTTTTTTGTTGAGTTTGCGCCCGGGACAAAAGAAGATTGATATTTATAATCCGGGTGTCCAGTGCATCATTGAGTTCTTTGAGCAACCGTTTTTTTTCTTTGATCTGTTCGTCAAACCGGACAGCTGTTTTTCTGGCTTCTCTCATAAGGGGCTCAAGCATTTCAATGACATCGGATGCGGTTTTGGATGCTGCTGTTCCCTCTTCACCCTCATCATCATCTTGAAATTGATGCATTGATCCTGAATTGAATTGATTGATCTTTTTGACCAGAAAAAATAAAAAAACAATGAAAAAAAACTGAACCAGAAAAAGAATGGCGATCCAGAATTCATTTGAAAACAATTCAATCATATTGTTGTATCCACCAGTCTGCCGGTCGCATCAGGATCCAGTTCCATCTCCTCTTGTCTTTTTTTCTTTTTTTCCCGTTCCTGCTGTTCTTTTTGCTCAAAGATGTCTTTTTCTTTTTTTGCTTTCAATTTTTCTGATTCATCAAACTCTTGAATGGTCGTCCCTTTTAATCGTGCACTGACCTCTGCCTGAGCAGCTATCTGCTCCGGAGACGGCTTGGGCGAATGGGCCTGATGCGCCAACTCCTGGGCAACACCAGACTGTTGAATAACAAGATTATGCCCTGGTACTGTTGTCATTTTAAACCCCTTTCCAAGGACCACAAACAGTATTTATCTGCGGGTCTAACTGGCCTTAAACGTTTTAAAAACAACCCGATCGATATATTCGGCCGGTAATACTTTTTTTAAGGTCGCTTCAACAATTCCCAACATATCTGCTTCAGTTGTTTGTGCACTGTTTTCTGCCAAAAGACGTTTGCGCAAGGAGTCATAAATCAAATCCCGATAAAATGGCAGATTATTCTGGATTTCATGATAAGCCCTCTGATCCGAATAATCAATAGAGACATCCGCTGTAATATAGACCAGTTCCCTGGACTGATCCGAAGCCAGTATAACAAAATCCTTTAGCAGCATATTGCCAGGTTTCTTATCAATCATTTGTTTTTGAACCTGAATATTGACAGTTTCAATTTCAACCTCTCTTTGGGTATCAACCGGCACACGGACAACAGGTTCAGGTGCCAGTGCCGCTACAGGCAGTGCCTGTTCCTGTTCCGGGCCTGATGCAAAAAACAAAAAATAAGCAGCCGGGATCGCAATTCCCAGGACAACCAGCGCAGACACACAGGCAATGACCAGCCTTGATTTTGCCCAGGAAAAATTACTTTTCCCCCTGATTTTCTTCTTTGCCTTCTTTTTCACAGGTTTGACTACAGGTTCGTCATCTCCTGCCAGAACAACCTGATCTTCATCATCTTCATCATATGCATCATTTTCCAGGATATCTTCATCATCAGAATGGTCATCATCAAGATCACCGACCGGATCACTGTCCATCATGTCGCCAAGAAGATCCTCATCTTCCTGATCTGCGGCCATCAACAGTGTATCAATATCATCCTGGGAAATCAGGATGTCATCATCTTCGTCTTCATCTGATTCCATCAAAAGGGCATCAATATCATCCTGATTGACCTCTTCTTCATCAAAATCGGCGGCTGTCATGTCATCTGGCTTCGAACCTGCAAGGTCATCCATATCCCCAAGATCGAGCAATGCATCATCTGACAACCCCTCTTCATCCAAAGACATTTGTGCCAGGGGGTCTGGTTCTGATTCCGGCGCCGGGTCAATCTCAACAACCAGCCGATCTTCTTCCAATACAACAGGTTCATTTGCAGGCATGGAATCAAACTTTTGAATTAAATCATCCAGCGTATCCTGGGCAATAAAACAATCTTTGACATCCATTGCTTCTGACTCATCAATGACTGAATCAAGGTCTGCTCTATTTTTTGAACCCAGGGACGGCATGCCTGCTGAAACCGGTTCCGGCTGACTGTCTTCAACTGGCGGCAGTTCTTCCGGTGCTGGTTCTGCTGCCGGTTCAGGATCAAAATCAAAGTCCTCAACCAGGTCTGTCTCTTCTTGAGCCACTGAACTGGATTCAACCTCACTGTCTTCTGCCCTGCCGCTCATCAAGCTGTTAATGTCATCCTGGGATATCATTTCAAAATCATCGTCATCAAGGCCATCATCGCTATCGGTTTGAGAACCTGACAGCTCATCAACGGCCGGAGGATTCAACATCCTGTCGATATCCTCCTGGGAGAGTTCTCCAGCATTATCGTCCTCTGTTGCTTGAGGCGTTTCTTCCACTACAGCCGGGGCATTTGAATTCATAAGACTGTCAATATCATCCTGGGACAATTCTCCCAATTCATCTGCGCCATCATCCACATCAACCACTATTGGATCCTCTGTAACAGAAGCGTTCATCAGGCTGTCAATATCATCCTGGGAAATCAGCTCCATGTCATCGACATCGTCTAAATCGGCTTGTGATTCCATACCAGACCCTGCCGGGATATTTGAATTCATTAAACTATCGATATCATCCTGGGATAATTCACCTAACTCATCCGCATCGTCGTCAGAAATCAGATCCTGGGCTTCTTCAATGGATGAAGAAGCTAAAAGTTTATCAATATCATCCTGGGAGATTAAGCTATCTTCTTCTATAATTGGATCAGACATGTATTGACCTCATTTTAATTAACG
Organism: Pseudomonadota bacterium; assembly: GCA_043827005.1. Lineage (GTDB taxonomy): Bacteria > Desulfobacterota > Desulfobacteria > Desulfobacterales > Desulfobacteraceae > Desulfobacula. The sequence goes on along the minus strand of JBDRPM010000160.1, from coordinate 25,862 downwards.
TAATCTTGAAGCCTGGCTTTTAATTTTACAAGAACCGCTGTATGGATCTGGCAGATCCGAGATTCAGTCAAGGAAAGGACCTCACCGATCTCTTTTAAGGTTAACTCATCATAATAATACAAAGAAACCACCATCTGCTCTTTCTTGGTCAACGCTTCTATGGTCTGAGCCAGAACATATTTAAGTTCCTCTTTATCAAAACAATCGGCAGGGTTGTCCAGTCCTTTAATGCCGGACTCAAATCTTGTTTGTGAATAGGTGTCATTTTTCTTTGTTTTGATAAACTCGTCCAGACTTAAAACAGATGCGCTATGGATACTGGCAACCATATCATAATACGCCTTAAGGCTGACCCCAAGCTGTGCACTGATCTCATCGTCAGTGGCAGATGATCCTTTTTGATCTTCAACCTCTTTCACAGCCCTGGTAATATCCTGAATTTTTTTTCTCAGAGAACGTGAATAGGTGTCCATGCTTCTGAGCTCATCAAGGATTGCCCCTTTGATCCGGTATTGGGCATAGGTTTTTAAACTGACATGCTTGGACGGATCAAACTTGTCCACAGCATCAATCAACCCCAGAGAACCTGCTGAAACCAGTTCATCGAAAAACACACTGGACGGAAGACGCATGGCGAATCTGGCAGCTATGTGTTTGACAAGATAAGCATACTCGATAATGCTTTTCTCACGCCATGCTTCTTGTTCAGTTTTATTTGGCAAAACCTGTTTTTTCATATGCCAATGTCACTGCTCCTTCAGTTGGCTGCCTGGAATACTTTGCTCATAAAAAAAGTTAAATTCCCATTTGAATTGGTCTTGCCCGAATGGTTCTCAAGATTGTCGGCAATCTGTTGTATGGCTTTTGCTGCAATTGAATCCGGGGCATCATCCATGACCAGGCTGCGTTTTTGAACCGACCGCTGCAATCGTCTGTCAAACGGGATATGCCCGATATATTCGAGCACAACATTTCCTAAAAATTTGTCCAGAGCTCCGCTCAAAGACGCATACACTCTCTTTGCCTCTGCCTGGGAATCCACCATATTGACGATCAGTTTAAAATATTGTGTTCCGTATTTTTGAGACATAACCTTCATCATGGCATAGGCATCGGTGATGGATGTAGGTTCGGTTGTGGCAATCACAATACACTGGTCACAGGCTGAATTAAAATACAATACATTGGATGAAATCCCGGCTCCGGTATCCACCAGTATAATATCAGCGATATCGGCCAGGGTTTCAAACTCACTGAGCAGATTCAATTTTTCACCTTCATTGAGCTGGGTCATATCGGCAAAACCCGAACCTCCCGGAAGGATTTTAATCCCGTGACTGGATTCCACCAGCACCTGCTTTAGTGTTTTTTCAGAATTGATCACATGCCGGATACTATACTCGGGTCGCAGGTTAAAAATAATATCAATATTGGCAAGACCCACGTCTGCATCAATAATCACCACCCGCTGTCCTGAACGGCTTAAGGCAACGGCCATGTTCCCGACCAGATTGGTTTTACCCACGCCGCCTTTGCCGCTGGTCACTGCAATCACCCTTGGCAATGGTTTTTTGCCTGATTTCATATTAGCGTTTCTCCTTGAAAGCGCCCTGTTTTTAACAGCCTCTCGAAGTCCTTTTGCCTGATCCAATGGTTTGTTTCTCCTTAAGGTCTGGTTCCCAGAATAATTTTTAACAACTGGCGCTTGTCTGGAACCATCAGATCCTCAGGAACCCTTTGTCCGTTAGCGATCAACGAAACAGGCAACCGCAGTTCACTGAGCTGATCCAATATTTTGCCGCATCTTTTTGTTTCATCTATTTTTGTAAAAATCACCGTATCCGGATTAAACGCACCAAATGCAGATGCTGCGTCTTTCATAATAATCGATTCAGATGTAACACTCAAGACCAAATGAGTAGAAATCCTGAAATCGGTTTTGATCAGACCCAATATCTCATCAATTTTTGGCTTGTCCAGATGACTGTGACCGGCTGTATCAATCAAAACCACATCCATGGATCTCATCCGGTCCAATGCACAGGCCAGATCCTGGGAACTGAACGCCGGAACACAGGGCAACCCCATAATTGAGGCATAGGCCTTGAGCTGTTCAAACGCACCGATCCTGTAATTATCAATGGAGATCAACCCCACTTTCATTTTTTTTGTAAAACTCAAACTGGCTGCAAGCTTTGCAATCGTGGTGGTCTTACCGACCCCTGTCGGACCGACAAAAGCTGCCACATGGGGCACACCGGAACTGTTATCCCGATTAAAACAGTCCCGGGTCTCAATTTGATCTTGACATAGCCGCATCACCTGTTTTTTAAGTGATTTTATTTTTACGTCCGGATCAGCAGTCTTGTCCATTGACTTGCTGGCTTTCTGAATCATACTGGAAGCCAGATGTTCGCTGACCCCGGCCCGCAGCAAGGATGCCAGAATCCCCACTGATTCAAAATGATTGCACACCATATTTCGCATCCCATTGCCAAAACCGGCAATAGAGATCATATCCTTGATATCAGCGATATCATCTTTGATTGAAGCCACCAGTGAGTCCTTTTTATGGGCTTCTTTTCCATGGGATTCATTTGTATAAGATTCATCGGCCTGAAAGTTGTTGTTCAGCAAATCCTTGTTCTGATAGTGACAAGGCTTTGTCTTGAGATTTCCGGTCGACCAGTCCAGGGACCTGTTTTTAAAATCCGCCCTATCGGGAACAGCCGCTTCCACCTCAAACATGGGCTTTGCATACGGATCAAGGGGAGTGCGCGGAATTTTCCGGGTGTTAAGAATCATTGCATCTGAGCCCAATTCTTGTTTAATACTCGCAATGGCCTGTTGAATATTACTGGCTTTAAATACTTTCCTATTCATTCTTCAAACTCACCTTTCCGCTTGCCTGCAAATTAATATCATCCACTATTTCTGCATGGGACACAACAAAAACAGAGGGCAAAGACGGTTCTATCAATTTTCTTAAATGCCTGCGAAGAGCAGGAGAAGTCATGATAACCGGCTGGGTATTTAACGAAATCTGATGCTCGACCTGTTTTGAAATCGCTCTGATAATTTCCTCGGTCAGGGACGGATCCAAAGCCAGATAGGACCCATGTTCTGTGCGCTTGATATTCTTGGTTAAAATTTCTTCCAGGTTCCGGTCCAGGGTGATGATCTGCAAAACTTTTCCCTCCTGAAGATAAGGGCTCAGCATGCCCTTTGCAATCCGCTGCCGGGTGTATTCGGTCAGAAGATCCGGATCTTTTCCCATGGGCGCATAGTCTGCCAGAGTTTCGACAATGGTGAGCAGATCCCGGATGGAAATCCTTTCCCGCAGTAAATTTTGAAGCACTTTCTGGACAACGCCCAGACTGAGCAGGCCCGGTACCAGTTCTTCCACTGCTGTTGGATTGGTTTTGGCCAGATTATCCATCAGATGCTGGACATCCTGTCTTCCCAGAAGAGTATGGGCATTGTTTCGTACAATTTCAGTCAGATGCGTGGCAATAACCGTTGAATTATCCACCACGGTGTACCCGGCAAATTTGGCTTCCTCTTCACGGTCCGTGGGAATCCATTTGGCCGGCAGATTAAATGCCGGCTCAATGGTGTCAATCCCTTCAATTTCTCTGGCCATTCCGCCAGGGTCCATGGCCAGAAAATGATTGACCATCAGCTCGGTTCCGGCGGCTTCAACCCCTTTGATCAGCAACCGGTATTGTGCCGGGCTCAGATTCAGGTTATCCCGGATATGAATGGGCGGAATGATAATCCCCATCTCGGTTGCAAACTGCCGACGGATGGCCCGGATTCTTCCCAGCAATGTGCCGTCCTGCTGTTTATCCACCAATGGGATCAATCCATATCCCACCTCAAGTTCAATGGTATCCAGATTGAGCAGGTGATCCACATCCTCTGGGGCACCGGTTGCCTCCTGTTCTGCCATGGCTTTTTCATCTGCTTTTTTCTCACCCCTGGCAACTTCTTCTTCCTTTAAAAAATACCAGGCCATGGTTCCCATGACCAACCCGAGCGTCATAAACGGAACAGACGGCAGGCCGGGAATAAGGCCCATGGAAAAAATAATCACTGAACCGATAAAAACCGGGGTGGCACTTGAAAAAAGATGCTTGGCAAACTCCTGGCCCATCTTCATATTGGACCCGGACCGGGAAACCAGAAGACCGGCTGCCGCTGAAATCAAAAGAGCCGGAATCTGGGACACCAGACCATCACCAACCGTTAACAGCGTGTAATTGGCCAGGGCTTCTCTCATTTCCATTCCCTGCTGCAGAACACCGATAACAAACCCGCCCACAATATTGATCAGGGTAATAACGATACCGGCAATGGCATCTCCCCGAACAAATTTGGACGCACCATCCATGGCACCATGAAATTCTGATTCTCTTGCAATGGCCAGGCGACGTTCTCCTGCCTGTACTTCATCAATCATACCGGCATTCAGATCCGCATCAATGGCCATCTGTTTTCCGGGCATGGCATCCAACGTAAAGCGGGCAGCCACTTCTGCAATCCTGCCCGCACCTTTGGTGATAACCATAAAGTTGATCAGGACCAGAATAATAAAAATAACCATCCCCACCACATAGTTACCACCCACCACAAAACTTCCAAATGACATGATAACAGCGCCGGCCGCACCCGGGCCTTCGGAACCATGCAGGAGAATCAATCGGGTGGATGCCACGTTTAAAGACAGCCTGAAAAGGGTCAGCACCAAAAGCAGGGAAGGAAAAATGGAAAAATCCAGAGGGGCTTTGGTATACATGGTTGTAATCAGAACAATAATACCCAGAGAAATATTTAAAGCCAGAAAAAAATCCAGAATAATCGGGTGCAGCGGCAGGACCATGGCCATGAGGATGCCGATAAAGGCAACCACCATTAAAATATCAGATGATTCTCGTTTTAATCCGTCTATGACTGAAAATCCTTCTGCTGCCATTTAAACTCCCCATATGGATATTAACGTTTTACTTGACACTGCCTGCCAAATTATTGTCGCTCTATTATCTTTACTTTCCCTTTAGTTTGTACACATATGCCAGTAATTCCGCCACTGCCTGGTATAATTCAGATGGAACTTCCTGGCCGATATCAACACTACTATACAAATTCCGGGCCAATTGTTTATCTTCTACCAGAGGAACATCATTTTCCATGGCAATCCTTCTGATATTTTTGGCAATCGCACCCGCGCCTTTTGCCACAACAAAAGGCGCATCCATCTGTTCTTTATCATATTTTAATGCAACCGCCAGGCGGGTCGGGTTGGTTACAACCACGTCCGCATCCGGAACAGCGGCCATCATCCGCTTTCTGGCGGCCTGATGCTGGAGTTGCCTGATCCTGGATTTTACAATGGGATCACCCTCGGTCTGTTTGGTTTCGTCTTTAACCTCTTTTTTGGTCATCTTCTGATCATCTAAAAATTTCCATTTCTGGTAAGCATAATCCAGCAGGGCGACAACGATCATAATCAAACAGACCTTGATAAAAACCCAGAACGCAACCTTGGAAATAAACAAAAGAATCTGGCCGACACTATGGTCATACAGCTGAGAAATTTCACCCATCTGACCTCTTATCGCATTGTACGCCACAAAGGAAATGACAAAAATCTTTAACAGGGTTTTAACAAATTCCATCACCGCTCTTGACGTAAACTTCTGCTTAAATCCATTAATGGGATCCAACCTTGAAAACTTGGGTTCCAGAGACTTCCAGGAGATGACAAATCCCACCTGGGCGACATTGGCCAACAGGGCAATCAGGACAATAGACAGCATGGCAGGAAGAATGGTAATCAGTATTTTTTGAGTATGAAATGCAAGAAGCCGGATTATTTCCATTCGGGTCATGATGGGAATGGCGCTGAATTTTAAATTAAAATGCAAAATGCTGAGCAGATTATTATACATATAAAAAGCAGATGCGTTCAAGGCAATAATCCCTGCCATCAGAACAAAAACTGATGAAATTTCAGTACTTTTTGCGACCTGCCCTTCTTCTCTGGCTTTGGAAAGCTTCCGCCCCGATGGGTCTTCTGATTTCTCTCCGCCACTTTCCGGATCTTCAGCCATATGGATTTATCCTCCACCTGCATAAAAAAGAAGATACATTAACACCTGCTTGAACTGAGCCACATAATTTTTGGTGATGATCACGATAATCTGCAGGGTCAAACCAAAAAGCATCAGCCCGGCAGCAATTTTCAAGGGAAAGGCCACGATCATGACATTCATCTGGGGTGAAAATTTTGACACCAGACCGAATGCCACATCAACAAAGCACAGGGATGCAATCACCGGTGCGCCAATTTTGATGGCCACCACAAACAGCTGCCCCCCAAGGGCCAGAATTTTAACCATCATGGCATCCTGCATCATAAAAAAACCAATGGGAACCAGCTTGAAACTCTCAATCACTGCCATAAAAATGATATGATGGCCGTTTAACAGCAAAAAGACCACCACGCAGACCCAATATCCCAGCTGATCCATAATAGATACATTGGTTCCGGTCTGGGGATCCACCACATTGATCATGGCAAATCCCATCTGGAAGCCGATAATCTGGCCGGCCAGCTGAACTGTTCCAAAAAACATCCGCAGACACATCCCCAGGGTCAGGCCGACCAGCAATTCAGCAACGATTAAAATGCCTGTTGCCGGAACGTTCATGGGAAACCGATTCAGATCCACATCCACAACTGAATAAAAAACCAGGGCTGTTACCAGAGCAAACCCCAGTTTAAGCTGGATCGGAAACACATTGGAAGAAAAAACAGGAAACATGTAAAGCAGAATACTCAAGCGAACCAGAACCAGCAAAAAAATTCGAAACTGTATCGGGTCAATCACATTGAGAATATCCATGGCGCACCTACCGGATATACATGGGAATATTTTCAATGATATTAACGGTAAAAGAAGTTAACCGTTCAAGCATCCAGGGGGCTGCAAACAAAAGTCCTAAAAAAACAGCGATAATTTTAGGCACAAAGGTCAGGGTCATTTCCTGAATCTGGGTGACTGCCTGAAAAACGCTGATGATTAACCCTGCTACCAGTCCAAGCCCCAGCATGGGCATGGACAGATAAATCGTCAACAAAATGGCCTGCTTGGCAAATGCAACAACAAATTCAGGGGTCATGGCTATACTCCGAAACTTTTTAACAAAGACCCGGTCAGCAGGTTCCACCCGTCCACCAGCACAAAGAGCATGAGTTTAAACGGCAGCGATATCATAACCGGCGGCAGCATCATCATACCCATGGCCAGCAGCACCGATGCCACCACCATATCAATCACAAGAAAGGGGATATACAGAACAAACCCGATAATAAAGGCTGTTTTCAATTCACTGATCACATAGGCTGGAATGAGGACCAGCAAAGACACATCCTCCCGGGTCTGGGGTTTTTTAATATCCGCCCCTTTAACAAACAAAGCCAGATCATTTTCCCGTGTATTGAGCAGTAAAAACTTTCGAATCGGGGACTGTGCCTTTTCAAAGGCCACATTGTAAGTGATCTGGCGCTCAAGATACGGGTTCAAGGACTGATCATAAATTTGCAAAGCCACGGGTTTGACAATGAAAAAAGTCATAAACAGGGCCAACCCCACAATCACCTGGTTGGGCGGGCTGGACTGGATTCCCATGGCCTGTCTTAAAAAATGAAACACCACAATCAACCGGGTGAAGGGTGTCATTAAAATCAAAATTGACGGCGCCAGGGCCAGGATCGTCAACAAGGCAATAATTTCAAGGACAACCGCCACCTCTTCAGGCTCTGTTGCGGTTTTAACATTCAGTTCCAAAGAAGGAATGGGAAAATTTACAGCCTGGCAAACCCCGGTTATGCAAGTCAACAAAAGAACGACAAAGCACACTATTTTAGGATAAACAAAAAATTTTGACGTAACTGATCTCATTGATTCTGCTCTTTGATTAGCACATCATTTCCTTCTTTTTTCAGAGAGCGGCCTAATTTGCTGGCTAAAAATTCTGAAAAAAGAGCTGGTTTGACCGGGCTGTCGTCCAGACAATCAATTTTTTTATCGAACTTTGAAATTTTTGAAATATTAGACGGGGTCACCCCGACCAGCAGGATCTCTCCCAGAACATCCAGAAGAACCAGTTTCTCTTTTGGAGAAAGATGATGCATGGCCAGAATCTTGATAAATTCTTTAGAACCTTTAACTCCCCTTGCCCCGGAAAATTTTTTGATCAGGTAAAAGGCCAGTATAAAAAGAGCAAGAACAAAAAATAACATACCAAACGTGCTGGCAAAGGAAAGCCATATGTCAGACGTGTCAGTCATTTTCTGCTGCCAGGGATTTAACCCGGTCAATGGGCGTGATCACATCTGTCAGACGAACGCCGAATTTCTCGTTCACCACCACCACTTCCCCTCTGGCAATCAATTTCCGGTTGATATAAACCTCCAGGGGTTCGCCGGCCAGTTTATTCAACTCAATAATCGAGCCCTGCCCCAGTTGAAGAAGATCATTCACCAGCATCTTGGTTTTACCCAGCTCAACAGACAGCTCCAGAGGAATATCCAGAATAAAATCCAGTTCCCTTTCTCCACGTGCTACTGCCTCGTCAGCCCCTTCACCCGCTTCTACCCCTGTTTTTCCATTTTCTTCAGCCATGTTTATCTCTCACAATCGGTTATAATTTTCTGGTCAACCTGAAACGCCTGAAACCCCCGCTGCACACCTGCATAACCTGTTAATTTTTCCAGACCGTCCACGTAGCAGATCAAGGGATCGCTGGCATCATTATCCAGCTGGATCACATCCCCTTTCTGCATATAAAGCAATCGTTCACCTTTAATTTCCGTGCGGCCCAGCTGGATTTTTACAACCACTTCTGATTCAAGGATAATTTCTCTGATCCGTCTGCGCCAGTTGGTATCTATTTCTTCGGTTTCAGCCTGAACACCGGAAGACAGCTTATGTCGCATGGGCTCGATCATTGAATAAGGATAGCAGACAACCAGATTGCCGGCTGACTGCTCCAGTTCAATTTCAAACCGGGTCACGATCACCAGATCCGTGGGCAGAACAATGGCTGTAAACTGCGGGTTCATCTCCGAACGGATCAAGGCGGCCTTCACCGGCTCAATCGGGGCCCAGGAGGCTTCGACATTTTTCAAAACAGCCACCACTGCTTTTTTAACCATGACCTCTTCAATCCTGGTAAATTCACGCCCCTCCACCCTGGCTTTACCAAGGGCTTCTCCGCCGAAAAAAGTATCAATCAAATTATAGACCAGCTGACTTTCAAACACGATCAATCCATGTCCCCTCAACGGTTCCATCCTGAAAACATGGAGACTTGTGGGAACTGGAAGACTTCTGACAAATTCAGAAAATTTCAAGGTATCAAACGGGTTGGCACTGACATCCACGTTGGTTTGCAGCAAAGAAGACAACGTGGCCCGAACTTCTCTTGCCAGCCGTTCATTGATAACATCAAAGGTCGGCATCCTTGCCCGGACAACTTTATCCTGACTGGTAAAGTCATATGCAACAATACCCTCTACCGATTCGGGTTTTGTCACATCCGCTTCGGTCTCAACTTCTCCTGAATCCAATCCGTCTAGTAGACTGTCAACCTCATCTTGTGATAGTATTTCGCTCATAATTGAATCACTGCATTATAAAGTATGTAAAATAAATGTTTCTGACCGTGGCTTTAGGAAAAAGAGCATTAATCCGTTGAATCAGATTATATTTGAGCATGATTTTTCCTTCGGGATTTCTCAACTCCAGCCAGGTTGCATTTTCCACCTGTTGTGTAACAATCGTCCGTATCCTGTCTTCCATGGCATAAATCTGTTTCCGGTATCTGGCATCAATCAATTCCAAAGACAAATTCATACTGACCTTTCCCATGGTTGAACTTGTTTTCAACGCAATCCGTTCAAAGGGTTCAAGTTCAACAATATCCTCAAAGACAATTTTTTCTCCGCCCGCCGTTCCCCCCTGGATCTCACCTTTGGCAACATCAGCCTGGGGTTGAGGAATCTGATCCGGATCTGATTGAAATACAAAAAACCAGAGCGCCAGGATAAGGCAGATGAACAGGACTACAGCAACCGAAAAAATAATAATTGACCGGGTTGATCCTATAACCTTTTTAAGCAAACCCTTAAGAGTAGAAATAACTTTGGCTATAAAAGATGCCTTTTTAACATCTGCTGTCTTATCTGACACCTCATCTTGATGCTCATCCATAATATCAGACATATCGTCATCAAAATCATTGTCCATCTCGTCAAAGATATCGTCAGCCAAAACAGCTCCTGATGTTAAAGGTTAATACATGTTTCTGCATAAAGGAAAAGCAAGCCTTGTGCCAAGGGTATCATATTTTTTAAGACTCCGGCGACACAACACCCAAAAACCGCTTAAAAACAAGTATAAATAGTGTCTGAAGAATTTGCAAAGGTTTTTATTCTGCCCAGAATAAAGGAAAAAGAAGAAAAAAAAGGGGGAAGTAAAGATTGGATGTCAGGAAAAGCATAAAACCGTCATGAATATGACAGCAGGCATAAAAAGTATCGGCTTTTTATACCCGCTGTCAGGTAAATTAACTGAATAAATTATCGTTTCATCTGAATAACGGTCTGCATCATATCATCAATCGTTGTGATTGTTTTTGAATTGGCCTGAAATCCCCTCTGCTGGGTGATCATGGCCACAAACTCTTCAGAAATATCAACATTTGACATCTCAAGCGAGTTGGGAGCCAAAGTTCCCAGGCCATTTTCTCCAGGCTTGTTGGTAATGGCACTGCCGCTTTCCCGGGTTTCACTGAACAGATTCCCGCCTTGATTGGAGAGCCCGAAATTATTCTGGAACCTGGCCAACCCGACACGGAAGAGCGGAATAAGCTGGCCGTTGGAATACGACCCTGTAATAATCCCGTCCGATGCCACATCCACTCCCTGCAGATCCCCTGCCGCATATCCGTCAGCATCCTGAAAAATAGTGGAAGAAGATTTTGAATACTGGGTGGTGGACAATGAATCATTTACAAAATTAATCCCATCATACTGGGTTCCGATATTCAGTGCAATATCGGTTTCAGTGGTGCCGAACTCACCCCCCAGAAAATCAGCAGTAAACTTAAAGTATCCGGTTTTTTTGATATCATCGGTTGTAATCTGCGTCCAGGCAGTTGATCCTTTGATATCAAAAGATATTTCACTGCGGTCATTAAAGGGGTGGGTGGCTGCCCCCAATTTTAAGGCATCATCAAAGGTAAATACGATATCATGATCATCTGATTCATTGCCTGATCCGTCCAGATCAATCACGGCTTCTGTCTGATCCCCTTTCAATGTTGCCTTTGCATATTCACCGGGCGGAGTGTCCGGATCGATATTAAAGGTTAAATAATCGCCTTCGGCAATAGCGGTGCCGCTACCTGAGGTCACATTAAAAACAAGATCTGTGGTGGAGTCAGCGTCAAAATCAATACCAATGCTGGTTGTCTGGACCCCGGATGTGGTGATAACAGCATTGGGGTATTCCTCCGGCGGGGTAGGATCTATATTAAAGGAAATGGTCTGGGAGCCGGCGGTATTCAAAGTTGAGCCAAATGAATACCGCACTGTAGATGCACCGGATGAGCTACCTGCCACATCATTTCTTTCCCATAATAAAAATTCCACCTGTGTACTTGAACTGGAGCTGCTTGAAATCGCAATTCCAGTGGTACCGCCAGCAGCAGTGGCACTGGCAACCCAGCCAGTGACCGAGCCGGCATCAGTACCGCCCTGCCACGTTAAGGTAATGGTTGTTGCAGTACCGGTTGTGGTTGCCGAAGCCATGGCACCCTGACTGCCAGCAGCCTCAACACTCAGTATCGGATCATTTGTGGGTGAAAATGTAAATGTTTGATTTTTAAAATCAGCGGTTTTCAATGGCATGTTCCAATCCCAGGCTCCGACCCGTTCATCATACCTGGTCTTGATGCTGGCGGCATACATCGTCAAATCCACGGCATTGGTCACGCTGATATTCGCTGCTGTTGTTGATACGGCATCCGTCATCCCTGCTCCGGTTGCAAGACTGGTCACAAGGGTTCCGGCAGATTGAGCGGCAACAGGGTTACTCCAATACCATTTTTGTGCATTGGGGTTCCAGATAATACCAACGTCTGAAGCATCTTTGTCCATCACACCCGGGGCATTGATCTCAAGCGTTGTATTGTCATTGGCTGTATCCCCGGCATAGGTAGTGCCTTCAATCCCCTGGACATGGAGATCAGTGGCTTTATTAATATCAAAACCAATGGAGTCCGTGGCAACAGCTGCCTGGGCAAATTTAATTTTTAAATCCGGGTCCACATCGGCAGTATCATCCGGTTTAAGCGTTATGTAAATATTTTGACTGTCAGAATAAACAACCTTTGCAGTCCCATAGTTGGCTGGTAAATCCACTGCTGTGATCAGATTATTATTGTCTGTATCGGCAAATTGCCAGTTAGACCCATCAAATTCAAGACTGAAGCCATATCCGTCTAAGGCAAGGGCCTCATAGTCAAAAATTTCATAATTAATATCATTCACTGTATTCACCCCATTGGCTGCAAAATTTCCAATCCTGCCGGTGAACTTGCTCATGGTAAAATCAAGAATATCTCCGGAACTCTGGGAAAATTTAATGGTTCCCCTGGCAAGCAATCCTTTTGAGTCGGTATTTTGGACCAGATTCCGATTGTCTTCATCCGGGTTCATGGTCACAATATATTCCCAGTCGGTTCCGGATTTTTTATCGTAGAATATTGAAATATCATGGGTACTTCCCAATGCGTCATAGGCTTTAATAACAGTCTGGTATTCATAGCTTCCCGCACCGATGTACGTGGTTTCCCCTGAATCCCACACATTGGAGAGCACAACTGCCTTTGAATTGGCATCCGCATCCAGGTTGGTTATGGCGATGAGTTCTTCACTCATTTTAGGCGGACTTGTAAACTCTGCAAGAACCAGATCTGTAATAGATCCGATATCATCCCCGGTTTCTTCGTCCAGATTCCATCCCTGAACAATATACCCTTCCGGATTGACCAGGTTCCCTTCTTTGTTAAAAAAGAAATTTCCAGCCCGGGTATAAAACGTATTTTCACTGTTGGACTGGCGCATGATAAAAAAACCATCGCCACCAATGGAGAGATCGGTTGTATTTCCCGTGGATTCAAATGACCCCTGATCAAAATTCTGTGTGACACTGCCGACAGCCATACCACGACCCATCTGGTCTGAGCCCGCCTGGGTTGCCACACTTTCGTACAAGGTATCAGCAAAGGTTGTCCGCCCTTTTTTAAATCCAATGGTATTTAAATTGGAAATGTTATTACCCACAACCTGTAATGCATTTCCCATGTTTTTTAATCCACTGGTACCTGTAAAAAGTGAACTTGATAAAGACATAATCTCTCTCCTATTTATTAAAACTCAACATTGTTGATCACTATGCAAGATAAGTAACGTGTCATCAATTTATTCCGGTGATATTGGATAATGAAACCAGCCGTCCTGATTCATTGAGCACCAGATACTGGCTGCCATTTATATTCTTAATCCCGCCAACTTCTTCAGACACCGGTGTTTTAGCAAAACCTGAACCGGTTTTGACCGTATAATAATAAAGCCCGTCAGAAACTTTATAACCAGTGTCTGACATTCCATCCCATTCAATTGTATTCTTGCCACCGGCTGTATCATCAAGGGTTAAGCTGATGGTTTTAACCAGCTCATCATAAATATCATAAATTTTAATGACAGCATTTTGGGGCGTATCCAGATTAAAGCTCAAGCCTGTTCCCAAAACCGCATCACCTTCAACCAGAACAATGGGGGCATCGGAAGAGACTGTTTTACCAAGATAACCCATGGCAGATTCAGAAGAATTGTTCCCAATGGTTTTTTCAGGATCGATCACAGATGTCAAAGATTTTGGATCAACCAGAACGCCTTGAACAACCAGATAAGGCTGACCGTCATTGTAAGCAACGCCTTCAACCGTTCCGGTAACACTGGATGGAATTTTTGAAAACCCATGACCACTGTTGCCCATAACCGTATAGTGATATTTACCGTCATCCACTGCATTTCCGGCACTGTCGGTACCATCCCAGGCAATAATATGGGAACCAACACCCTGCTGCCCGTCATACAGGGTTTTAATGGTTTTGCCATCTGCATCCGTGATGGTAACCATGACATCGGATGGCTCGGAAAGATTGTAAAATCCACCGGTCACAGTTCCTTGATCCACATTCATGACATCCACATTCCCTGTGATCTGTTTGCCAATATAGGACAATGCATCTCCTTCTGATTTCTGGGAAAAAGAACTGGCCAGCATGGACATGGAGTCATTCATATTAATCAATTGTTCCAATTGGGAAAACTGGGCCAGCTGGGAAGAAAAATCAGTTCCATCCATTGGATTTAAGGGGTCCTGGTTCTGAAGCTGTGCCACCAGCAAGGTTAAAAAGGTATCCCGTCCCAATGCATCATCTTTTTGAGTTTTTTCTGCAGTGCTTGATTGATAAGAACTGGTAATCTGATCAAGTGAACTGTTGCCTGTTGATGAAACTGTCATGGATATCTCCTTTTATGCAACAAAATGAAGTGACTTGCCCAGGTTGATTGCCTCCATAAGACTTAAACCTGACGTATCATTCACGATACCGCCTGTAACAGATTCAAGTTTTTGATTCCCTGTGTTTTGCTGCCTTTTATTAAAATTTTCCTGGCTCTTTGCATCGGCCATGGACTGCCTGAAATCTGAATTCATATCCACTTCAAACCGCTCAAGGGTCACACCGGAATTGGACAGAACCGTCCGCAGTTCATTTGAATTGGATACCAGAATTTCTTTTGCTGCTGCATTTTCCGTTACAATACTGACCTTCATATTGCCGCCGGAATTATCAATGGTCAGCATCAATCTTCCCAGTTCTGGAGGATTTAATTGAATTTTTAATGTATTTTCACCCTGATTGATGGCCCTGACAATACTTTTGCTCACTTGTTGCATAACAAAGTTGGGCAAATTCTTAAAAGATGCGTTTGATTTAAGAATGGCCTGATGGTTCTGGGTTTCAGATGATTTTGAATCATAAAAAGAGGCCTGGGTTTGATCTGTCAGAGAAGATGCCCGGCTTTTCAGATGTTTGGCAAACTCTTTGCCATCAATCGCCGCATCTTTTAAAAGCGACGTTTTAGAACCTTTTTCATCCAGTTCAGATGTTATTTCTTTGAGTCCATGCTTGATCAATTCAATGTTTTCAGTCCGTGTAGGCTTTGGCGTTGAAAACAATCCCTTTTGATTTGATTTTCCATCGTCCTCATTCAGCAAATCAGCCTCAAACTGTTTTTTTATTCCGTCCAAAGAAAACTCAAAAACCTGTTTTTCTTTGGGTAGATTTTTAACTTCCAATCCTTTAAACAAATCTTTAACCAGATCTGCAGTTTTTTCAGTGCCGCTCATTTGGGGACTCATTGCCGGCGATGCTGTTTCTGTCGTCTTTTGCCGGGACAGCTGGTTTCGCATTGTTTCAAACGCATTGATCAGATCATTCAGCGTAAACTCTTTTGATTGCTGTGTTTCAATCCCCTGCTGTGCAACCTTTGATGCTATTAATTGCTGTGCCCCAATCTCCAGCTGTGCAACCGTTAATTCTTTTGATTGCTGTGCCCCAATCCCCGGCTGTGCAACCTTTGATTCTTTTGACTGCTGTGCCCCAATCCCCGGCTGTGCAACCTTTAATTCTTTTGACTGCTGTGCCCCAATCCCCAGCTGTTTTAAGATGGATTGGAATTGTTCATCACCTGCTTTGGTCTGATAGGATGTATGCGTATAAAAGGCGTTTTTCTGAACTTCCTTAAGTTTTGCAATGATACCATCAAGGCTGAATCCTTTTTCACCATTATCTGCTGCAGTAAGGATCTCCTGGACTTTTTCCACCGGGATATCAAGCGCAATCAGAATTGATTCTATGAAAGGAAGAGCAGAAATTTCAATAAATTGTTCTGGTTTGATTTCAAAATCAGAATCAGAATCCATGGAAAGGGTAAATAATTTATCAAAAAGATCATCCATGGTCAGGTTGTTTTCTTCCAGCCCTTCTGTCAACTCAGCCATTAATTCATCCAGCTCTAAAGCATCAAATCCGGCATTGAACAACAGTTTTTTTAAAGTTTCAAGCCCCTTGGCATCAATAGAAATATTTTTCAAATCCCCTTTGGACAAGTTCATAAAAACATTTTTCAACTCTGAAAGAAAAGCAACCCCTTTTTTAGGGGTTAGTTTCCGGATTAACCTATCTACCCGTTTTTGTGATTCTTCAGGCAAGTCTTCAAGGGTTGCCACAGACAAACCTTGATTTTGAAGACCTTTTCCCTTTTCAAGTATTTTACTTAACTTTTGTGCAAATAAATGATCCGAAGGGCCTTGATTCTTTGCACCCGGCATCACGCTTTGAAACCGTTCAGGTTGAACCATGTTCAAAATCGAGCTGCTGATATCTGTAAAAGTAAAATTCATAAGTCACCTTAATATGGTTTTCTATTGAAAGCTTAATGAGCAATGATCATGCCATCTATCACTAATAAAAAATTATCAATAGAGTTCAATGACTTATGAATATTACAAAAGGAAATTTTTGCAAATGAATTGAAATTTTTCGGAAGTTCTTTCCCCCTGGATTTGATTGCGTGGGAAAATATTACCTGATGGGAACATGGGGCGGGAAAAAATTATTTACGTTTAAAGGCCAGGCGCTCACTGATTTTAGCAGCCTTTGAACTTTCCACAAGCGCTAAAATCCCGGAAGCAGATGTTTCCTTCATTCTCAAGAATATTTCCTGAGCCACCTCAAGATTCAGGGTATTGACAATGGCTGCGGCATCTTTTGGTTTCATACCGGCATAGGTTTTAACCAGTCTTCCGATTCTGGCTTCGTAAGCAGCTTCTTCTTCCTGCTCTTTTTGAGACTTCTTTTTTTCCAGCAATGCCATATCTTCTTCAATCTGTTTTTTCAAGTTTTTCAGGCTTTCAAGCTTTTCATCAATCTGCTCTTCAAATGCCTGCAATTGTTTTTTTTGCTCCAGCATGGATTTTTGTTCTTTTTCAACCATGGTTCTTTTTTCTTCCAACCCCCTTAACACGACTTTGGCAGGATCAGGGCATTCCGGACAGTCCGGGCATGGATTTTTTTCTCCGGTTTTTCCCTTCTTTTGGGTCTCTTGTTCAGCCTGGTTCTGGCCTGATGTCTTATCAGGATTATCCTGTGTTTCATCTGCAGCAAACGCCAGGCCAAACCCTGAAATACCATCTGGCTGACCAGGATAAAAACCGCCTGAAAAAAGACTTAAACACCATCCCATTGCACAAAAAATGATAATTTTACGATATTGTTTCATTGTCTTTTAGTCCTTGCTGTTTTCAGGATTGAAATCTCATCCAGTTCTTTTTGCTCAAACCGGATCATTTCCTGACTGTACCGGCTCTTCATTTTCTCCCGGTAAAGCTCCATTGCTTTTTTATCCACACTCTTTTTCTTTAGTTCCAATAATTTTTCTTTCAAGGTTTTTTCAAGCTCACCCTTTCGCAATTTTTCTTCTACAAGGCTGGTTTCCACAGCCACCAGATAGTGGTAGTACTGTTGAAACTCGGATGCCGGAACCCCTTTTTTGACTATAGTTTCAATGGTATCGGCCTGTTGATCCCAGGCTTGCTCCAACGATTGAATCTGCTGTTCACAATTTTTCACATCCATATGGGCTTTTGCAGTCTGCTGCTGAGCGAGCCGTTCCAGATACTGCCTGTATCCAAGCAAGGGTTGCAATTTGAATAAAAATTTCTTCATGCCTGTTTAGTATCCTTGGCCTTGATTCCCAATGCAGTTCTCAACCCGCTGACACTGGCCTCCATATCAATCTTGCGGTGCATATCCTGCCTTAAAAACTGAACAATTCCCGGCATCAGATGTTTTGCTTCATCAACCCCTGGATCTGACCCGGCAATATATGCGCCAATGGTAATCATATCTTCCGCACTTCGATAAGCAGAAAGCACGCTCACAGCCTTATCCCGCAGCGCCATATGCTCCCTTTTGCTGACATCCCGCATGACCCTTGAGATACTTGCCAGCACATCAATGGCCGGATAATGTCCCCGGTTGGCAAGATCCCGGGACAGCACCACATGGCCGTCAACAATGGATCGGACAGTGTCTCCAACCGGATCATTTAAATCATCACCTTCCACAAGCACCGTATAAATCCCTGTAATGGATCCCCCGTTCTGCATATTCCCTGCCCGTTCCAGAAGAATGGGAATCTGTACAAAAAACGAAGGCGTGTATCCCCTGGATGTTGGCGGTTCACCAGCAGCCAGACCGACATCTCTTGATGACATGGCAAACCGGGTAATGGAATCCACCATCAACAGGACATCTTTTCCCTGGTCACGGAAATATTCAGCAATGGTGGTGGCAAGATAGGCTCCCCGTATTCTTACAAGCGGCGGAGAATCCGATGTGGCTGCCACAACAACTGCCCGTTTTAACCCTTCTTCCCCCAGGGTCTCAGTGATAAAATCCTTGACCTCTCTTCCCCGCTCTCCAATAAGCCCGATCACAATCACATCAGCCTGGGTATGTTTGGTCATCATCCCCATGAGCACACTCTTTCCAACTCCGGAACCGGCCATAATCGCTATCCGCTGACCTTTTCCAAGTGTAATCATACTGTTGATGGCTGCCACGCCCACATCCAGAGGCTCTTTAATCGCCTCTCTGTTCATGGGACCGATGGGTTTTCCATACAGGTTATATTCATGGGTATACTCGATTTCGCCTTTGCCGTCTATCAGATGACCCATGCCATCCACAACCCTTCCCAGCAACTGGTCAGACACCCCCACCATAGGAGAGGTTGAAACAGGAATAATCCGGCTGCCAAGACTGATGCCGCGAATATCACCATAGGGCATGAACAGGGCTTTTTCCTCTTTAAACCCCACAACCTCGGCTTTAATTTCCTGACCTCGGTCATTGATTATATTACAAAGGCTGCCGATTCCCAACCCCAAACTGTCTCCCTGGGCAATCATTCCCACCACCTGGGAAATTCTGCCTTCGGGTTTAACCAGGATTGAGTGATCCACAGCCGTAGAATACTTGTCAAAATCAACATTTAAAAGGTGTTCCAATCTAAACCGCTCCAGCCTTTTTCATGGCCTCAAAAATCGTCTGCAGCCTGGATTCAACATCCGTGGAAACAGAGGCTGTATTGGTTTGGATTTTACATCCCCCCCGTTTGACAGATGGATCTGACTGGACTGAAACACTCTTCAATGATTCAATCTGGTCAAAAAACGCATCCTTAACCATTTCAATATACTCATAATCCTCGGTTGAGACGCTCAAAACAACCTGTTCAGGCTTAACCAGTGTTTTTAACGCATCAATGATCATGGGTTTTACAATTTCTTCATCAATCTCTATTCTGGCCAGCACGGCTTTTTTTGCAATCTGCTGGATCAACAGGATAATCCGTTCCTCATACACATCCACCATTTTTTCCAGGGTCTGATCAGCCTTTCTCAATGCATCTTCAAGTGAATTTAAAATTTGTACACCCTCTATCCGGGTCTCTTCCTGAGCTTTGGCCTCACCTTGTTTGAACCCCTGTTCAAACCCTTCTTGTTTTCCCTCTTTTATCCCTTGTTCATGCCCCTGTTCAAATCCTTTGGCTTCACCCTGGATAAACCCCTTTTCAAGGCCATCTTCATATCCTTTTGTTTCGCCTGCGGCCAGCCCGTTTTCAAACCCTTCCCGATATCCGCGTTCTTCAGGCGTTTCCAGAGGTTCAAGATCTTCCTGAGCTTTGGACAAGCTGTCGTCATCCCCTATATTTTCAAAACAATCCCCTTTTTTTGAAGGGGCTCCTTTTTTTTCAATCAATGGTTTAAAAAAAAATTCTTCAACGTCTTCCTGAATACTGTAAAGAGCCTTAAAATCAGAGATTTCCTCTTTGCCAAACACTGGTTTTTCAATCAATAATGAAAACCTTTCAAAATCAGGTTCTGACTCTTTTGTTGCATTGGACACTTCATTGTTAAACATCTCCAGAGAATGAACAACCAGCGGTTTAAATTGATCTGAGTGCGAATTAGACCAGGACATCATCTTTTCCTTTGCCCAAAGTTATCGTTCCATCGGCCTCAAGCTCCTTGGCAGCACGAACAACAGCCTGCTGTGCTTCTTCAACTTCTGCCAGACGAACCGGCCCCATTGCCTCAAGGTCATCTTTAAGCATCTCACCCGCTCTTTGTGACAGATTCGAGAATATCTTTTCTTTCATTTCATCGGTAGCGGTCTTGAGTGCAAAAGTAAGCTGCTGACCTTCAACCTTCTTAAGAATTTCTCGCATTGCCGAATCATCAATATTGGTGAGATCTTCAAATACAAACATCAGATTGCGGATATCATTGGCCATCTCAGGATTATCCTCTTCAACAAATTCCATAACCGCATCTTCGGTTGATTTGTCCACCCCATTGATAATATCCACCAGAACCTGCAGACCGCCAGCTTTTCCTCCAGGACCAACCGCACCGGACAATTCGATTTTTAAAGCCCGGTCAACATCCCGGACAACATCTTCAGAAATCTGGCCCAGCCGTGCAATTCTCATGGCAACATCCCCTTTTAGCTCATTGGGAAGCACCATCAGAATTTCCGATGAAATTTCCGACGGCATGTGGGCAAGGATCATGGCAATGGTCTGGGGATGTTCGCCCACCACATAACCGGCAAGAGTTCCCACATTGACGTTCCGGCTCCAGATAAACGGCTTGTCCTGTTTTTTCTTTTCAAGATCCTCTAAAATAGCATCGCCCTCTTTACCTTTTAACGTATTTTTCACAATATTCTTGATAAAGGAGGAACTTTCAACAATCATTTTGGATTCGCCTTCAAATTTTTCAACAAAATCCAGAGAGACCGCCTTGAGCATTTCAGGCGTAATATGATCAATCATCGACATTTCAAATGCCACTTCACCAATCTCATGTTCATTCATTTTTTCAAAAACCCTGGTGGCATATTCCTCTCCCATTGCCATGAGAAAGATTGCCGCTTTTTTAGGTCCGGATATGCCTGCAGGGTCCAAAACATCAGCCATGATTATTCTTCCTCCTTCTCAACATCACTTACCCAGCCTTTAAGTATATTAACGGTCTTGTGAAAATCTTTTTCAGCATAATATCTGGCTTTTTCATTGGCAGACATATTTTCAAGATAAGAGGCCCGTTCGGCTGCGCTCATCTTCTTGACAAACTCCTCTTTCTGATCAAGTGTCATCATATCAAGGTATTCTCTTTGCTGTTTGGCATTCATCTGAATAAACTTGAGCTCTTTTTCCTCTTCTTCAATCAGGCCCATATCTTCTGGTGCCGGCAAGGCTTCCTGCTCAACCGTTACCTTGATATCTTTAACTGTTTTTATAATGGGCCGGATAACCAGAAGGAAAAGAACAATAACCAGCAACAAATTTGCTGCAAGCCTTCCATATTCTTTCTGATAAACCTTCCAGCCCTTTGCCGCAACTTCCTGACCCATCTCATCAATAGAGGCAAATGGAAAACACTCCATGGAGACCTGGTCACTGCGCTCTTCATTATACCCCATGGCTTTAATCACAATATCCTGGAACTGTTTCATCTCTTCTGCTGTTCTTGGCACATAGGTTTTGCTTTTATTGCCATTTTCATCAATCTTCAATTCATAATTTCCATCCACCACAGCGGCCACAGACAGACGGCTCAACACCGCCATGGGCTTTTCCGTTGCCCGGACCCGCTTGCTGATTTCAAAATTAAAGGTATCATCGCTTTTATTGACCCGGTCACTGCCTGACGCACCGGCAAGCCCCTCATCTCCGACAATGGGATTGACACTGGATGGCGTGGGGACTTCCTCTGTCATGCCGGTAATTTTTTCCGCACGGTTTTTCCGGCTGCGAACGAATTCTCCGCCCCGTTCAAACGGGTCATATATTTCTTCGTTCATATCATTTTTTGAAAAATCCATTTCGCTTGTCACCCGAACAATGGCTTTATCTTTTCCCACGATTCTTTCAAGCATGGTCTGAATTCTTCTGGTCAGATTTTCTTCGAATCTGACTTTATACTGATATTGGGTATCAGCCAGATTCTCTGCATTGATTTTGGCCTGTTCTTCTTCGGATTTTCCTTCAAATAAAATTCTTCCGGCTGTATCCACAATCGTCACCAGTTTCGGGGTTAAATCCTGAATGGAACTTGCGACAAGATGGGCAATGGCTGTAACTTTTTCCCGATCAAGATCAGAATTAAGCTCTAAAAGAATAGATGCTGACGGAAGTTTTGCCTCTTCGATAAAAACCGAATCTTTGGGCATGACAATCATTACCCTGGCGGTCTTTACTTCATCAAAAGCAGCGATGGTTCTGGCCAGCTCACCCTGGATGGCTCTATTCTTATTAATTTTTTGAACAAACTCAGTGGTACCGAATTCTGTTTTATCAAAAATTTCATACCCGACACCCCCCCCTTTGGGGATCCCTTCTTTTGCCATTGTCAGTCTGACATCATACACCATTGAGTCAGGTACCATGATCGTGGTGCCATCCCCGGTGAGTCGATAAGGCGTATTGGATGCCTTAAGACTATCCACAACCAGGGCTGCGTCCTCTTTGGTCAATCCGGAATATGCCGCCCTGAACTGTGTTTTGTTGGCCCAGATGAACAGGGTGCTAAACCCTGCAACCATGAACATGGCAATCAGTCCAAATGCAATTTTCCTGGACAACGGCAACTCTTTTAAAGTAATCATTATTCTTTCAATAACAGGATTCATAACCCTTCATCACTCCATTTGGCCTTAACAACCAGTTATAGCTGCATGCGCATGATTTCATTGTAAGCTGACATGACCTTATTTCTAACCTGGGCAAGAATTTTCAAAGACGTTTCAGCCTTTCCAATGGCCATCATTCCCTCATGAATCCCCATTTCGCCTTGAATCACCTTCTCGATTGAGTCATCAGCAATATGTTGGTTTGCATTAACATCTTTGATGGCTGCTTCAATCCTTTTGGAAAATTCAGGATTTCGCTGATTGATTTTTTCTGACAGGGGTTGTGTTTTTAAAAAGGTTCTGTTGATCCCTTTAATCCCATCCATGATTCTCTCCTCTAATTATAACCGCCTTATTTACTTACCGATCTCAAGTGCTTTTAAAATCATATCCTTTGTTGCAGACAACACAGTGGTACTGGCCTCATAGCTTCTTTTGGCCACCAGCATATCTGCAATTTCAGTCAAATGATCCACATTGGGCATTTTTACATACCCGGTATTCGGATCTGCATCCGGATGCGCCGGATTATAAACCAGCCTGAAATCTTCCTGGGATTTAATGATCTGGTCAACCCTGACACCGGTTCCGTTATCCTGTTTTTTTTCAGATTCAAATTCAATGGGAGACAATTGTATTCCAGACTGTTCCCGCTTTAACCGCTTTTTTTCAATCACACTTTGAAACGAATCAATATCATCCCCTTTAAAAACCACCATTTTTCTTCTATACGGCCCACCTTCTTTTGTTCTGGTGGTATCCACATTGGCAAGGTTTTCAGCAATGACATTGAGCTTTGTCCGATGGGCGGTCAGAGCAGTGCCACTGATCTTGGCTGCATTTAATAAATCCATGAATTATCTGCCTCCCTCGTCAATGGAATACTGAAGTATTTTCATCTTCCGTAACAGCATTTCAGTGGTTGACCGATATTTAATATTATTTTCTGTAAGATTCATCATCTCACGGTCAATATTAACCGAATCAAGATGATAGATATCAACCTCTTCTGAATTTTCACCATTTATTTTAAATGGCGGTTCATCCCCACTGCTTGACAAATGACGGTTATGGGTCTGATCCAGATAATCCGGTTCCTGCTCATTCATTGCCCGTTTGAGTGTTTGATTAAAATCAAGGTCAGCGGGTTTATACCCGATGGTATCCATATTGGCGACATTTCCGGCAATCAGATTATGCCGTTGGGTTGAAATATCCAGGGCCTTGGAAATCATGTTTACTGTATGCCCGAAAATTCTTGAGTCTGCCATTTTCCCCCTCAATATACAGGTACTGTCAAATTAGACGATTTAAAAAAGAACCGCTGCTTTTGATCTTTGCAATTTGTGTGCCGAAAATGGATCAGCAGGTTTCTTTGTATTCGTTGAGTTTATTTCGAAGGGTCCGGACACTGATGCCCAGAATTTTTGCAGCGTGCGTTCGATTGCCCTCGGTCTGGTCAAGAGCCTTGTAAATCATCTTTTCTTCCATGTCCCTCAATGAACCGGGCGCCTGCCCTTCTTCTGGTTCTCCGGAGGATTCCGGCAATTTATGATCCAGATCAGCCATATCAATCATCAGGTCATTGGGATCAATAAAATCAGAATTGGTCAAAAGAACAGCCCGATGGATGATATTTTCAAGTTCCCGAACATTGCCGTGAAAATGATGTCGGCCTAACAGCAGGATGGCTTGTTTTGTCATTCCTTTGACATTCAGACCGTCAATTTTACAATATTTTTGAATAAAAAATTCGCAAAGGAGTTCAAGGTCATTGCTGCGAAGTCTTAACGGTGGAATGACCAGGGGAATTGTGTTTAACCGATAAAACAAATCCTCGCGAAAATCCCCTTTTTCCACAGCCTGTTTTGCATCCCGATTGGTGGTGGCAAGCACCCTGACATCCACATCCACCGGTTCAGTTCCCCCCACCCGGTCCACTACTTTTTCCTGCAGGACCCTGAGCAGTTTTGCCTGAAGATGAACCTGCATCTCTGTAATTTCATCCAAAAATAAAGTGCCTTTGTCTGCCAGCTCAAATTTACCGATCTTCCTTGAAATCGCTCCGGTAAAAGCCCCTTTTTCATGACCAAAAAGCTCGCTTTCCAAAAGATTTTCCGGTAAAGCAGCACAATTGACAGCAATGAACGGCTTATCAGACCGATTGCTTTTTTCATGGATATATTTGGCAAACAACTCCTTGCCTGTTCCGCTTTCGCCCTGAATCAATACCGATGCACTGGAGTTTGCCACCCTTTTGGCCATATCCAGCAACTGCTGCATCCCTTTATCCTGGGTAATGATTTTGACTCTTTTATTTTTCGAGACAATGATTTTTTTTTCAGAACGGATCCGTTCAGAGACATTCAAAGCCCTTTTGGCACAAAGTTCAAGCTGTTCCAATGAAACAGGCTTAACCAGATAATCCAGCGCTCCCAGCTTCATCAGCGTCACAGCATGCTCAACCACTGGTTCTGCAGCCAGCAGAATGGTCTGACAAAAAATTTTTTCCTGATCAATCGCTTTTAAAAATTCATCTGCAGAAAAACCCGGGGTTGCTGTATCCGCAATCACCAGATCAATTTTTTTTTCAATAAGTGCGGGCAGAACACCTGATCCATCCGGCACAGCATCCACCAGAAAGCCAAGATCCTCAAAAAACCGGACATATTCCATTCTCTCTTTAGGACTTTCAAGTATAATAAAGATTCTATGTCCTGACATATCCTGTTTTTTTCCCTCAAGGCCTCCTTAGGGCCCACTCAAAAATAAATTTACATTTTGAAAGCCGATTCATCCTGTCCTGCTGCGTTGTGTAAATTCGGCATATTCCCGATATGCCTGCATTTCCACGCCTTGCAGGCCAGGCGACTCGACTCCCAAAATTGGTA
>JBDRPM010000159.1:0-47450 GCA_043827005.1 Pseudomonadota bacterium | reverse complement strand
AGACAATACGGTTTCTTTCCACACATCCAGATTACCGATAAGCTTTAAATCTGTCTTAATCCCGGCAATAGAGGTTGTATCCTTGCCTTTAAACACCTGCTCGACTGAAGATTGTGATGTGGTTCCGTTATCAAATAGAATTAAAATTTTTTTAGGCGCAGGATTCAACAACTCCTTTAAAAACAAAATAGATCGCTTCATCAAAGGACGTTCCAATACGCCGGTAATATTTTCAGGTCCGAACATATTGTAGTTTCGCGGATTTTGATTGACGCCCAGATAGACCACAGGTGTTTTGGTCAAGCTCAGTTTGGGCCCAAGAAGCTTTAAGGCATTGTCATCTCCGAGAATCACCATAACCGGATTCAGTTTCTGGTATTTTTTAAATGCCAGATCTGCTCTTTTCTCATATTGATCCGCTGGAATCCGTTTTGTATCCATTTCAAAATATTCCATATTATAGGTTTGCCCCAAAACTTCTTCAAGGCCTTCCTTATAACTGGCATCCCAGGCATATTCTGCATGGTAGCTCTCAATGACCAGAATAGTGCTTTTAGCTGCCTGGCACAATACCGGAAGGGTCAATAAACAAAGCATGAGTAAAAAAATCAACCGTTTCATAACGTCTCCTTTGTTAAACCGTTCAATGTGATCAGGGCTGGATCAAAACAAGTTCAACCAACCCGCTTGATTTTTTTATATGAAAGAACAAAAAAAACCAACTGAATTCTTTCATATTTTGTTGTGGGCTGGCCAAGGAAAATCCCAGGGCGGCCCATGGCCGTTAGTCAGTTTATTCCATATGATCTTGATGTTTATCAGCCTTGTCACACCAATGCAAGAGCATATTAAAATAGTATTAAAACCTGGCAGACACCCATTCTGAAAAAAACCCGGTTTAAGAATAATCTGTCAGGATATCAAATATTTATATTTTTTTTGAATACAATTGCGTCAAGCCTTTAGTATTGACAGGCTGTAAAAGTTTTGGTATCGGTCTTACCAGTAAGATAAATTAAGTAATTTGTTCGCTTCACCGGTGCAAAATTAGAATCCTGGTGAACACACAAACCATAAAGGATTTGTTTTATTTTTGACTTTAATTCCCTTTTTCACACAAGGAGAAACACATTATGATAAATGTTGTATGTGATTCATGCAGTAAACTGTATAGTCTTGATCCAAAAATAATCAAATCAAAAGCTGCCAAATTTTCATGTAAAAATTGTGGACATATCAATTATCTGGCAAAGTATCTTGAAGAGCCTGAAACAGAGGATTTTGATCAGACCCGGGAGCAATATACCGGTGAGATCAAAAAAGTTCCGTTTAAAGAAAGGTTGCAGGTAAAGGTCAATGGCGTTCTGATTCCTTTGATTATTGTTATTATGGCAGTATTTACAATGGTCAATTACTTCAGCATCCAGAAAAAGATGGAAACAGACCTGAACAATGCGTCTCAAATTGTTACCACCCGATTGTCCAAATATTTGACCGAAGCGTTCTGGTCCCTTGACAATGAAATTTTGAGTGAATCCCTTAAATCCGAGATGCTGGACAAACAAATTTTTGCCATCAATATCCTGGACCGCGACGGAGAAAAAGTGTACATGGGATTTAAGCGGGATGCAAACTGGGACCTGATCGAAAACAAAGCCTCCATCCAGGGTGATACCATCAAAGACACCAAAGCCATCACCAAAGACAAAGACAAAATCGGCTTTATTGAGGTATATTTTACACCCAAGTTTCTCAAAGAAGAATTTAAAAAATCAATGTTTAATATCGGATTTACAGCTATCATTCTAATTTTTGCAGTTTCTTTGACAGCCAATCTGGTTGTCAAACAGATCGTTGTAACACCCATTGCCAAAATCACTGAGCTGGCCAATAAAATCAGTATCGGCAACCTTGACACCCGGATTCCAAAAGAGTCAAAAGACGAAATCGGGGTTCTGGCTGAAGCCTTTGACCGAATGAGAATCAGTATGACCTTTGCGATTAAACAATTAAGAAAAAGACAATCTTAAGGGAGCTTTGCACAATGAATTTTGAAACAAACCCGTGGGGTGATTTGGAAACAGACAGCCAGCAGCGCCGAAAAGCCACACGGATTTGTGTCAGCGATCGTGATGACTGCATTGCCTTTATTAAAGAAAAAGCATATCTGATCACTGATTTGAGCCCCATCGGGATCGGTCTGCTGCTGCCGGTAAAAGAATCATTCCGATTGGGCGATGTCATTGGTGATGTGCTGACTGATTGCAGGGTTAAGATCGCCGGTCAAGTCATAAACAGCTTGGATTTGCGTATTGTATACATCTGCCCTGCAACCGGGGAAAATATGTTATGCGGTATGGAATGGGTCAACCAGGATATTGATAAAAAATCCCTATTCCGATCAGCCATTGACAATCTGAGTTAAATACAGTTTCTTCTCACCTCAACCGGATCCGTGATCCCTTTAAGCACCTTGATCATGCCATCCTGCTTTAAAGAATACATATTATTTCGAATGGCTGCCGCCCTGATATCATCAGTTGAGGCATTGGTTTTAATTAACCTTCGGATTTCGTCATTATTAATAAGCAGTTCGTGGAATCCTATTCGTCCTAAGTAGCCGGTATTGTTGCATACATTACACCCGTTCGGATGATACAGCTGAATGGGTTTTCCCTTGAACTCATCCAGCAATCCCAATGGATCAGGTCCGAATTCATTGATAATATTATCAAACTCTTCTTTGGGGGAGTCTGATTTTTTCTTGCATTTTTCACACAACTTGCGCCCCAGTCTCTGAGCCAGTATACCCAACAGGGAGTCTGCAAAATTGGTGGGATCAATTTTCATTTCAAGCAAACGCGTAACCGTACCCGGGGCATTGTTGGTATGCAGGGTAGAAAAGACCAGATGGCCGGTCAAAGAGGCTTCCACACCGATCTTGGCAGTCTCACTATCCCGCATCTCCCCCACCATGATCACATCCGGGTCAGCCCTTAAAAAGGATCGAAGCAAAGCAGCAAAATCCAGCCCGATTCTGGGATGAACTTCAGCCTGGCGAATACCGGGCTGATCAATTTCAATGGGATCTTCTGCAGTCCAGATTTTCTTTTCAGGGGTGTTGATAATATTGAGCGCAGAATGGAGCGTGGTGGTTTTTCCGGAGCCGGTCGGCCCTACTGCCAAAATCAACCCATAAGGGGTTTTGATGATCTCAAGAAGTCGATTCAGGTTATAATCATATACCCCAAGATCGCTGAGATTTGTCGGTTTCCCGCTTTGCAGCACCCGCAGAACCATATCCTCTTTCCCGCCGGATGTGGGGATGGTGGTCACACGCAACTCAATTGACCCGGTACTCCTGCTTTTGAACTTGATCTTGCCGTCCAAAGGTTTCCGGTGCTCCGTTATATCCATCCGGGCCATAACCTTGATTCTGGAAATAATCGGCCTGCTGAAGCTGTTGGGAATCTGCACATAGGGCTGGCAAATACCATCAATCCTAAACCGGATAGTTGAATCCCGTGTATGGGTTGACGGTTCGATATGGATATCAGAGGCCCTTTTGCGATACGCATCAACAAGCATCTTATTGACAAACATGATGACCTTGCTGTCCACCAGGACAACATCTTCCATATTATTGTCATCATCTTCATCATACTCTGCCCCGATATCGGCCGAGATACCATCCATAAAATCAAACACATCTTCTTCCGGCGCTTCGTCGATATCTTTTTTGTTGTACTGCCTGTCGATGTATTCATCAATGTGTTCCCGGACAGCAATAAAAAACCGGATCTGATATCCGATATAAATTTTTCGAATGTCTTCCTGGTGTGCCATATTTGAATCTTCTATGGCAATTTCAACCACAGCCTCATCAGGTATGGAAGAAATCGGTGCCCAATGATTGTTTTTCAGATATTTATATTTTAAATTCTTGAAAAGATCTGACTTTATCATTGTTTCCCGGCTCAGATCAATAAACGGATATCCATAGAATGTGGCCAGTGACGTTCCAAGATCAGCTGTTTTCACTGAAAACGAATGAAGCAGATTATACTCGACCGATTTTCGGTTATTCCTGGAAAGGTCCGTGGCTTTTTTTAAATCTGATTTACTGATCAGGTTTTCAGAGAGCAAATAATCAAACCTGGTTTTCCCTTTTATCTTGGACAAAATAAATTTTTTTCTGTTTTCATAATCCGGCAACTCATCAGGAAGTGTAATCTTTCCGATTAACGCCAGTGCCTTGCTGTAATTACCCGCTTCTTCATACAGAAAGGAAAGAAAATAACAACTGATGGATCGTATTTTTTCATTTGTTTGCGGATCTTTCACCAGAGTCTTTAAATACTCTTTTGCATCCTTCTGGTTTTCCAGCTTATTGTTGCAGAATATGATGGAATAAATGCAATCATAGGGCTTAAAATTGTGTTTGATCAGTTTTTTATAGATACTGATCGCTTTTTCATAATACCCTAAATCTGTAAACGCCTCTGCTTCCAGGTATAAATCCTGATTGGATTTCTT
The DNA here is from genome assembly GCA_043827005.1 of Pseudomonadota bacterium. Lineage (GTDB taxonomy): Bacteria > Desulfobacterota > Desulfobacteria > Desulfobacterales > Desulfobacteraceae > Desulfobacula. The sequence goes on along the minus strand of JBDRPM010000159.1, from coordinate 42,914 downwards.
TTTTGCTGGCGACGGATTTTTATCAACAACCAATTCGCCCAGACTGGCATTCATTTTAGCCCGAATGGCCTCTAACTGCTTTTTTTGGGTGCTGCTGTTTTTTGATTCTGAGGCATCACCAAGGATTTTGAGCAGGCCTTTATAAACTTCATCCGCTTCTTCAAGCAATCCCTGATCTTCGTAAAGTTTGGCCTCATTCAATTTTATATCAAACAGTGTTTGATCAATTATCAGATTTTCTCTATTCATTTTTATTTACACGGATCGACCAAGGGTATGGTTCCCTGATCATCTATATTGACAATGGTGTCAGAAAAATCATTGTTCAGCATCTTCATTTCTCTGACTTGTGAAAGTCGATTGTCAAAGTTATCAGTGATTGGAATAAGGATCAGCCTTCCTTTGTCACAGGAACACAAAACCCCGAATGAATATGCCTCAAGCTCATTTCTCAACCATTTAATATCAGCACTCAACCCTTTGAGTTCTTTATCAGACTTCCCTTTTAATGCCCCCTTCATCCCTTTTGACAATTTAAAGAACAGGCCGGAAGACAAGTCCTTGAGTTCAATGGTTTGAAGATCATCAATTTTCTCTGCCAGTTTGGGCGGAAGTCTATAAATATTATGGATGACCTTTTCCGGCAAAGCAATCACTTCATTGTCCAGTTTACAGCACTGAACATACAGGGCTGCATCTATTGGGGTATCGGTTGTTTGAGCTTGCTCTGACACTGCTGTATGCGCTTGATCATATACAATTTCATCAGCACCGATTGTTTCTACTTCATCATAAGCAATATCATCAGCTTGAATCAATTCACTTTCTTGGTCTGCCTGGCCGAAACTGATCTTTGGCTCGGAAAAATCACTGGCAAACGAATCAAATGACTGGGTATCATCCAGTTGAATATCATTTTCTTCCAGGGTATCAGCCGTTGATTCGGCAAAAAACATATCTGTTCCAGATTCGTTATCATCTATCTGATCAAAGGAAATGGAGTCAACTGTTGATTCAGGTTCATCATCGGTCAACTCAAACCTGGTTTCAGGTTTGGCAATGGCTGCAGGTGAAGTGATGTGCTGCATGTCAATAATAATCTGTTTTAATTTTTTGTTTTGCTCTTCAAGAAGAGCAATTCGATGCTCATGCAGTTTGAGTCGATTCAGTATCTCAACATCCATTCCCGGTCTGGTATCCGATACAAATCCTGCTTCATGGATTGCCACCGGTGCCTGTTGATGTTCAAGACGAGTTTCCGTTTGAATCCGATGATTATATAGCGAGATATTATTTCTCAATGCCAGCACCTGCTTATATGCCTGCATGACTTTCTGGGGAATTAACTGACTGTCAAAATTATTGGAATTAATGTCTTGAAGCGTTTTGATAATATCAGGCAACACATTCATTGTCTCGGGATATGCTTTATCTCTGGCCTTACCCAGATAACAAACAACACTTTTAATCATTTTAAGCAAAGCCTGGTTGTATTTATCAGTGTATCGCTTTAAAATTGTATCAAGGTTGCTTTCAAATTCATGGATCCGTTCATCAGAATATTCCCAGTCAATTGTCATCAAATCCTCAGTAAGCGTATCAAAATTGACTGTCATGCCCTGATCAAAATTGACTCCCATGCCCTGATCAACCACGCCCTGTTCCGGCACCACAGGTCCGGTAAAATCATCTGATATTGAATCATCATCATCTTCGCCAAACAGCATATCAATAGCTGAAATGGCTTCGTTTTTCAGTTTGTCTACATCAATTAGATCAACCATTTATTTACCTTTCCTTGAGATACACCCACTATATATTTTGCTTTATAAAATTAAGCATTGTTTTTTGAAACTGATTTTTTTCTGCAGCCGAACTTATTTCATTGGCAACTTTTTCCACAAAACTGAAAAGCAATTTTTTGGGAAAATTCTTTTTTGAATAATTGAACTCATTAACGCTGTCATCAATTACAAGGGACGCTATGGGACCGATAGACTTGGACAACTCCATTTTAATGGTGTCCCAAAAGAGCACCGGAATATCAACTCCCAGTTCCTCTGTCCGGGTTTTCAGCAATTTAATGGCACCTTTTTTCTGCAACTCCATCAACATGGACTCAATATTTTTTATATCCATATGATGTTTTGTTTTCAAAAGATGAATGAGTTTGTCAAAATCCGGGGATTCATTGAACAGCAAAATCGTTTGCCATTCCGCCGGTGTAAACGTTATATTTTCCTTTACCGGTAATAATTTGATCGTGTAGCCGGGCATATAGTCGCTCCTTACCAATCAAAAATCGATTTAAAAAACGGTTTGGTTTTCCACTGTTTTTTAACATCTTCCACCAAGGTACAAAATTCCATCTTAATTTGTGACAGGCTTGCGTCCCTGCCACATTCACAAAGATAAATACTGTCGTTTTCTTTTATTACAAATAAATAATTGTCGTTTGTAATAACAGCAAATTGAGCATCTGTCTTATAAACCTTGAGAATATTTCGGAACAACGCATCAAAATATTTTGTTTCAATCCGCATTGACTCAGGAAAGCAAAAATTATCCTCTTTATTATGAATAATAACATGCCGCATAAAATTGTTATCACGAATGAACGCCTCAATTAATTTTTTAATTTCTAATTTCATAGGCTGATAAAATCTTTATATATTTATCTTTAATCTCTTTTATGCCATCTCTTGGCATACTTACTTTTTTCGCAATGGATTCGCACAATTCATCCATGGCATTGCCGGCCTCTTTTGTGTCAACTTCTTCCCATAGATCAATTTTACCATTTTCAAAAACAAATTCAGCGACAAACGGATCCATAAAACTGTATTTCTGACTTAACTCCATGGCACAGATTCGCCATGCAGATGAAAAGTCCTGACCCATTGCATTTTTTTCAAGAAGCTGTAAAATTTCCTGGTAACATTGAATCAGACTGTTCCGATAACCAGCGACAACATCATAAGTATGCATTTGTTTTGAAAACTCATACAAATTAAGACTATAATTTTTTAACACACCATAAAGAACCTTCGTATTGACCTGATTTTCAAACAAATCAGTATTGGATTCCACATTCATGGCACCGACAATTTTTCCATTATCAAAATACACGAACTTCTTTTTTTCAGAACCACCATTGGCTTCAATACAACCGCTAAAAGACCCTGCCTGACACTTTTCAATCAACTTTGCGGGACTGATGCTGTCTGATGTCAAATTATTGTATATTTTTTTGGCTGTATGACATCTGGACAGAAACGTAATGTACCGGGGAGCCCCTTTATATGATGCGATAAAGCAATTGTTTTTAATCAACGTTTCAAATTCATCCGGCTTGATTGATTGAACCGTTGATTGATTCGATCGTTTTAGAAAATACACCTGAGGTTCGCCATCCACAAGCATCATATAGCATTGTCTGTCGCTCAGATCGCCAAGTACATAGCCGTTGAACAATTCGTGTTTCAAAAAATTGATATAGGGGTCAAACCGCAAAAAATCAGAATGCATATTGGCATGATAATTGTCAAATTTGGGAATCATCTTAACATATCCTTGTCTTCCATAAACATCAGCAGAGAATCTGAAATAATATGATCACTGAATATGATCTGAATCCGGGCATTTATGTTTTTATCCCAATAGACTACGGTAACTTCATCGTCAATAAAAGATTCAAAATACCGAATGTCATACTTTTCAGGAAAACAAAAAAAGGGACTTTCATAATCATAAAATGAAACACGTTTAATGCTGTAGTTTGCCGATATGGATTCGCTTAGCTGGGCAAGATACTCTGAACATTCATCTTTATACCGGGAACATTCAATGGTCAGAAAATTAATATCCATCTTGATATTTCTTTCCCTGGGTTGTGTGCTCTCATTGTATTTAAAATCAATATCAGACAACAATGAAATCTGCTTGACAGCCCCATCTCCTTTCATTCCCAGAAAATCTGCATACATAACCGATCCTTTTTCAAAACCGATTTGTCCGTATACCATGTCATGTTTCCAGAATTCTATGGCGCCTGTATTGCTCTCGTTATAGCAAATCTGCAACAGGCTTTCTAATGAAAACGATTTGAGCTGCCCCATCAACATAATAATCTTAAACCTCTATGATATGATACCTGCCCTCACTGGTTTGGATAAAATCCCCCAGGTTCTCAGCTTCCACTGGATTTGTATATAAAACATAATCAATAAAAAATATAATAAATTCATCATCTTTTTTTGTGATCACTGCAAAATTTTTATCTACTGTGTTGGCAAAGGTCATATTGGCATTGCCTAATATCTGACGTTTATCAATCTCCGTGTCCTGCATTTTTTTAATCACATAATTTTGATTTGCGCCACAGACCTTTGCGTATATCATTGTAAAATCAGCCAAATTCTTCTTTGGAAATGCACCTGGAAATTTTAAGATCTGAATCATGTCAGCGTGTCTGATCGCACATTTTTCCCCTTCATTTTCCACAAGAATGTATTTATCTGTATTGATTTTTTTGACATCAGATTTTACCTGCTGAGCAGAAGAAATACTCAGATTGTTCAGAACTCTCTGATTTTCTTCAATTTTAATATTAATCTCATAGAGCTGTTTTTGCAGAATGTTTTCCACATACGCCTGAAGTGTGCTCAGGTTGAATGACCTGTTGTTTTCTACAAAATTATTGGTCATCAATATTTTTTTTAATGCCTGATGTTTGGTGGACTGGTGAATGCTGTCATCGGAAAAATAATCACTCTGATCAAGAATAACTTTTGCCAGTGTTTTCAGCGATTCATTGGTTTCAATGGTTTTATGAATATTATTCAATATAGATAAAATATTCTTGTCAAACGCATTTTCAGCAGTGATGTCCGCCAGTTTTTTTTTACTCGCCTCAATATTTGAAAGATTATCTTCCAATAGAGAAGAAAACGCATTTTTAAGCAGATTATAATCCATTGATCACCTTTCAGACTGATTTCGATGTCAATTGATTAAAAGCCGTTTTGTCAATCACAGATTTGACGGTTTCCTTTGCAATATATTTAACTGTTTTAAAAACATTTAGCCCTGCAAGCGCACTGGCTGAAAATGATTCAGCGTTCAAATCGAATTTAAGCTGTGCTTCCATGTCTTCAACTGATGACAATGGAATCATGTTCGGATCAAGGTCTCTTTTGTTCCACTGGAATGCCAGTTTTACATCATCCAGACCAATATTATGAAATGCCAGATTGTCTTTCATATTTTGCAGGGACTCGATATTGGCCTCCTGCCTTGATGCCAGAGAATCCGCCACAAACACCAGGCCATCGACCCCTTTGAGCACAAGCCTTCGGGTTGATTCATATTTAACCTGACCAGGGGTTGTGTAGAGTTTTAGTTTCAAATCAAACCCATTTATCTGTCCTAGAACAATGGGGAAAAAATCAAAAAATAATGTACGATCCCCTTTTGTGGCTATAGACACAAGCTTACTGATTTGATGTTCCTTATTCCCCTTCAGCTTATTATGAATAAACTCCAGATTGGTGGTTTTTCCACTTCTTCCGGGACCATAATAAACAATCTTTATCTGTATGGTTTTTTCTTTTAAATTAATTATAGCCATTAACACGACCCGATTAATTTGTTAATTTCAGTTTGAAGATTGGCTATCTTAAGCCTTAACAAACCTAAGGACAAATATGGTTTAAACAAAACGATCATCAAAACATCTGCAGAAATCTTTGCAAAATGGATATTTTCATTGTCCCCTCGGTGGAATAACAAAGAAAAATTATCCTCATTGATCAAGTTGGCAATCTCATTGGTGGTAGAATAATTGGCTGCAGATAAAACCGCCAGAGTATCAACATCATAATCCTCATTACCGACATTGAACAGCAGATTTCCGCCCATATCGGTCAGCAGGGCATAGGTTGCGCCGGACTCATCAATAAACTTATGTAACAGGTCTTCGACTTTGTTTGCGATTTCTTCGTTAATAATTTTGTCCATAATCATCCTTTGTTTTAATATTTAAGCCCGTTTACTAAGATGCATACATCAAACAAGCCATTAAATAAAGCGAATAAATATGATTTTTTTACATTTATTAATAAATGTGTCAATAAAAAACAAGTCTTGTGTTTTAGAAATCAAACCCTGTCATATCAATATGTTCTGCTTTGATTTATTCAAAATGCAAAAAAAACAATTTCATTGACGAACAAAGAAAGTTTTTGCTATATTTTCGGCCTATTCGAAAGGGAATGATCGTTATGTCGCAAACAGAACAAAAAATATTTATATCTAAAAATCAGACCGCCAATATTTCATGCTCTGAATGCAAAAAAAATCATATCATGGATGTTTCAGAATTTTTGGGCCTGAAAAAAGCAATCCGCCTGACTTACAAATGCCTTTGCGGCAATACATTCCCCGTATTGTTGGAAAGAAGAAAATATGTCAGAAAAAATGTGAATTTTAATGGTTCTTTAATTTGCGGGGGAAAAGAATATTCATGCTTAATTGTTGATATCGTGGTGATGGATATTTCAAGGTATGGTTTAAAAGTTAAACTGCTAAAAAAGCTTGACCTGTCCGTCAATCAAAAAATTATAATCAACTTTGAACTGGATGATAAAAACCATTCAAAAATTTCCAAAGAGGCCTTTATCAGGACAATCAACCCGCCCAATATCGGAGTGGAATTTTTATACAGTGAACATTATGATAAATTTGGTGCCTACATTCTTTTTCACTTTAATAACCAGTAACCTCTCTGTGTCAAAAAAGCTGTCCCGCCTCTGAAAGCTTGATCCATAATTTATAAAATTTTTTGCGTTTTTTAAAAAATAAAAATATAGGCAGTAATGGATTTGGGACTTGAAAAAATCTTCATTGTTGGTTATGGAATGGATCATAATTAAAAAAAGTCATCGTTGCGCTAATTTTTAAGCCTTAAACGATAGAAAAACATGAGGAATACAATGATTATCACTTGTGCTGAATGTTCAACACGCTTTGACATTGAGGTGTCCCTGCTCAAAAAAGAAGGATCTAAAGTTCGTTGCTGCATTTGCGAAACTGTTTTTATCGTCAACTTTCCTGCCTTCCCATCTGCCCTGACCACCTCAGATAGACATAAACCTGATGCAACACCTGTTTATAAAGCATCTCTTGAAAAAAGAGACCCGAGAATCGGACCTGAACTCAACATAGAACTTGATGGTCTTGAAGATTTGCTGCTCAAGCTTGATATTCCGGAACTGGAGATTGAACCTTTGTCTTTGAATCTTGATACAAGTCTTCCTGAACATGACAAAAAGGGCCGGCATCCTGATGATAACGCACTCAGCTTTGACCTTGGAATTGATGATGACAAGGATACGACGTCTGAGATACCCTCCCTTGATGATGACATCCAGCCAAATGCAGAGCCCATTGAGGAAGTCACTGAATTTGAACTTGAATTTGATGCTGAGCTTGAAAGCAATTACAATGATTCAGGCGACTTTATGATAGAGGAAAGCGAAGATGACTTTATTGAGCAGGCCCCTGATCTTTCACAAACCCATATCCCTGAATTAATCCTTGAAGAATCAGACCCTGAAATAGATTTGGAACAAGAGCCGGATCATGACCCGGTTTTTGATCCGGATACTAAGCAGGATATTGAATCGGATGAGGATTTGCCTGATGTAAAAGAAAAACAACCCCCCAAAAAAACAAACCCTACCCTTCGAACACCTGTTCTTCTTTTTTCTCTTCTTGTGTTGATCTGTATTTCAGCAATTGCAGCCAGCCTTATCATTGGATATAAAATACCGGTTATCCAGCCTGCCATTGACCGGTTCGTAACTCCAAAATTACCGGAATCTGCCCCAATCGTCATTGTTCCCGACGAAAACAGCGTGAACGGCAGATTTGTCTTAAATGAAACAGCCGGGAATCTTTTCGTGGTCACAGGCAAGGTTATCAATTATTCCAGTGTTGGGGTCAACCATGTCTGGGTTAAAACCACAATAAATGCAAAAGAAAAATCCCAGACAAGAACAAAAGTCATCTATTGCGGAAATACTATCCCGGCACAAGTGCTTAAAACCGGAAAGATTAACGACATCAATACCCTGCAAATGAAAGAAGAAGAGAACACCAACCAGAATATTCAACCAGGCGGCAGTATTCCGTTCACCGTCGTATTTTCAGATCTGCCTGACCTTCTGCAGAATTTCACAGTAGAGGTATTAAAATTTGATATCATCAAATAAATCATATCGCTCAACAGAATAAAAAAATATTTCCATTCAGATCAATAAAAAAAAATATCCCGGATATTTCATGAAATATTCGGGAAAGCCCCCTATTCTTTTTGCTGATCAATCACTTCCCGGACAGCCGCAGACAACTCTTCATTGGTCAATGGCTTATGAATATACTTTCGGATACCAATTTCAAGGGCCTGGGATTCTGAAACATTTTCACTATAACCTGTACATAGAATGATAGGCATATCCTTTCGAATATTGAGCACCTGTTTGCTCAACTCATACCCGGTCATGTTCGGCATGGTCATATCGGTTACGATCAGATCATATTTGTCCGGATCTTTTAGAAATGCGTTTAAAGCATCTGACCCATCATTGAAAACATCTACACAATATCCGTTGGACTCCAGAAATTGCTGAACAATAATTCGAATATCTGCTTCATCATCCACCACCATGACCTGTTCTGTTCCGCGATCAATTGTAATCTCATTGTCTGCTGTTGCCAAATCATCTATGGGAGAATCGACCACGGGCAGATAAATCAGAAAATTTGATCCTTTGCCCACACGGCTTCTTAATTTTATGTATCCATCATGCTCATCAACAATCGCATGAACCAGGGCAAGACCGAATCCAGTCCCTTTGCCAACGTCTTTTGTGGTAAAATACGGATCAAAAGCTTTGGCCATGACATCCTGATCCATACCGACACCGGTATCTGCGATCTCAAGTTCAAGATATTGACCATCCTCCATCACCTGATCAAAAAAATCAGAACTCTGAAAAATATTCACTTCACGAAGGCTTACCGTGAGAACCCCGCCGGCTTCATCCATGGCATGATAGGCATTGGTACACAGATTCATGATCACCTGATGCATCTGTGTCGGATCAGCCAGAACCATTTTTTTTGATTTGACCTGTTCCACAATGGCAATGGTTACCGGAATTGATGATCGTAACAGCTTAAGGGCTTCTTTTAAAATCAGACCCAGCTCAATGGCCATTTTCTCATATTCATGCTGGCGACTGAAGGTCAGAATCTGCTGCGTTAACCGGGCTGCCCGTCTGGCACCTTTTAGTATGTGGGCGATATGCCCCTTGGCTTTTAAAGGATGATAAATATTCAATTCTGCCAGTTGTGCATACCCGAGGATTCCGGACAAAATATTATTAAAATCATGTGCAATCCCTCCGGCCAGCGTCCCAATGGATTCCATTTTCTGGGCTTTTTCCATTTGAACCGCCAGGTTCTTTCTTTCCATTGCAGCCAGTTTATATTCTGTAATATCACGGCCCTCGGTAATGATAAAAGCCACGTCACCCAAAGAGTTAAATACAGGCTTGATGGACAGATCAATATGACGGACATCATCAAGTTCAGAGACACTGGTGGTTTCAAACCGGGTGGACTTGCCCCGGGAGGCTTGTTTAACAACCTGTTCAATTTTTTCCCGGACATCTATATCATGACGCCACCACGGCAATTCCCAGAACGGTTTATACAGAACATCCTCAAATTTGCACCCGGCAAAATCAAGACCACTTTGATTAATCTCTTCAAGGATACCGGTTGGCGACAATATCCCGGTATATTGAAACGACTGATTAAAAAGGCTGCGAAGTTTAAGATCATTTTCCACCAGAGCATTTCGGGCTTCCATATTTTTTTTATTTTGTTGTTCAATAATGGCCTGATTGTTTTCCAACTGCCCCATAAATGAATTAAAATGATTCGCCAGTTTACCAAATTCATCAAAGCTGTCATGAACCATGCGAACACTGAAATCCCCCCTGGCCCCCTGCTCGAGCTTATCGATCAAAACTTTAAAAGGCCGGGTAACAGCCCGGCTGATGACAAATATGGCCCCCACAGAAAACAATACAGAAAAAATGATAATGCCCATTAAAAACAATCGAAACGTTTTTAATGGCTCAAACACCTCTTGGACATAACTTGAACAGGCAATAATCCAGCCATATTCCGGCAAATGCTTGAAAATAACAATTTTTTCCCAGGTCTTCTGTTGATCAGGATTTTTCCAGAAATATCTGATTCTTCCATTTTTTTCTTTGAGCATCTGTTTTACAAATTCTCTGGGAACCTCTTGTTGTTCAAGCAAATACACACCCTGGATCTTTGGATGAACCAGAACCATCCCTTTTTCATCAATCACATATCCATATCCGGTCTTACCGATCCTGTGCGATAAAATACCAGGACGAAAATCATCGATATTAACCAGATGATCAAACTCATCACGATAGCCGGATACCGAAATAATCCAGTCCAATGGTTTAAAATAAACCATATAGAGTGCTTTGGGCCTTGGTTTTATCTCGCCTGGATTTTTCCAGTCATATTCCAGGTATCCTTCTTTGATCTTCAGTTGTTCTTGAATAAAATCATATTGGGACAGATCTGAATATCTGACCCCGTCCATAGGGTGAACCGTAACAATGCCTTTGCTGTTCAGACAATAAACATACCCGCTTTTGCCCACAGTTTGAGCCAGAAATATCTGGCTTATTTTCTCCATCATCTGTTTTCTGTCCAAATGGCCGAATTCAAATTGTTTATAATAATACTGTGCAATATCCTGATTTTTTTCTGCAATGGCCCGCAGCCTGTTTTTAACCGAAACCTGGGCCGAGGTCTGTATCAGAGTCATAAATGAATCTGCGGCAGCCTTAAGTTCTTTGTCAATACTGGCATGTAATATTTTTTCAACCTGGTAATCAATGAGGGCAGCACCCAGAAGAACCAAAGGAATCAACACAACTAAAAACGTTAATAACAGTTTATTGCGAAAATGTAACCTTGAAAAAAAGAGCAGCATATGGTCCTTATTCACTAATTCACAGGATTAAAGACAAGCGTATGGAAAAGAAGCAATTCTTGAGGGTCATAAGACAGCTTCGCCTGACGCAGCCCGTCAATTCCCAGATCCTGCTCCCGATTCAGGGTATCGCATTTGCCTTGAAGATAAATAGCCGTCTCCTGATTGATCACCTGGGCCGCCCCTTTATAATGAATGTCTGACTTTTCAAACTGAATATCAAAGCTTGAATCATTTAAACGTTTGAAAACAGAAAATGCAACCACTTTTTTATCGATCGTCAAGACAAGGCCTTCCAGGCCCAATGCATCAAAATGATCAAACGAGCGCTTCATCGCCTCATATTCCTGCTCAATGGATAGAGACGGATTTGTCTTGTCCTGCATCAAAACCGTTGCAAGATCAAATGCCTGGCTTTGATATGCTCCTTTAAGCGGATGAATTTCAAAATCCGGAAAAGAGCGCTTAAATTGTGAAATCAGATTGCGTTTCTTGTGTAGTTTGATTCCTTTCAGCTCGGCCAGATGATTTACATCATAGATATATTCTGCATAATCAGGCTGGGCTTGAACCTGGTAATAATTTTCAATATGCGGATATTTTTTTAAATATTGAAGACTGCAAAGTGCAAAATTGGGGGAGCGCCCGGCATGTTGCATCTGTAAAGATAAAAAAACCAGTTCCTGTGGCATCAAATCTTCTCCAAAGGGCATAAAAGAGATTTTGGATACAGCATCATAAATCAGAATGCGATCCAGATACAGGGTCCACGAAAATTGACACACATCCTGCCAGGCGAACAGATTTGCAAAATTATACTCACAGGAGACAGGTTTAAACTGCTCAACATATGTTTCAAACCATTCACGGTCGTCAAGTTCAAACCGCTTGAATTCCAGAAATCCAATATGTTCATGATTCTTTATCAGTCTTTGAGGTGCATACATCCTATTGATCCTTATATTTTAGCGGAAGATAGCCTTCCAACTGTCCAAACCCGAGTTTTTCATAAAAAGACAGGGTTCCCGGCTCACCAACAAGGCCGATCCAGTCCACACCATTTTCCTGCAGTTTTTTAACCAGTAATTGAATGATTTTTCCTCCAATTCCCCTGCCCCGGTATGGTGTTAATACGGTAACGTCCTGAATATAAGCATCACTTATAAGATCGGAAAGGGCCCGGCCCATTCCGATCATTTTTTCCCCGTCAAAGGCACCTGCAAATACAGCAGATTTTTTTACAATATTTTGTGAAAAAACAGTCTGCCCGTCTGATGAAGGTTCCAACCAGCCTGCTTGCTGGTACAATTGGATCAAATCATTTTCCGGGGCAGTTTGAATGATTTTAATGACTATATTGTCTGAAAAACTGTCCTGCATTTTTTTTGTCTTTTAGTATTTTTTTATAAAAACCGCTTAATTTTTCACTGTCTTATCAGGGCTTGTTCTATCATTTTATTGGCAAAATGCGGCAGAACAAAACAAGCCTCGTGGATTTGCGGGGTATAATATTTTAACTGATCCTGAATCGCTGGCACAACCAATCGGTTTGGCTTTTCAGGATTTGGCCCCAGCGACCCCAGACAAACGCCGATATGACCGCCGGGATATGTGGGAACAATAATATAGGCATATGCCTGTATTGGGAACACTTGTTTTGTGATTCCCGCCAGTTTTTTAACACAGTCCTGGTGAAGAAAAAAAGATTCTCCCTGGGACGCAACCAGTCCATTGGGCCGCAGTGCTGATTTCAATGCCTGGTAGAATGGTTTTTCAAACAATTTGGTTGCCGGTCCAATGGGATCGGATGAATCCACAATGATGACATCATATCTATTGTGCCTCTTTTGGACAAACCCATTGCCGTCTTCAATATAGATGTTCACCCTCGGATCATCAAATCCACAGGCCATTTCCGGTAAAAACTGTTTTGATACAGCCATGACCGCTTCATCAATTTCACAAAAATCAATGCTCTCAATACCCGGATGGCGGGCGACTTCTCTTAAAACACCGCCATCTCCGCCCCCAATGACCAACACATATTTTGGGTCCGGGTGAGCAAACAACGGCACATGGGCCAACATCTCCTGATAGGCAAACTCATCCAGTTGGGTTAATTGAATAAGACCATCCAGCACCAGCATATTGCCATGATGTTGAGTCTTATATACATCAATCTGCTGAAACTTGCTCTGTTTGCTGTAAAGAATTTTTTCTATTTTAAAGCAATTGGCAATTCCAGGCCATGAGGGACAGATTTCAGAAAACCAGCCATCCAGTATTTTATTGTAATTTTTCATTTCAGCCTGTCAGGTTTTATTGTCCGACTACTCCCGCATGGCAATCTGCATTTTATAGTGTTCACCCTTGAAAAAAGCGGAGGCGAACTCAGCCACTCCCCTGGGCTCATAGAACTGACAGGAAAATATATTCAGATAGGCTGCATTTGTGGCATGAGCAAAATGACCTGAAATCAGAGACGTTTCCATGACCTGGATCATGGAAAATCCTTCCTCTTGTTTATCTTCTCCCAAACCGATCACCTGGCAATCACCGTGCCGTCTCATATTGATCATTTCACACAATTGATAAACAAATTTTTTGATCTGATCAGCATCCCGAATAATGGCTGTATCGCAACCATAGATATCTATGGAGGTGGTCACACCCCATGGATTTTTTTGTTCATATTCGTTCTTCCAGGATATTGGATGAATCTTAGCGTTATTAATCACCGTTGAGATCTCTTTTTGTTTAACGGATTTATCGATTATTCCGCGATTCTGATCAGATGATATAACAGTATTATTCGATTGGAAAGAGGCTTTCATGGACTCAATGGCTACCTGCAGATCAATATCCTCTCCACAGGTAAAAATATCCACGGCTGCATAATCATGTTCCGGCCAGGCATGGATTGTAAAATGGGACTCTGCAATCACCACAACCCCTGAAATCCCCTGAGGTTCAAATTTATGAAAACTTGAATTGACAATGGTGGCACCACTTTTTTGTGCTGCCTCCAGCATGGCTTTTTCAACCTGATCTGCATACAGAAAGGCTTTGGGTGCGCAGTCGCAGTATTCAATCGTCAACTGTCTTCCCAGGGCAAATGAGCCTTTGAATGGAGCATTCCAGGGAAATTTCATATTTTTGTCAAGCATTTTCGTACTCTCCAGCTTTTATATACGACATTGAAGGATATCGCTTGAATATCCCCCCAAAAAATTCCAGCAGGCTCAATAATAAAACCAAAAAAACCAATATTCAAGAGCATGCTTCATAATAATTGAGCCTTTTACGCCCATTGGCCTGGAAATCAGCTTTAACAGCAGACAAAAAACAGTTTTCTAATAGATTTCCATGATGGCCTCAAACCTGCCAAACTCTGAATCTGAATAGACCTGTTTTTGTTTTAAATTTTCAATCATATTTGGCGCATTAAACCGAAGATATGGATTCACTTTTAATTCATCAGCCAATGTTGAAACCACTTTATCAGGAGAATAATGCGCTAGGAACTGTTCAATAAACACATTATCCGGTTCAATAATTTTTGCATATTTCATGGATTCTAAAACATAATCATGGCCGGCATACACGCTCATTGTTTCAGGATACGACATCAACCGTTTTAAAGATTGAAAAAAGGCCGATAAATCTGCTGTAAAACAATTGCCCACTGTCCCGTTAAACAAGGTATCACCCGTCACCATGAAATCATCTGCCACAAATGTCACAGAATCCAGAGTATGGCCGGGGGTGGGAAACACCTCAAGGCTTTGGTCATCAAGCTTGAAGATCTGATCTGATAGAATGGTTTTACAATCCACAAACCGGGCATTTGTCTTTGCCATCAAATCCTGATTACCGCAAGTATGGTCATGGTGGCTATGGGTATTGGTCACATATTTGATGTGTATCCCCTTGTCTTTTGCAAACGCCAGCATCTCATTCACAGCGCCGGCATCAATGGCCACCCCCTGGCTGGTTGAATAAACCAGATACCCTAAATTATCCGCAGAATATTTGAACTGTTTAATCAACATACGCTTTCCAAACCTGAATCCAATGATTCAAATACAATTAAAGATAAATAGCACCCCATCCGTTTAAGGAAAAATTATGAAACTATTTTTACAAAATTTCAATTAAAAAAAATGGAGGGATATTAAGGTTCAATATTTAAACCTTTTTTGTCATGGTTCATGACATTGAATACTGCATCAAATTAAAAAGAGCGCCCCGAATACACAACTTTATGGCATTCGAGGTGCTCTTTATTTTTAAGACTGACAGATCTTTTAAACCCAGTGGAATCAAGCCCAAAGGTTAGTCCTCATCCTCCTGATCGTCGTCGTCATCAGTGTCTTCATCATCCAGATCAACATCATATTCATCGGAATCTTCTTCAACCGTTTCCTCCAGAATCTTTGGAATGTCGTCGATATCGGTATAATCATCATCTATAAAAGACAAGGAATCTTCTTCTTCCACTATCGTTTCAATGGCTTCCTTGAGATTTTTTTCAAAACTGTCAGTGTAATCCCCGTCTGAATCAGCCCAGAATTCAAATTCTTCATCATATTCGTCAATCAAATCGTATAAATCCGATACCAGACTGGGATCTTCGAGTTCATCAGCATAGGACTCAATAATATCATTATACACATCATAAAGGTCTAATTCTTCAACAGCATCCTGAATGGTCATCACTTTTGGCATTGGCTCACCCCTTATAAAAAAAAGAAACAAGTTTTTCTTTGAAAATAAAGTTCAGAAATATTTTTGTCAATACACCAAATGATATTTTTAAATAATAAGTTTAAAGTGCCGCCAGAACAGGCTATTCACAACTGTCCCGTAAGACCAGATTATCCCGGTGAATGATTTCATCATAATGCCGAAAACCAAGACAGGCTTCGATTTGAGATGTTTTCAAGCCTTTGATCAGATGGATATCTGAAGAGCGATAATTGACCAGGCCCGTACCGATAATCTGATTGTCCGCTGTTTTAAAAGAGACTGGCGCACCTTCTTTAAACTCTCCCTCCACTCCGATCACGCCAATGGGTAACAGACTTTTGCCATTGTGTGCAACTGCACGAACAGCACCGTCATCAATGATGATACTCCCTTTGGGGGTAAGCGTATGGGCGATCCAGCATTTCCGGGAAGCCATTTTTTCTTTTCTGGCCTCAAAATAGGTTCCCTGCTCCCTGCCTTCAAACAATTCCAGTAAAATACCAGGGCGATTGCCCCGGGCAACAATCATGGGTATCCCTGCGGAGGTCACCTTCTGGGCCGCTTTGATCTTACTCAGCATCCCACCGGTGCCAAGTGTTCCAGGAATATGGCTGGCATATTCTTCAATCTGTCGTTCAAAATGACTGACCTTTGAGATCAGACGTGCATCATCATGGGTTCTGGGATCTTTATCATAAAGGCCGTCAATATCCGTTAAAATGAATAAAAAATCAGCATCCATCAACAAGGTGATCATGGCTGCCAGATTATCATTATCCCCAAGCTTGATCTCGTCCACCATGACTGTGTCGTTTTCATTGATCACCGGCACCACTTTCCAATCCATCAACATATGCAGACAGTTTCTGGCATTCAGATATCTGATCCGATTGTTTAAATCATCCCCTGTCAGCAAAATCTGACCCACTTTTTTGTGATATCGGTCAAACGCTTTTTCATAGGCATTCATCAATCCGCTCTGACCAATGGATGCAATGGCCTGACGCATGGGAACCTCTTTGGGCCGCTGAGCCATTCCCATTTTTCGAAGGCCTGCAGCAATAGATCCCGATGATACCAGGATCACCTCTATGCCCTGATCCATCAACTGGCTGATCTGACTGGAAATAGAATCAATCACATCCAGATTCAAACTGTTTTCTGCGG
Organism: Pseudomonadota bacterium; assembly: GCA_043827005.1. Lineage (GTDB taxonomy): Bacteria > Desulfobacterota > Desulfobacteria > Desulfobacterales > Desulfobacteraceae > Desulfobacula. The sequence continues at coordinate 25,885 of JBDRPM010000159.1, read as the reverse complement.
TGATCACATTGCTGCCCAGTTTTACAACGATTCTCCGGGCATTGTTCAAACGATCTTTTGGCATAAAAGTTCTCTTTTAAAAAAAAGTCCTTAGAATGGGTTTATGGGTAAACGGTCTTGCGTTTGCACCGACATAATCTTTAACCTGATGCCCGTTCCCCAGCATCCGCCACTGATAGATCATCAACCCCTCAAGCCCCACAGGTCCCCTGGCATGAATTTTATTGGTACTGATGCCCACTTCAGCCCCAAGTCCGAACCTGAACCCGTCTGCAAACCGTGAACTGCAATTCCAGAAGGCATCGGCTGTATCGGCACGGTCCATGAAATACAAAGCCCTTTGCCTGTCACTGGTCACGATCACATCGGTATGACCTGATCCATATTGATTAATATGGGCCAGGCCGTCATCCAGACTGTCAACCACTTTGATTGAAACAATCAGATCAAGATATTCGGTCTGCCAGTCAGTTTGCGTGGCCGGATCGACATCAATAACGGATCGGGTTCGTGAACACCCGAAAATCTTTACGCCCTGCGATTCAAGGGCGTGTTGCAGCATGGGCAACACTGTATCCGCTATTATCTGATGCACCAGTATGGTTTCAATGGCATTACACACCGCCACGTACTGACATTTGCTGTCCACGGCAAGCGCTACTGCCATTGAAGGATCTGCAAGCTTGTCAATATACAGATGGCATATCCCGTCAGCATGACCTAAGACCGGAATATTCGTGTTGTCCATAATATATTTTACAAATTCATTACTGCCTCTTGGAATGATCAGATCCACTGCATGATCAAGCTGAAGCATCTGAGTGACATCACTCCGGGTTTCAAGCAGGCCCAGCCATCCTTCAGGACATCCGGCTTCAATGGCTGCCGCACAAATTACAGCAGCCAGAATCTGGTTGGTGGCCGATGCTTCACTGCCCCCCTTGAGCAATACAGCATTCCCGCTTTTAAGGCAAAGCGCTGCAATCTGGACCAGAGCGTCCGGCCGGGATTCAAAAATAACCCCGATCACACCAATGGGCCGGCTGACCTTATACAACTCAAGCCCGTTATCCAGCTCCAGGGCGCTCAATGTTTTTCCAACCGGATCTTCCAGGCGGATCAGGCTTTCAATTCCGTCACAGGCTTCAACAAGTTTGCTGTGATCAAACTTCAATCGTTTGAGCAGCGGGGCATCCAGATTGTCTTTTTGGGCCTGTTCAAGATCTCTGGCATTGGCATCAAAGATCTGAGACGTATTATGTTTCAATGCTGTAATGATATTTTCCAGCGCATTGTTTTTCACCTGGGTTGAAAGTGCTGACATTGAAAGAGCTGCTGTTTTGCAAAGAGTTGCAATCTGTTGAATATCCATTTTATTTCCTTAAAACATTTTTATATTTTACTGAAAATCTAATATTATTTATTCATTACGCCATAAAAACAGTTTAACAGTTTCATTAAAAATCAAATGAAACTGTTAAATAAAAAGGTTACCGGGATTGTCGAAGAAAAGGGCTAACTGGCCAGCTTTTTTTTCAATTCTTCAATCAGTTTTGTAAAAGGATCATTTTGCAGGATCTGGTCAAACTGGGAGCGATAATTGGCCACCAGGCTGACCCCTTCAATGACCATGTCATACACCATCCATGAACCATCTTTTTCCTGATACATGCGATAATCAATGGGGATCTCAACCGATTCGGCAATAATTTTGGTATACACCTGGGCTTTGCTTTTTTTGACAAGCTCTTTGGTATAAATTATTTTTTCGTTTGTATACCCTTCTATTTTAGTCACATAGGTGTCTTCCAGCAATTTGCTGAAAAGTTTTACAAACTCTTGCTTTTCCTGATCATTTCGGTCAGCCCAATGTTTGCCAAGGCTCAGCTGGGACATTTTTTCAAAACTGAACCGCTCATAAATGGTAGCACGAAGGGCCTCTCTTCTTTTGTCTGTATTCTCCTGCCCTTTGTATTGCGGATCCCGCAAAACACTTAAAATCTTCTCAATACTGAGTTGTAACTGGTCTTGAACCGGAGAAGCAAACACATAGGATTGCGGCATTAATAAAAAAAACACAAAAAAGATTGTCAGAATAAGTTTAATTCGGTTCATGGAGGACCTCCCGGCGCATATCATTATTTTTTGCAATTAGGTTCAGTTGTTTAACAACTCGTTATACGCTTGCTCTTTGTCTGCCTTGATGGTGAACACGGTTTCCAGCTTTGTCAGGGACAGGGCATTCATCACGGTTACGCCCAGTCCGGTCAATACAAACGCCCTGCCTGCTTTCCTGCTCCACTGCAGACCTTCCACCATGGTGGCAATACCTGAACTGTCCATAAAAGAAACGCCCTTAAGATCCACGATAATCCCTTTTACTTTTTTTTCAAAAAGGGGCAACAACTTATCTCTCAGACTGGGTGAGGTAAACATGTCAACTTCACCTTCAACTGTCAGGATGCCGATATTCTCTTGTTCAATACTCTTTATTTTAAAACTCATAAGCCTTCTATTTTTCAAAAATATACTTACTGATTAATTCTTCAAGACTGATGGCAGATTCTGTATCCATCAAAGAATCCTGATCAGACAAAAAAGTGCCTGAACCGCCCGGTGCCAGTTTAACAAATTTATCTCCGATAACGCCCTTGGTTCGAATGGAAGCAATGGTATCATCGGTTATCCTGGTTCCTTTCCTGATTTCCATCTGCAAAAGCGCTTCATTCTCTTCAAGGGTAATTTTTTTCACCTTGCCCACCTGGACTCCGGCAATTTCAACAGATGCTCCGACTTCAAGGCCTTCGATTGACCCAAAACGGGCATCGATCATAAAGGTATCTGACCCGAAAAGATCAACATTGCCCAGATGAACAGATAAATACACCAGACAGGCAATACCCACAATCATAAAAATACCGACTGAAATTTCTGTTTTTCTTCCATACATAATGAATGATTTAAATCCTATAGTAATAAAGATGTCAAGATATAATCCACAACAAGGATGGATAGCGAAGTTAAAACAACCGTGTTGGTGGTTGCCCGGCTTACCCCTTCTGTGGTCGGTTCTGCTGAAAATCCCATAAATGCTGAAATCCAGGTGATCAAAAGACCAAAGGCCAGGGATTTAATAATACCGCCATAGATATCGGTAAAGGTGACCGCTGTCACCAGTTTGCCAAGGTAGGCACCTTCATTGACACCAAGAAGCTTAACGCCTACCAGAAAACCACCAGCAATGCCCACCAGATCAAAAAAAGCCGTAAGCAGGGGCAGGCAGATAATCCCGGCAATCACCTTTGGACTGATGACATATTTTAACGGATCAATGGCCATCATCTCCAGAGCGGGGAACTGATCCGTGATTTTCATGATACCGATTTCAGCCGCAATGGCACTTCCTGCCCGACCGGTCACCATCAATGCGCACAGAACCGGACCAAGCTCACGGATAATGGAAAGAGCCACCATCACGCCCAATGCCGCTTCCGCACCAAATTTGCTCAATGAATAATATCCCTGAATCCCCAACACCATGCCGGTAAACAATGCGGTCACAAACACAATTAAAAATGATTTTGACCCGATAAACTCAATTTCTTTGATCAGACGCTTGATCCTGAAGGGACGTACAAATGCCTGGGTAATTGATATGAACAAAAAAATCCCGCTTCTGCCCAGAATCTGAAGACGATATAAGGTAAAATGACCCAATGTTGCTGCAATCTGCAAGGTTATGCTGCTCCTTTAATTAAACAAGAGTTCATCCAGATAATTCTTATCTGTACGGGTAAACGGGATGGGACCTTCTGGATCACCATTGATAAACTGCTTTACCCTTGGATCTGTACTGTTTTGTATCTGGTCAACCGTTCCTTCTGCAATAATATCCCCGTAAAACAGAATAATGATATTATCCGCAATTCTAAAGCATGACTTAATATCATGGGAAACCACAATGGTGGTAATGTTCAAGGTTGTGTTCAAGTCCTTGATCAGTTTATCAATAACGCCGGTTGAAATCGGATCAAGGCCGGATGTGGGTTCGTCATAAAAAATAACCTTTGGGTCCATGACAATGGCCCTGGCAAGGCCGACCCGCTTCATCATTCCGCCGGACAGCTGGGACGGCATCAGATGCTCGGTTCCCCTTAACCCCACCATTTCCAGTTTCATGGTCACAATGGTTTTAATGATATTGTCGGCTATTTTTGTATGTTCCCGTAAAGGAAATGCAATGTTTTCAAAAATATTCAGATAGTTAAAAAGAGCAGACCCCTGGAAAAGCATGCCCATTTTCTTCCTGATGACATACAATTCTTTCTTGCTGATTTTGGCCAGATCAAAGCCATCAAAATGAACCGATCCGGAATCCGGTCGTTCAAGACCTGTGATCTGCCGGAGCAACGTACTTTTTCCTGACCCGCTGCCACCCAGGATAACCGTAACCTTGCCTTTTTCAAAGCGACAGTTCAGGCAGTTGGATGCTGCAACATTTCCATATTTTTTAACCAGATTTTCGACTTTAATCATATTATTTCTTATTATCTTTATTTTAAGGTAATATTTAATAACTTACCCGTTTTACCCTGTCAATGATAATTGCAAACAACAATCACAACAAAGATTGACAAAGGCCTCAACTGTTTATATAAAATTTTGGTATGACAAAAGATAATGACATATCTCAATTTTTGATCACTGACCATTCACCGGAACTTAAAGCCTGTTTCAGCAAGGTTGAGCGGTTATCCAACTGTATCGAAATCGCCAACCTGATCAATTCTGAACTGTCCATTGGCAAACTTTTAACCAATGTCATGGAGACCACAAAAAAAGCCTTTACAGCCGATGCCGTAAGCATGCTGCTGATGGATGAAAAAACCGGGGATTTAACCTTTCAGATTGCTTTGGGAGATGTGGGAGACGAAATCAAGGAACTCTACCGGCTGAAAAAAGGCCAGGGTATTGCAGGACTTGTGGCCCAAACCGGCCAGCCCTTGAACATTGCAGATGCATATGACCACCCCCAATTTTCTCCGGAGTATGATCAAAAAACCAATTACCGAACCCGGGCCATGCTCTGTGTTCCCCTCAAAATCAGGGGAGATGTGATCGGCATTATTCAGGTCATCAATAAACTTACGCCCCCTTTCCAATTCACCCATGATGAGCTTGAAATGCTGATTACCATTGCCAGCAGTGCGGCTGTTGCGGTTGACACTGCAAAAATGCATAAAATCATTCTTCAAAGAGAAACCCTGGAACGGGATTTACGCCTGGCCAAAGAAGTCCAGGAAAGTTTTTTGCCCAGAGAACTGCCTTTAATTGACAACTACCGGTTTGCTGCGCTCAATCAGCCTGCCCTGGAAATCGGCGGAGATTTTTATAATTTTTTCAAACTGCCGGCCAATAAGCTGGGAATTGTTTTAGGAGATGTTTCCGGCAAGGGGATCTCTGCTTCTCTTTTTATGGCCCGATTGACCAGTGATCTTCAATACTACACCCTTTTGTATCCTGAACCCTGTGACCTGCTGACCCAGATAAACGATGTCCTGTGTGAACGGGCCAAACGGGGAATGTTTGTCACCCTTGTCTACATGCTGCTGGATACGGTTGAAAACCGGATCAAAATTGCCAATGCCGGCCACATGTCCCCCATTTACTGCGATGATGACGGTATTCAAGTTTTAGATACTCAAAGCAGCAAAGGACCGCCATTAGGCATCATACCCGGTATTAAATACGGCCATAAAACATTTGAACTTCAAGACAACTCCAGCATTACGGTCTATACAGACGGTGTTATCGAAGCCAAGGACAGCAGTGATCAATTGTTTGGCACAACCCGACTGTTCGACGTCATTAAAAAACAACCCAATGACCCGACTCAGATTGTGGACAGTATTTCAGCAGCCGTGGATGGATTCAGCATGGGAAATGGCCGGAGTGATGATTTAACCTTGTTGGTTTTCAGCATAAACACATCAAAACAAACGGAGTGATATGGTTTTCATCCCAATGCATATAACCATCAAGTCCCACCCGAAACATCTGATTGATATCCGGCATCTGCTAAAATCAGCATTAGAGAAAACCTGTCTGCCTGAAGCAGAATGCGGGGGTATTGTTCTTGCCGTGGATGAGGCCTGCTCCAATATTATCCGTCACAGCTATAAAAATGACCATACCCAACAGATTGATGTCAGTTTTGAATTAAAACCCGGCCAATTATCCATCACAATTGAGGATCAAGGCATTGAATTTGATATCAATTCCATTGCCGCACGAGATATCACAGAGGTTAAGCCAGGAGGGCTTGGCATCTATATTATCCATCACGTTATGGACAAAGTTGATTACAGCCGCACAGCGGATGGATCCAACCGAACAGAACTGATCAAAAAACTGCCGATATAATGTCACATCAAAACAGAACTGATTCTTCGCCAGATAAAATCATCAAGGTCAAATCATCAGACTGGGGGGCAAGTTGTGATTCGCACTGTTTTTTTAACCAGGCCATCTGATCAATCAAAGGCATTTTTCCCGAAGCAACCAGCCATCTTAAAAACCCTTTCATCCCCAGTTCAGTGCCCAAAACAGCCTTATCTCCTTTTTTCAAGCGACCTTCGGTAAATCCATCTGTAAACAGATAAAGCCGGCTGTTGAGGATGGAAAACTGCCGGGCAGGGTGCAGAACACCCGGCAGAACACCCAGGGGCGGGTCTGCTGCATCAATCTTGATTATGGTTCTATCTTTAACCAGAAACGGGGGCAGATGCCCGACATTCACAATATTGATATCCTGGGTTTTCGGATCAAGCCATCCGCCGACAAAGGTCACAAACATGCCTCGGACTGCGGTTTCACACAACTCATTGTTCATCAACTGAACAATCTGGCTCAAATCATTCAGTACCTTGGACAGACATCGAAAAAGAGAAACAGCCTTGGCCATGAGCAAGGCAGCGGCTGTACCTTTTCCAGACACATCTCCCAGACAAAAACAGATGGTCCCGTCCTCTTTTGCAAAATAATCATAAAAATCTCCGGAAAGATGATATGCCGGAATATTAAATGCCACTACCTGGCGGATTGTATCAATATCAGGCTGAAGGCTTTTTTGGATTTCTCTTGCCACATCCAGCTCTGCTTCCAGCCTGCCTGCATATTCATCCCGCTGTTTTAATGAATTCTGCAATTGCCAGGTTAATTCCTGATAACTGATATTGTCTTCCACCAGTTTCCGGCTGGCCTGTTTCATCACCACACCAAAATCAACCTGTTTTCCAACGCTGATCTTTAATGCTTCAGACATTTCCCGGACCTGTCCGGGCAATAAGGTCAGCAAGGATTCAATATTTTCCTTTGTCACCCCAAACAATTGTTTTGATTTTTTCATCAGTGCGGTAAGCGCCCCGGCTTTATCGTAACAGGTATAAACCGCATTGCATAAATCAGCCAGATGAATCATAGCAGCCAGGGCAGTGTGTTTTTTTGCCTCACCGAACGTCTCTATTTCTTTCCGGTCAAAAAAATTATGGTGATGCCCGATGGCCAGTGTGTAAGATGCCGGTAAATTCCATTTTTTAGCCAGCTGTGCCCCGATATTTTCATGGGTGGTATGGAACAGATCTTCTTCCATTTTCTGCCGCTCCCAGGGCAGATTGGCCCTGAGCAATGGCCATCGATCCGCCTTTTCCGGCTCCATGGAAAAAAGGACCAGAAGGCCGATATCCTGGAGCATTCCAGCTGTAAACGCCTCTTCCACCGGACCGTTGAGCAGATATCCCAGTTGTTGGGCTGCCACCCCTCTTCGAATGGAATCCTCCCAGAAGGTGTCAATATCAAAACCTGGAATTTTTTTTTGAGACAGCGCTTCTTTAACGGCAAAGCATAGGACAAGATTTCTCAAACTATCCATACCAATGGCCACCACAGCCCCGGAGATGGTCTTAATATCGTGGCGAAACCTGAAAAAAGCTGAATTCACAAGCCCCAACAACTGGGCGGTCAATGCCGGATTAACCGATATCAACCGGGTCAACGTTTCAACAGTGGCATCATCCTGCAAGGCATACTGAATCAATTGCATAATCTGTCGGTCGGGGATCGGCAGATCAACCAGTTCAATTTCCCTGTAAAATCCTATGGCCATAAAATATCCTTATTTTCCAATATCACCATACACTGCACGGGTTTGAGCAGCCAGATCAGCTGGTGCCAATTCAATCTGCAGGCCGCGCTTTCCCCCGCTGACATAGATGGTTTCAAACGAGTGCGCTGAATTGTCAATCACGGTTTTGAGCTGCTTTTTCTGACCAACCGGGCTGACGCCGCCCAAAACGTATCCTGTGGTCCTTTCCACAAGATGATGGTCTGCCATTTTTACTTTTTTGGCGTTCAGCACTTTAGAAAACAATTTAAGATCCAGTTGCCGGGATACCGGCACCACAGCCACTGCCAGTTCCTGGTTGTCCATGGAAACCACCAGGGTTTTAAACACCTGGTCAGCAGACACGGCTAACTTTTCAACCACTTCTTCACCAAAGGCTTTAGACGCAGGATCATGGTCATAGGTATGAACCTGATACGGTATTTTGGCTTTTTTCAGACTATTTATTGCAGGGGTCATGATATCACTATTATTTATTTTTAACTTGCATATGGGCAACTTTGTGAGCCCTGATCCTCTTCAAGCCGCCCAAACACGGGTTTTGGGTCAGCCACTAATTAATTGATTGTCAGACATATCATTTTTTCAGACAAATCTAAAACATAAAAAAACCTGGTCTGTTAATAATTTGGGTTTGACATTGAAAATAAACACCCCTATTTTAACCGGTACCGGGCAGGCACTATTTATGGACTTCATCTGAATTATCCCCGAAACAGCATCATTTTTTTTCAGATAGGAATTCAAGGATACGGATCACCACAATATGACAAAACACAATTGCAGCACAAGACAACAAGCCCCCCGATCTCAGCAGAATGAGCGGCTGACACTGGTGGTTGTAATCATTACCCTTTTGACCATGTTTGCAGAAATATTTGCCGGAATTCTCTCAGGTTCCATGGCTCTTTTGTCCGATGGCATCCACATGGGAACCCATGCTTTGGCCCTGTTTATCACACTGGCCGCCTATATTTTTGCAAGACAGAACGTCAACAACCCCACCTATAGCTTCGGCACCGGGAAAGTCGGTATCCTGGGTGGATACACCAATGCCATCCTGTTGCTGCTCGCCGGCGGTGCCATGATCATTGAATCGGTTCAACGGCTGTTTAATCCGGTCACGATCCTGTTTAATCAAGCCATCATCGTCGCCATTGTCGGCCTTGTGGTGAATATTGTGTCAGCCTTTATCCTGGGACGCGGAGAAAATGGACACAGCCATGATCAGCATGGTCACGGCCACAGCCACCACAGCCATGGACAGGCCGATTCAAACGGCTATCAGGACCACAACCTGAAAGCGGCGTATCTGCATGTCATCACCGATGCCTTAACCTCGGTCCTGGCCATTATTGCCCTGCTGTTTGCCAAATATTTCGGATTCAACTGGGCTGATCCTGCTGTGGGCATCCTTGGGGCCTTCGTGGTCATCCGCTGGGCCGTGGGTCTGTTAAGACAAACGTCAGGTCTTTTGCTGGACAAGGGAGACTTTTCAGATGATATCAAACAGTTGAGAACACATCTTGAATCAGACACAACAAGGTTGATCGATATCCATATCTGGCAGATTTCAGAAAATGAACGCTCACTGATCATCAGCCTGGAAACATCCGAGCCCAACCACCCCCGACATTACCATGACATTATTCATCACGCCGGGAACTTTGATCACATCACGGTTGAGGTCAATAAAACAAAACCGTAAACAAATCAGATCATAATTTCAATGCAGGCACAATCGTGGTTAACACCGATTGAGCGAACGCATCAATCTCATTGAATTTAATCCCCAGCTTTATCTGTTCCCCCTGCATCTGGGTACTCCTGATATCGCCAGGAATCGTCAGGGCTTCCAATTCACCATAGGACACAATCAGATCAATCTGCAGACCATTGATATTTTTCCAGGATTGAGAGCGGTCAATGGTGCAAAGACATCCTTCCGGACTGATGTTGGTGACAATGGCCGGGGCATGAAAATCACAGGTTTTTACATGGATGGGCAAAAAGCATTCAACCCGCCTGTGACTTCGGATATTACAGCTTTCCACCCTGTCCGGGTATTGTAAAAACAACAGGTGATCCGGTTGATCCAGAATATTTAAAACCATACTGGAAAAATTAAAGATATCTTCAAGGTTCACATATTTCACCCGGACAGGGTCTTGTTCCAACAAACCGGTGGTGCCTGATTGAGCCTTGGAAATATCAACAATCAGATATTTGCCCACCTTCATACCCACCAGTTTGCCAGACAGAGAATTGATTTTCCCCCTGGCCTCAACAAGCAGGGGTGTCCCCAGTTCAATAAACAGCCGCTGACTTAAATCAATGCCCTGCTGATTCTTTGTGTTCATGCTACCTGCCCCCCTTTCTGAACAATATGACCTTGATGGTCTCAAACACAATCAAGAGCTCAAGGAACAGTGATAAGTTATTGATATAATACAGATCATACCTGAGTTTTTCAATGGAATCCCCCAGTGAGGACCCATAAGGATACATCACCTGGGCCCAGCCGGTAATGCCTGGTTTAACCCCATGCCGCTCCATATAATAGGGCGTGACCTGACTGATTTTTGCCACAAACTCAGGCCGCTCAGGCCGTGGCCCGATAAAACTCATCTCCCCTTTTAACACATTCATAAGTTGAGGCAGCTCATCAATCCTGCTTTTTCTGAGAACATGGCCAAAATGGGAGATTCTCGGATCATTTTCCTCAGCCCAGGCTGCGCCGGTTATGGTTTCCGCATCGGTTCGCATGCTCCGGAATTTGTAAATGGTAAATTCCTTCCCATTCTCCCCCACCCGCTTTTGAAAATAAAATACAGGCCCGGGCGATCTGTATTTAACCAGAAAAACAACCACAGGAAAAAATGGCAGGACTGACAAAAGAACCAGAGAAGACAGCAGAATATCAAAAACCCTTTTTACGAACCGGATAAAGGGTGTGATCAAAAACCCGCTGCTCTGGACAAGCCAGCTGGGATTGATGCTCTCCACAGGAATCTTTCCGGTCATGGCCTCATAGAAATTGGGATAATCAAGAATCCGCACGCCCATCAATTTGCAGGAAACCAGCTTGCTGATGAAAAGATTTCCCCGTCTCTCCGTCAAGGCAATCACAATGGTATGCACCTTAAACTGCCTGCAAAGCTCGATAACATGATCAATCTCTCCTAATATTTTATCCTTTTCAACCTCAACCGGATCAGTGGGCGTGGATACAAACCCTGAAAGACAATATTTACCAGGAGATGCTGTCAGCATGCGATCGACCTCCAGTGCCGTTGCACCGGTACCGATCACCAGAATATTTTTGCTAAAAAAAGAAACATGGAATGTTGTCTGATACAGGCCCTGCCATAAAATTTGACAGACAAAAAAAGCAGCCAGCCCAAACACCTGAACCCATGATATTGAAAACTCACTTAACACCATGAGCAGAAAAAAAGAAAGCGCCATGGCAATTGCCGAGCGAAGCATTATGGTTTTTAATACCCAGGACCGCATATTGTAAATTTCACAAAAATATGAACTCAACATCAGGACAGGAACAAACACAATAACCCGGATATCAGACAATATCGTGTCAAGACCCAAACTGGAACCCATTGTTTTGATCAGCAGAACAATGCAAATTCCAATAACAAAGTCGCCCCCCATAAGAATGATCTGTTTTCTGATAAGACTTCCTTTTGCCAATACACCCACAGTATTTTCCTAAATAATTCGTGCAATTATTTTTTATTTCTTATGAAGGGTTTTGATATAATACAGGTGAGACGGTGTCAAGCAAAACCGGAGCTGCTGCATAATCATTTCCAAGGGGCTGATATGAAAAGACTGGACAATGCCTGCCTGATAAAAAAAGTTTTGTTACCCATGGCTATCCACTCCCCAGCAGTCGCTGTATACAGTGGCCTGTCCCAGTGTTGCATTGAGCTCTTGAGCAAGAGCATAAACAGGCTTGCCATTTTTTAACATAATTTTTCGGGTAATGTTATGAATTTTCTGGGCAGTGTCATCGCAAGACGTCCAGGTGTCGGACGGATGACTCAGGCTGCAATATCTTTCATTCTCTGCCAGTGCCTATCCGCTCTCAATCGGGTAGCTTTGCTGACCGAATCCAGATGCTTCAACATCGATTATCAAAGGTCTGCGGCATTTTATTCACAGATATCTTCCACACAACAGCAAAAAAAGATTGAAGGAATAGCACAAGCAAATTGCATATGAAACAAAAAAGTCAGCGTCTCAACCAGACTCTGACTTTTTCTCTTGGTTTAAATACAATGTATGACCGGCTTAAATTATACAATATTGAACGGCGTGATTACTCGATGTGTTTTAACCCATGGGCAGCTTTAAATTCATGCCATTCATCATGATCCAGGGTATTGTTTTCATCCTTATCCACTGCGTTGAATACCTTGCCGGCATTTGCCTTCCCGGAAAAATGCGACTTGAACTCCTCCATTGTCACCAGGTCGTTACCATCGGCATCCATGTCCCCGAAATGGGCATTAAAACCGGATGGATCCGGCAATTTCCCAGCATGATATTTAGTCTTGTGCTTTTTTCCCATCTCTGTGTGCATGTCTGTAAACACCAGCCATTCGTCTGGATCAAGCTGGCTGTCTTTATTGGTATCTAAAAAATCAAACCCTTTTTTCTCCGAAGATGGGAACGCTGTTTTATACTCTTCAAAGTTAATGTAGCCATCGGTATTGGAATCCAGATCCGCAAAATTTGTATTCATCATTTTACCTGCGACCTTATCTTCTTTCCCTTCTCCATATCGCTGCCCGGCCAGAGATATTCCAATTGTCAAACATACCAGTACCACCGCTGCCATCAAGTATCCTGCTGTTGTTTTCATATTCTTCTCTCCATATTTAATTTCAGGTTATCCGCTTTAATGAATTGCCATCGCAATACATGCAAACTAAACATCAAACAAAACAATGCAATTAAAAATCGACAATGGGTATTCAGTCTTCCCAAACAGCTGCGAATTTATTTTTTTATAACCGACCCCTTGTTTGCCGATATGAAACGCTATTTCAAGACTTTTGGGGTTGTTTCCAGACAGGATAGAAAACTGTGTTGTCAACTTTGATATGCATATTTTCTAAATTTTTCGGTATAACTAGAATCGATATGGTACTTAATGAACCCGCCTGACGATACTGGTTTCTCAGCTCGGAAAAATCTGTGTTTTCAAGAAAATAGACTAATGCGTCAATCTGTTTTTCAATACTTTTTTTTTCAATGTCTGTCGTCTCTGCATTAAAATATTGATTGATGATACAATTATATATTTTTTTTGAGGCGGTCTCAATGCAGTGGCGGCTTATGTCTATAATCATTTCCATTAAAAAAATCAGAGTCTTTCCAAACAGTTAAGATTCTTTTCTTGCTGATTTGACAGTTGATTACAGCTGTCTTGGACAGTCCTTGCCGCAAATGCCTGTTTTGCGACTTCAAATATTTCCGATTGATGCCCAGTAAAGCACAGATTTTTACTAAATGCCATAAAATTTCAGATTATGGGTGGGTTGCAAAAAGCAGCATGAAAAGAAGAGAACTTTATTTCAGAATATTTGCAATGTTAGGGCTAATCTTGTATCCCTATCTTTTAAAGTATATTTTAGGTGTCATAAAAAAAAGCGCCTTAAAGCGGTAGTAAATTTTATCGAAAGGGGAATAATTATGAATATAAAAACTGTAAAACTTATCTATTTTTCACCCACACAGACTTCTAAAAAAATAGTTGAGGGTATTGCCCGTGGTATGAATATCGAGAATGTTGAACATATTGACTTAACCTTACCGAGTAAGGATACTGAAAAAATTAAATTTTCAAATGATGACTTTGTTATCTTTGGGATGCCGGTTTATGGGGGAAGAATTCCTGCCCTGGCTGCTGCACGATTAGCAAAATTTAAAGGACAACAAACATTAGCTTCAGTTGTTGTTGTTTATGGGAACAGGGCGTATGAAGATGCTCTTTTAGAATTAAAGAACATTGCTGTTGATTCTGGTTTTAAACCTGTTGCTGCAGGCGCTTTTATCGGTGAACACTCATTTTCCAGAAAAGAGAGTCCCATTGCTGAGGGAAGACCTGATAAAAAAGATATTGCACAGACTGAAGCATTCGGGAAAAGTATTTTTGATAAAATACAAAAAAATAAAAATATTGATGCGATCAAACAAATAGATGTCCCGGGAAACTTCCCGTATAAACAAGGAGTCTCACCATCAAAAGCTGCTGCATCCACGGACAATGACGACTGCACCATGTGTAAAACCTGCGCCACAGTCTGCCCTGCAGGCGCTATCACTTATGAAGATGAAGTCATTACAGATAATGACAAATGCATATTATGCTGTGCCTGTTTGAGAATCTGTCCAACTCAAGCAAGAGAATTGATAGTTCCACCAATTCTTGAAAAAATAAAAGAGCTCTCTGAGAGTTGCAAAGAACCCAAAAAAGCTGAACTGTTTGTTTATTGAGAGATTGGCTGCGTGACCATTTTGAGTCAATCCTTCCAGGCCAATCGTGTTCTTTTTTTGTATTTGACAAATCAGCACCCGGGAAGGTATAACTTGTCTCAAGGTATCAAGGTGCCTGGAAATGATTTGAACTTAAAATTGTCTCCAGGTTAAAAGGAAAGACGGTGAAAGTCCGTCACATGCCAGCCGTTGCCGTGATCGGGGACGAAAACTGCACAGAATGTCACTCTTTGAACAAAGGGGAAGACGCAGTGATTAGGATGATCTGTAAGTCGGAAAGCCTGCCTTAATACAAAAGTTTCAAGGATTCTCTGCTGGAACAAGATCCTGTTGAATAAATATGAACTTATTCAGGAGGAGTAATACTTGCCCCAGATGTTGAACCGTGAATTCGGTGCCATTATCACCCGTCTCATCCAAAAAGAAAATCTGACCCGAAGTGAAGCCAGGCTTGCCTTTGTCTCTGTTTTAAACAATGAGGTCACTGACATGCAACAGGGTGCTTTCCTTGCTGCCCTCACGGCCAAGGGAGAAACAAAAGAAGAGGTGGCAGGCTCATGGGAAGCCATCTACGACCTTGATACCACCAAGGTGACCCTTGAACCCGGCATCAACTCCGTAGACAACAGCGGCACTGGAATGGACACCTTTAAAACCTATAACATCAGCACTGCAGCTTCCATCATTGCTGCTGCCGGCGGCATCTGCATGGCACGGCACGGTGCAAGGGCCCTTACTTCTGTCTGTGGAACCGTGGACATGGCAGAAGCCCTGGGTGTTGATGTAGACTGTACTGCAGACCTGGTTGCAAAAAGCATTGAAACCGCAGGTCTTGGCCTGTTCAACGGCATGAGCCCCCACATCCACCCCATGGCGTTAGGCCGCATCCTGTCCCAGATAAATTTTGGTTCCACCCTCAATATTGCAGCATCCCTTGCAAACCCGGCCCTGCCATCCATTGGTGTCAGGGGGGTACATTCAAAAGCAATGATACGGCCCGTGGCCGATGTCATGCAGGAAATCGGGTATAACCGTGCCATTGTCCTGCATGGTTCCATTGATGCGTCTGACAAGGGCATGGATGAGGCTTCGGTCTGCGGCATCACCCATTGCGCACAGATCCTTGAAGCAGGCACCATCAATGAATTCACCATTGACCCGAAAAAACTGGGTCTGGCGGTTCATAACCCCAATGACCTGTCGCCGGAACAAAACATTCTGGCTGAATCAAAACGGTTTGCCGCACTTTTAAACAACCGGGAAAACAGCGCAAGAAAAGATGCTGCACTGCTCAATGCCGGATTGATTTTTCTGACCTTTGGAAAAGCAAAGGACCTTGAAGACGGAATTGAACAGGCTGCAAAATTTTTGGAAAACGGGGCTGCCTTTTCAACCCTGGAAAATTGGGTCCAGGCCCAGAACACCAATCCGGTTAAAGGTCTGAAAAAACTTCACAGCCTGGTTTAACCTTATAAAAGGATGCACAAAAAGATTTGCATGGAACTTCTTATTATCAAATCCAATCTCGACTATATCCGATTCAAGGAAGACACCTATCTGCCAGTCAAGCTGGATAAAGCAAGTGTCTTTCCCCTGGACCAGATAAAACATGTCCAAAATCATGTTGTATGCCTGCGGGAAAAAGGGTTTGCCAATGTCTGCATTAAAAAACTCGTTTTGACGGAAGAGGATCTGTAAAAAATGAAAATGGTGTTAACAGGCCTTGGAAAACTTGAAGTCAATCCCAGTGATCAAAAAACAGCGATTGCTGAAAAAAATCAGGTCAAAACCAAGGTTCTATGCTGCGCGATCTGCAGGACCGATGCCAAAATGTGGGAACAGGGCCACAGGGATCTTGTCTTTCCACGGGTCCTGGGCCATGAAATGGTGGTCATGGACAACACCCACAACCGGTTCATTGTCTGGCCCGGAAAAAGCTGCGGTACCTGTAAATACTGCAGAGCCGGCCGGGAAAATCTCTGTGAGGACATGGCTATCACAGGATTTCATACCGACGGCGGATTTGCAGACACAGCCATTCTGCCGGAAGACAGCCTGATTCCTCTTCCCGACGATCTGAACTCTCACGTGGCCTGCTTTGCAGAACCTGTTGGGTGTGTAATCAATGCCTTTGAAAAATTTTGCATCCCCCCCCATGAACGGATACTGATCTACGGGTCCGGCACCATGGGGCTGATCACAGCACTCTATGCCAGACACCTGAACCTTGTTCCCTTTATCATTGAAAAAAACCAGGCCAAAATAGATCATATTGCGCCCTTCCTTGCTGCCACTGGTATCGCCTGCGCCAAAGACACCCATGAAAGCGAGTTTGACCTTGTGATCAACACCTGCGCAGATTTCATTGCCTTTTGCCAGGGCATTGCCAAGGTCCGCAAAGGGGGGCAGATTTCCTTTTTCAGCGGGATATCCAAAAACGAACACATTGAAACCAACCTCTTGAACCTGATCCACTACAAGGAAGCTGTTATCACAGGTGCCTACGGACTGACACGGACGCATATGAAAAAAGCCATCCCGTTCATGCAGACCCATGAAAGCCTGCTCAAACTGCTGATCGAAGATATTGTTGCACCTCAAACTGCTCCGGATCTCATGCCCATGGTGCTTTCCGGAAAACACCTGAAATTTATCCTTGATTTTGGTCTTGGCACTGACACACCATTGGCCGACGTCAGCCCTGAAATTCATTCTTCCGACATCAGTCTTATGGATCTTTCACTGGACAATCTGAGCCGACAGGTGATCGAATCCATCCATCCTTTGTCAGACAGCCTTCTGGCTTCTGCCACGGCCAAGATGGACAACAAAACAAAACCCCTTGGTGCACTGGGCCGGATCGAAAGCCTTGCCATCCGCATGTGCCTGATTCAAGACACCCTCACGCCTGAAATAAAACAAAAAAACCTTTTTGTTTTTGCCGGAGACCACGGTATCACCGAAGAAGGCGTTTCCGCATATCCATCCGAGGTCACAGCCCAGATGGTGGATAATTTTTTAAACGGCGGGGCTGCCATCAATGTCCTGTGCCGCCACCACCAAATTGACATGCAAGTGGTGGACATGGGCGTAAGACTTGATTTTACCCCCCATCCTGGCCTCATCATCCAAAAGGTGGCCAAAGGGACAAAAAACTTTGCTGTTGAACCTGCCATGACACAACCAGAAATGATCACAGCCCTGGAAAATGGAATGAAAACCTTTCTTGAGGCTTACGAAAAACACCCCATTGACATTGTGGGGTTGGGCGAAATGGGCATCGGCAATACCACGTCTGCATCTGCCATCATCTCTATCATCACCGGCATCACACCTTTTCAGGCCACAGGAAGGGGAACCGGAATTGACAACAAGGGGCTTACACACAAAACACAGGTGATTGAAAAAGCGCTTGCCTTCCATACCATAGACCCATCCAACGGATTTGATATCCTCCGGAAAATCGGCGGGTTTGAACTGGCAGGGATTGCGGGTGCTGTCCTGGCCGCAGCCGCAAAAAAGACAGCCATTGTTCTGGATGGGGTCATTTCAACTGCAGCAGGACTTTTGGCCTATCTGATCAACCCTGACATTCAAGGGTATCTTATCTCTGGGCACAAATCCGTTGAAATTGCCCAGAAAGCTGCACTCGCCCACATGAACCTTGTGCCCTTGATTGATTTTGATATGCGTCTGGGGGAAGGCACGGGCGCTGCCCTTGCCATTGACATGGCAGATGCGGCCTGTAAAATAATGTGTGAAATGGCCTCCTTTGACGAGGCCAAAATCGCCCGGTCTTCCATTGTTTCTCCTTTATCCTTATAAAACCTGGAAATCGTCTTACAAATCCAGTGATATATCCTCTTCCAAACCGTACAGCGTTAAAAAGACAGCGCTTTGCCAAATAGTTAGGATTTTTTTCCCTGCTGATTTGACATATAGCTGCTTACAGCTGTCCTGAAATTTATAATATTTGCGATCCTTAGTTCTTGGTGAGTGAATAGGACTGCATATAGGTTTCTTGAATCACATATGCATCTGTACTGGCACGATGTCGTTTCAGATCATATGTCTTAATTATCCTGTCTTTGGTTACATGCCAGATCGCCATCTGCTGTTCGGACAAAATCATTTCCAGGGGACTGATATGAAAAGACTGAACAATGCCTGCCTGATAAAAAAGTTTTGTTACCCATGGCTTATCCACTCCCCAGCAGTCGCTGTATACAGTGGCCCGCCCCAGTGTTGCATTGAGCTCTTGAGCAACCTCACAAACAGGCTTGCCGTTTTTTAACAGAATTTTTCGGGTAATGTTATGAATTTTCTGGGCATTGTCGTCCCAATACGTCCAGGTGTCGGACGGATGAATCAGGCTGCAATATCTTTCATTCTCTGCCAGGGCCAATCCGATCTCAATCGGGTAACTGTGCTGCCCGAATCCAGATGCTTCGACATCAATTATCAAAGGCCTTCGGCATTTATTCACAGATATCTTCCAGCCCTCCTTTCTCAAGCAACCATCAAATGTCAGGGTTTATTTTCCCGACAGATCAAACCCATCTGATGTCAATATGTTTATCATTTGATCAAGACCTGCATTCTTTGACTTGTTAATGACCGGCCCCAATATATAGACTCCTGTGACCCCTGACGCAACGAGCATGGTCAAAATAATATCCAGGCCAAACGCCTTGGAAAGCGCTATACTTACCAGCATGCCCACCGTAAAGCAGGTTCCCACAAAAAGCATGGGATTGGTAACAATGGGATAGCGTTTCTGAAGAACCGCCGCAAACGCCTGCAATGCAGGAATGGTTGTGTCCGGATAAAACAGTTTCTTTTTTTTCAACACGATCGCATACACAATCCCCGTTATTGTCAGATTGTCCTGGGCCTGCAAAATATAAAATGTCATCTCCTGATCAAGATCCATATGAGCATCCAGTTGTTCAGATACACCCAAAGACTGAAAACACACTTGAGCACCATTTTTTTCAACAATTGTCACTGAATTATAGTTTCGAAATCCA
The DNA here is from genome assembly GCA_043827005.1 of Pseudomonadota bacterium. Taxonomy (GTDB): domain Bacteria; phylum Desulfobacterota; class Desulfobacteria; order Desulfobacterales; family Desulfobacteraceae; genus Desulfobacula. Next base: position 6,151 of record JBDRPM010000159.1, on the reverse strand, counting down.
GAGCTGTTATGACCAAAGTCCCCTCTTGATTTGAGCTTGCCGTTAATCTTTATATATTTTAAGCAATTTTTCATAATATAAACCCATTGTCACAAATAAGATGCCCCACAAATCAGATGCCCCACAAATAAAATGCCCCACAAATAAAATGCCCATTGACAAACAATCCGCTCATTGCACACATTAATTCCAAATTTCTAACACTTATAATTTTATCTGTAAAGATTTGGATAACACCAATGAAATAATCCATAGCCTGTTGCATTTATCAAATTCTCTATTATACTCTGCAAATAATCAAAAAATAATGTTATCAGAAGCTGGTTAAAAAAATAAAATTCAAGGAACATGGAATATGAGAGCCTGTTGCCAAGCAGAATCTATAAGGAAAAATATTAAAGATAATATCCGACTCTTTGAGACAGCCCCTCTGATAGAAATGACAATGGCCTACACCTTTGGTAGTCATATCCGCAGATGCGCACATTAGACACAATGTCCATCCCGGAATCTGCGAAAACAGCTTTTCTTGTAGCAGCCATGTGCATTGCGCAGGTCCTTGGCATGCTCGGCGTGTTTGCCTTTCCAGCCCTGCTTCCCCATTTTATGAAGATCTGGGGACTGACGAACAGTCAAGCCGGATGGATCAGTGGTATCTACTTTGCCGGATATTCCATTGCCGTCCCTGTTCTGACCAGCATGACCGACCGCATTGATTCACGCAGGATCTATCTTGCTTCCTGTTTTGTAAGCATGCTTGCCAATATAGGCTTTGCCTTTTTCAGCCAGGGTTTCTGGACCGCCCTCATTTTCAGGGCCTTGTGTGGTATCGGCCTTGCCGGTACGTTTATCCCGGGTCTCAAAGCCCTCATCGACCGTCTTGAAAACCGGTTTCTGCCACGGGCAATCGCTTTTTATACGGCCTGTTTCGGGCTTGGCATGAGTCTTTCCTTTTATTATGCAGGCATCATATTCAAATGGCTTGGGTGGAAACCTGTCTTTTTCATTGCTGCTGCATGTTCTGGATTCGTCCTGCTGCTGTGCCTGATCATTCTGGTACCCAGGCCGATTCAGAGAACTGAAAAACCAACTCCAGGCATCCTGGACTTCAGGCCGGTATGGCAGAACTCCCTGGCACGAACCTATATCATTGCATATATGTGCCACATGTGGGAGATGTTTGCAGCCCGTTCCTGGATGGTGGCTTTCCTGACCTTTGCCATGACCCTTCAAGCCAGTCCCGCCACCTTCATGGCTCCCACCACGGTTATGGCTGTCGCCGGGATATTCGGCATGATTGCCAGCATTCTGTTTGGCGAACTTGCTGTCAAATTCGGCCGTCGCAAAATTGTATCCGCTGTCATGACAGTTTCCGGCCTGTTCGGTCTGAGCCTTGGATTTCTGGCCGATGCTCCCTTTCCAGTCCTGATCTGTCTGTGCATCGGCTACACTGTTTTTTTTCAAGGGGATTCGGCAGCCATCCATGCCGGTGTCATCACTGCAGCTGATCCGGATCGACGAGGCGCCACCATGGCCCTCCAATCCCTGGCAGGATTTGCGGCAGCATCGCTATCCCCGATTGCTGTGGGGTTTATCCTGGATCTAACCGGAGGCGGGAACAATACCCTCTCCTGGGGTCTTACTTTCGGAGCCATGGGAATTACCGCTTTTTTAGGCTTATTTTTGCTTTTTAGAACACGCAACAATTAATAAGAAAACTTTAATTTTTTCAAATTTGACAATATGGATTTATTTTAATGACCCTGCTCTTTATGTGTTGATTTTATATTGTGCTTATTTTTTTTGCTCACGATTGCGCTACCAACAATGTACGCAAGGTTATTGGATACGTCATACTGTTGATTAAGAATTCTGATATCTGACAGTCTGACGTTTGAACCACAGGCTGTAGTTATAATTTTATTTGCATTTTAACAAAGCTTGCTATAGCATAAAAAAAATGTTGCGGTATATAAGTAACTTATGAAACGCTGAGCACCCTAAAGCAATGCTCTCAGTAGAAAACATACTGAGTCTCATCTACGACTTGAAATTCCAGTTAAACGGTTAATATTGGGCGTATTATGAATATTTTACAAAACATTCTGCTCTGGAACAAACAACCCCTAATCGTGGTTTATGGTTCCATGCTTGTTTAAAAAATGAATAATTTAAAAAAGTGGCATAAATTCTAAATAAGGAGGTAACATGATGAAAAAGTGGTTAATTTTTATTGTTATGGTAGTCTTTATGAGTTTGCCCTTTACTGGGTTATATGCTGGTGGCAGCCCCGGACCAGCACCAAACTCAGGTGATGGCATACCTGATGGCAGCGGATTTCCATCACCACCATCACCCGGTCCCTTTGGTAAATAAAAAAAAAGCTTTTCCCATTGTTCCAAGTAAACTATCCACCCTCCCAGGGATAATGTTCTGAGAGGGTGGAAGCAATTTGATATATTTGAAACTATCAAAAAAAACATCCCAAGACCCTGTGCCATACCAAATGAGAGAAAACATATCACTTTCTCTTTCCCTGCTAACCCGGATGTTGCATGAAATGTAAACAGAAGGACTTATTCGGTTGATTTTTACGAGACATTTCAGGATTTGCCATTTTTACTTGATTCAAACCCAATATTTCTTCAATTAAAGGGCAGGCCAAACGTAAAATCGTTCAAATTTTTCATCAATTTCGGCCGAAGGACGCAATTATCCCTTCAGATTTAAAAAACTAACAAAATTTTTCTGTCTTTCGTGCTCAGGTTGCTCCAAGTCGGTATGATGCCGTGTAAAAAAGATCCTGATAAGGGTAGGCACTGGATAAAAGCATCTGAACCCGACGGGTATTTTTTAAGATGACTGCACCAATCTTAAACAGTTTGAGGCGTATCGTTCCACAGCTGGCTTTAAACAATTCTGTATTTTTCAAAGCAAGTCGTCTTATTGCCTCAATCAGGGTATATGCCAAGCCAGACAATAACATCCGCAATTGATTGGGGACCCAGTTCATGCAGCTTGTTCTGTCTGCAAATAGATCCAATTGTTGTGCCTTGATCCTGTTTTCAGCTTCACCACGGGCACAATATAATTTATCATAAAGTTCCTGGCTGTCCCCTGTAAGATTGGTCACCAGGAACCGTGGGTTCTTTCCCATTTCTGTGTGCTCTGCTTTGACAATGATACGTCTTTCATATTTCCATGATTCTGCGGCATATGTTAAATCACCGAACAGACGTTTTTTTTCTCCATGCTCGTCAAATTGAGCCTGGGCTTTCTGAATCAAAGGCTCTGCCTGTTTTTCAAGACGGGAGTTTCGAGCGATTCCAATAATATAATGAATGGGTTCTTCTTGCCTGTCACACCAGTTCATCATCATGTGCCTGCAAAATCCGCTGTCTGCACGAAAGATGATTTTTACACCAGGCCAGACTTCACGAAACCGTTTTGTCAAAAGTTTTAAAATGCTCCATGCGCCATATGCAGCATCAATGTTGCTTGGGCGAAGATATGCTGCCAGCAGGTGTTTGCCGGAGAATACATAAAGCGGCAGAAAACAATAATGGTTATAATACCCATGGAAAAACTTACCAATTTGATCACCATGGACAGGATTGTCAGTTGCATCAAAATCCAATATGATTTCTTTGGGCGGCTTTTTAAAAGATTCTATAAACACTTCGACAAATGCTTTATTGATGTCCCAGCACAGTTGACGATCGGCAGCGTTCTCAAACCTACACAATGTTGAATTGCTTGCAAGATCCTTATCCTGGCCAACTGCGGTTTGCAGGGCAGTATCTTTACGCAGAGTAATATGATCATTCAAATCTTCATAACCCAGTGCCAGGGCATATACTCTTTGTCTCAAAATATCGGCCATGGTGTGTTTAACTTTTCCTGTACAACGTGGATCGTGGATTGTGGATGCAATCCTTTTGGTAAGGCCAATAATTTTATCTGCCTGGTTCAACAAAATTGCTCCGGCATCAGAAGTAATTTCTCCGCCATCAAAATTTGCTTGAATTTTACGACTTTTGCATCTTGAGTATTCAATTGTTTTTGTGGTACAAAGTGTCATAGCAGAATCTCCGTTTTAATTCTTTGTAAGCGATTGAATTATATAAAATTTTCGGAGATTTTGCTAGTCTTTTTTTAAGTTTTCATGCAATTTTCGGGCTAAGACTGTTGAGGTTGCCCCAAGATCTCGATCATGTCGCTAGTTTATTGAGAAATACCCAAAAAACAATAAGGGTTCACTCAAAAATAAATTACCAATTTTGGGAGTCGAGTCGCCTGGCCCGCAAGGCGTGGAAATGCAGGCATATCGGGAATATGCCGAATTTACACAACGCAGCAGGACAGGATGAATCGGCTTTCAAAATGTAAATTTATTTTTGACTGGGCCCTTAGCACCAGATATTTGCCTCCAACCGCTGAAATGTTGCACAATTTGATTAACAAAACACCTGTTTGATAAATAAATATTTATAGAATCCCCAGGAAAAAATTTTGGGGTGTTGAATTCTTTTAAAAAAGAGGGGAATGGCCAAGTTATGGATATCTCTTTACATAATTTCCAATCATTGATACTGATTTATCGATCTAAATTTTCAATTATTTAGAGTCAGATAACTTGTCATATTTTTAGAAAGGATCAGAATGAAACAACTGGCAGTATTTACATTGATCTTGCTTATTATAATCTCGTTTTCAGGATGTGGTATTCCTGATCTTCCTGGGCCAATAGGAATCCCAGGGCTGTAATGTATCTCCAATATAATTTATAGCAACCTTTTGAAATTTGGATTGAGGCTATCCCATATATTGTAATTTCAAATCTGAAACTGAAAAATCTATCCATACCACAGCTTGTATCATGGTAAATCTTAAAAAGCCCGGACTGGAGAATAAAGCGCTCGGTAAATTGTCGTACTTGACTCCTGACAGCTCATACCATTATTGAACACATCGCACCTCTCAAAAAATTTACTAAAAACAACATAACTTTATAGACATCTCTTTGGGTCGGATTGACCTCGCTGAAGAATCTTTTCAACTACCTGGATCGCTTTCACAAGTCTTTCATCTCCTCGCGTAAACTCTGCATAATGTTTTGCCTGTGCATGAGCTCTTAGGTTTCGGATATTTTTCTTATCACAAAGAGGGCATCCAAAAACTTGCTTTCCGGAATGGTTGGTTTGCATAAAGAGCTTTTTTCGCATCAGGAAGAAGAACAAGCCAAAAGGAAGGATATATTTTAGGGCAGAATTAAGCATGACAAAAGACAGTTCTGCAATCGAAGAATGGAAATGTTCAGATATGAAACGCACTGTTTGACCAATGATTAAAAATGCAATCATGACTCCTAAACCCATCAGGATCTCTTTAAAATTGTTCTGAAATTTTAATTCCGAACTCGACAGCACCAGTGAGCCAAAAATCAAAAAAGGAAAAATAACATATTTAATGCTTTCTGAATGAAAATCCATTTTTTTGTTTAAAAAAAACCATAAAATGGTAAGCCCCATAGAAATGACCAGGAACCTTAAAGAAAACCATGCAAGAGAATCCATTTTATTGAGCTCATATTTTCGCAGCCATAAAAGGGCCATGGCCAGAACCAATGCTATGATCAAAACTTGCATGATATACACATGGAATAGATTGAATGCAGAGCTGTTTTGACCAAAGGTGTGACCAAGCAACATCAGGATAAAAATCCTGGCTGTATTAAAAAAGATCAAACAGGGAACCAGAAAAAAAATCCCGGATATCTTTTGTGATACTGATGAAGGATATGCAAGCAAAAAGGTGAGCAATAATATTCCTGCATGAACGGCAGAACATTCCAAGATGACCCGGGCTTTATAGTTACCCACCCTCAAAATCGTTGTGGGCACGAAAATTATATCATTCCCCCTTTCCCGAGTGTATGTGCGCTGCTCAATGCTTGATTCGAGATTAAAAACTTCAGCCATTGCTTTAACCGAAAAAGCTGTAAAGGTGTTCACAGGTCTTGAAAGAATGTTCTGTGAGTTTAGATACATGAAAAGGAACAGCCCAAAGCCTATAAGGATATATCCTGTAATAAATTTGCGCAGTTTTGAATCGTCATGTAATAATATATGCATTTTCGCTTCCAAAATTT
>JBDRPM010000158.1:0-14853 GCA_043827005.1 Pseudomonadota bacterium | reverse complement strand
GCAATGATTCCCATATTTTCGATGGAGGAATAAGCCAGCATTCTTTTGTATTCATTCTGCTTAAGGATAAATGTTGCCGCCGCAAGGATGGACATCAAACCAAACACAACCAGAATAGTTCCTGAAAAATCCCCAAGTCCGGCAGCCACCATAATCCTATTGGTTTTAAAAATTCCCAGATAGGCACAGTTCAACAATACACCGGATAAAAGCGCAGAAGCAGGACTGGGTGCTTCACTGTGGGCATCAGGGAGCCAGGTGTGCATGGGAGCCAGTCCCATTTTTGTTCCATACCCTACAAGAATAAACACAAACCCGGCTTTAAGCCAGGTCGGGTCCATTGATTTTGCCACATTGGTCAAGGAAGAAAAGGACAAAGGTGCATCCACATGACCGATATCCATGGACAGGGTGATTAAAACAGACCCCAGCAATGCCATGGCAATTCCCACCGAACAGATCAGCACATATTTCCATGTGGCTTCAAGAGCAGCAGAGGTTCGATACGTATAAATCAATGGTGCGCTTGCAAGCGTTGTTGCTTCAATGGCAATCCACATAACCATGATATGATCGGACAGCGTCACCATGGTCATGGTGGATAAAAACAGCAGCATGGAGCCGGTAAATATGTTTTCCGCAGCAAGATCACTTTCTTTGAGATATCCCACTGTGTAGATGGAAATCAGGAAAAAAAGAAGCGAAATCACCAGAAGAGACAACAGCCCTTCCGGGGTTACGGCAAAATAAGCATTAAAAACAGCTTCCGGCCGGTTGATCCATATCATGATTGAAAGGAACAAATGAATGGCACCCGTACATACCAGTAAGGGGCGGCCAATGGTCTTGGGAAGAAAAAATGCAAGAAGGCCTGTGATAAAAGGGGTCAGAAAAATGATTTCTACCATGAAAACCTGCCTATTCCTTTAAAGTTCTAAGTTTGGCTGTATCCACATCATCAAACGTGCGTTTGATATTCTGAAGAATGACAGCCATAATCATAACGCCGGCAAGGACGTCCAGTAAAATTCCGAATTCAACTATGTGCCGGGCACGAACCGAAATGGTTGTTCCTACCAGATAAATCCCATTTTCCATCATGATATACCCAATGACCATGGCAATGGCATTTCTTCGGGCAATGAGAAGAAACATTCCCGTCACAAGCAGGGCCACAGCTGTGGGAAATAAAAGGATAAAGTGACTGACAGACGGAATATTCAATTGACGGCTGACATAGGTTGCCGCAACAATAAGGCCAAGCCCGAACAAAACAGAGGCATTAAATCCGACAATCGGTTCAACCTCCCTTTGGATGGCAACCTTTTTAATGGCAATATAAATACTTAAAGGGATAATAACGCCTCTGATGAATAAAGTTGTCAGGGTAAAAACAATACCACCTGTACCCATCTCATGGCCAATAAAAAAAGGGACAATAGAAACGACAAGTCCCTGAAAAGCCAGTACCTTTATCAGACCGGTAACGCGACTGGTCCCAAAAGAAAATAAAACAGAGAGCAATACAAATGTCAAAAGTGTATCCACTGGATTTAATATCATTTGATAAACTCCAAAGTGATAATGGTTGCAAAAAATGCCAAGGCAAAAGAGGTCAGAACAAACTGAGGGACTTTATCCATTCGATAACGGGCAATCACTGACTCGGTAATACCAATGGCTATGTACACAATAAACAGGCCAATGATGTATATGCAAAAATCCATTACAGGCTGCCCCGTGTTAAAGGGAAGGATCAATCTTGAGATAAGGGTTGAATAGAAAAACAGCTTGCAGAAGGCCCCCAGTTCAATCAATCCAAAATCAGGGCCGGAATGATCCAGGACCATGACTTCATGAATCATGGTCAGTTCTAGATGGGTCGCCGGATCATCCACCGGTACCCTTGAGGTTTCAGTCACCATGATGATAAACAGGGAAAAGACCACAAAAACAATCGGCGCTCCTGCTGTATTCCAGAGGGCCAGGGTATTTGCACCAGTGAAATAGGCAGACAATTCAAGCTGGCCTGTCAACCGGTAAAAGAAAATTAAAATCATAAACATGGAGGCTTCACAGATAATTGGAAAATATGCTTCCCTTGCAGCGCCCATGCCTTCAAACGGAGATGCTGTATCCATTGCAGCCGCAATGGTAAAAAACCGGCCAAGTCCCAGGGCGTATAGGATAAAAATCACATCCCCGTTAAATGAAATAACCGGCGCATGCCCGGCAATCGGCAAAAACAACAGCACGCTGATCATCGTGCACAAAGACACAACAGGACCAAGCTTAAACACAACCGTAGTGCTGTTGGAATAAACAGATCCTTTTTTAAACAACTTGATCAAAGTGTAGTAGTTAATCAGAAGCGGTGGCCCTTTTTTGCCTCCGAAAAAAGCTTTGACCTTAAGGATCAGCCCTGAAAAAAAAGGCGCTGTAAAAATGGCCGCAAGCCAGAGAAAAATGGATTCAATCATAAAATCATCCCGTTTAATGACGTTAAATAAAAAACAGCAATAATATAATAGCCAAAAGGATATAACCAATATACAGATGGATATCTCCATGCTGTATCCATCTGAGCTTATCAAACAAATACAGCACCGGGTTTACAACAACCCTGACCATATGTCGTTCTGCAATATCCCCCACATAACTGTGGTAACTTGTTTTAGCCGGGAAACGTCCGACAATGGGATGATGGTCTTCATCCACAGGAGCAATGGATTTAAAAAATTCAAGGATAAATGAGGCATAGGATGCACCGGTATACTGCATTTTCACGGTTGGCCGGGTAAAACCACATCCCCAGGTTCCGGATTTATAAACACGTTTACCACGATAGAAAAACCATTGGATGACAGCAACCAGTATAAGAGCTGTCAGAAGAATCCAGGCAGCACAGGATATGTTGGCACAGGCTTGTATGATGGGATTAAAAGCTTGCAGATTATGCCCCAGCCCCAGTCCTAAAACTGCTTTGATGGGCAGTCCGATCAAAAGTTTTGGAAATATGCCGATGACTGAACAGGCAATGGACAGACAGATCATGGAAAAGAGCATGGTTACGCCCTTTTCATTGATATTTTGCCCAGCCTTGGTGCGGGGTTCACCCTGGAATACCACGCCAATCACCTTGGTAAAACAAGCCAGAGCAAGTCCTCCGATAACCGCCAGACTGATGATTGCAAAAATAGACAGGGCAAAGGCTGACTTATCCAGAACAATTCCTTTAAACCCGCCAAGATAGATGAAAAATTCTCCGACAAATCCATTAAACAGTGGCAGTCCGCAGATGGCCAGGGAACCGACAATCACAGCAGCACCCGTAACTTTCATATTTTTTAACAGCCCGCCCAGGGCATCAATGGACCGGGTACCGGTTTTATGCAGAACCATTCCAGCTCCCATAAACAGCAAAGACTTGAAAATGGAATGGTTCATGATATGTAAAAATCCGCCGGTAAATCCAAGAACCGCCATTAAAGGATTACCCGAAGAAACACCGATCATGCCCACACCCAGACCGATGAGAATAATACCGATGTTTTCAACACTGGAATAGGCCAGCAGGCGTTTAAGATCATTCTGACCCAGTGCGTAGACAACGCCAATCACACCCGATACCCCGCCTGCAAGCAGAACAATGGCGCCAAAAACAGGTGTGGCCCAGTCCAGGAGCATGTACATCCGTAAAATTCCATAAATACCGGTTTTGATCATGACCCCGGACATAACTGCTGAAATATGGCTGGGTGCGGCAGGGTGGGCATGGGGCAGCCAGACATGGAAAGGAAAAACCCCGGCTTTGGAACCAAACCCGATAAATGAAAATACAAATATGACAATTTTAACTGTTTCCGGGACTGCAGCCATCCTGTCCAATGAAAAACTGCCGGTATACCCATAAATCAGACCAAATGCTGACAGAATAAACATGGCCCCGACATGGGAAAAGATAAAATACAAAAATCCAGCCTTGCGGTTTTCATTTTTCTGATAATCGTAAATAACCAGAAAATAAGACGACAAAGACATGATTTCCCAGGAAAACATAAAGGTAATGATATTGGCAGCCGTTACAACCAGAGCCATGGAAACAATCAACAGGCTGAAGAAAAAATAATGAACTGCAATTTTATTTTTTTTGTCCGGGTTGTCCATGTAATGGAAACTATAAATGGTGGAAAAAAAACACACCGCAAAAATAGCAGTCAGAAAAAAAGCAGACAGACTGTCAACACGAAAGGCCAGAGAAAAAAACTTAAGATAATCAATGGATGCGGTGACAGTTTGCGAGCCCATTAATTTGGTAACGGAATCAATTAACCCATAAAAGCAGCCCCCGCTTAAAAAAACAACCGCAATAATTTTTGAAAATTTGAATAGTTGAGCTGACACAAGGCAGAAACATCCCCCTGCCAGGATAATCAGTACTGACAAAAAAAATTGGTCCATATTTTCCCCATTTTAAATCTATCCATTCATAATAATGCTTCCATCAACAAACAGGTTTTTTATTTTTTTTTACAACTGACCATGTATTTTTTATACATTTAAAGTAAGTTACTATAGAGAACGCCTTCTATTTGTCAAGAAAAGATAAAAAAACAACCCCTATATTTTTTACATTTACGTTCAGTTGACTTGACAAAAACACGTCCTTGTCCTAATAAGTTCAACATTACCAAGAGATAATAACTAAATTTATGATAATACAATTTCAATTTTTCAAATCCTTATTCACATTGCCCCATTAACATCAGGAGAAAACCATTGAAGTTTATCATCGTTGGCGCCGGAGAAGTGGGTTACAATATAGCAAGCCGACTGGCCTCCGAGAACAAACAGGTGGTAGTCATTGACAAGGATCCGGATGCCATTCGACGTATAACAGATGATCTGGATGTTCAAGCGATTCAAGCATCGGGTTCCAATCCCAGAATTTTAATTGATGCAGGCATTAAAGACACCGATATTCTGCTGGCTGTTACAAACAGTGACGAGACCAATCTTGTGGCCTGCCTGATGACCAATCTGATTTCTCCCACCACCCGCAAACTGGCACGTATCCGGGATACTGATTTTGACCCTTACCAGGATCAATTCAAACAGGAAAATCCACACATAGACATGGTGATCAACCCTGAAACCGAAGTGGTTAAAACCATTCGACGACTCATTGATGTCCCGGCAGCTGTGGATGTTGGAAATTTTGCAGATGGACAGGTAAAATATGTCGGGTTCCGGCTGGATAAAACATCACCCCTGGCAGGAATAAAACTGGCTGATTTTACAACGCATTTTCCCGACCAAAGACCGTTAATCGCAGCCATTATCCGAAACAACGAAGTGATTGTACCCCGTGGGGATACCCAGTTACATGGCAAAGATCTGATCTATCTTGTCTGCCATGCAGAGAAACTGACACAGATGCTCGAATTGTTCGGCAAACACCATGAACCCACCCAGCGGGTTTTGATCATTGGGGGTGGCCGAATCGGTGAACGGCTTGCCAAACTTCTTGAACAAGATAAAATCAAAACAAAAATCGTAGAATCAAACCTGGATCGATGCCATTATCTATCAGAACAATTGAGTAAAACCATCGTACTCCATGGAGACGGTTCAGACCAGAAACTGTTTTTAGAAGAAAATGTGGGATACAACGATGTTGTGATCTCTGTCACAGATGATGATGAAACCAATATACTGGTTACCCTTTTAGCAAAAAATCTCGGGGCAGGAAACACCATTACCCGAATCGGAAAATCCAACTATTACCCGCTTTTAAACTCCATTGGCATTGATAAGGTCATCAGTCCCAGATTGTCTGCTGTCAGCACAATTCTCCAGGATATCAGGAAAGGAAAGGTATTATCCGACATCTCAATTTTTGGAGAACGGGGAGAATTTATCGAAGCCATTGCCCTTGAAACCTCTGTCATCACAGACAAACCTTTGCGCAAAATTTCTTTCCCAAAAGGCGCCCTTCTGGTGTGCATCATCAGAAATGGCCAGATCATTATCCCTTCAGGTGACAGCGTGGTAAAACCAGAAGACCGGATCATCATGTTTGCGGTCAAGCAGGCGGTTAAAAAACTGGAAAAACTGTTGACCGTAAAATTGGATTTTTTCTAATGCGCTGGCAGTATATTTTAAAAATCATTGGAATTCTGATGATTTTTTTAGCGTTTTCCATGGTTGTTCCGCTGGTGGTCTGTTTTTTTTACAAAGAATCTATCACCCCTTTTATCTGGTCTATAACCATTATTGTGTTTACAGGACTGGCCCTGATCGGTTTATCAAAAAAACTTTCAGATGAGGATTATATAAATCAGAAAGAAGGGATGGCGGCCGTGGCACTGGCCTGGACAGCCATCAGTCTGTTTGGTGCCCTGCCCTTTTATTTTTCTCCTGATTTTTCAAGTTTTACCGATGCTTTTTTTGAATCTGTTTCAGGATTTACAACCACCGGGTCTTCGGTGATGACCGATATTGAAGGGGCAAATTTTTCACTGCTTTTCTGGAGAAGCCTGATTCAATGGCTGGGCGGCATGGGTATTATTGTTCTGTCCCTGGCCATTCTTCCGTTTTTAGGCGTTGGCGGCATACAATTATACAAAGCCGAGGTGCCCAGCCCGGTTCCTGACAAACTCACTCCCCGGCTGAGCGACTCTGCCAAAATTCTCTGGCTGGTCTATGCCGGATTTACCCTTCTTGAGATTGTTTTTCTGCTGGCAGGCGGCATGCCGTTGTTTGATGCCACCTGCCATGCCCTGACCACTTTGCCCACGGGCGGATTTTCACCTAAAAATACATCCCTTGCCCACTATAACAGCGCATATTTTGATTCTGTTGTCATCTTTTTTATGGTTCTGGCCGGCATTAATTTCACGCTTCATTATCAGATGCTGCGGGGGAAAACACTGGCTTTCTGGCAGGATATGGAATGCCGCTTTTTTCTGGGTTTGATCCTGTTGTTAACCGCTGTTATTGCCTGGGATATCTATGGTCCTGTATATGGTTCGTTTATGGATGCCATAAGGTTTTCCGGATTCCAGGTTGTTTCCATTGTGACCACCACAGGATTTGCCACGGCAGATTATGAACTGTTCCCAGGATTAAGCCAGATTCTTTTGTTTGTCTGCATGTTTATCGGCGGGTCAGCCGGCTCCACCGGTGGAGGCATGAAATGCGCCAGAATTATTGCCTGTTGTAAATACTGTTACAGAGAATTGTTTAAGTTGATTCATCCGCGAAGCATCAGACAGATCAGAATCAACAATATTGTCATTCCCGATGAAATTTTGCGCAGCATCATGGGCTTTCTGGCCCTTTACATCGGCCTGTTTTTTCTGGCCGGCATTGTGTTGGCCGGTATGGGGCTGGACATGATGACTTCCTTTGGTGCGGTTGCTGCGTGTATCGGCAATATCGGCCCGGGGTTTGGCAGTGTCGGCCCGGCTGAAAACTTTGCCCATCTGCCTGGTCTTGCAAAATGGGTATTGTCCTGGTGCATGCTGTTGGGCAGGCTTGAAATTTATACAGTCATCATTTTGTTTGTTCCGGAATTCTGGAAAAAATAAATCTGTTTATGGTTTGACAGATATCGTCTTTTAGGGCTTCATGCCTGGAATTTACTGATTTCAGGATGGGTTTTTAAAGAATGCATGAATTGGCGGGTGTGCATTTCGCGTCTGATTTTAAACATCTCCACTATTTTGCGCATAAAGATATGACCGATTCTAAAATCCTGTTCAAATAACGCTTGCAGTCGTTCACCTGAAATTGTGACCATTGTAGAATCTATCGCACAAATGGCTGTGAAAGTGCCGGATGATTGATCAAACAGTGCGGGTACGCCAAAGGTTCGGCCAGGTTTTACCTCATCCAGTGTCAAGGACTTTCCTGTAAAAGACCGGGAACTTAAAAAGACCTTTCCAGACACCAGCATGTATAAAAACATTTGTTTTTGATTCTGTCGAAATAAAACATCTTCTTCATCAAAATTTTCAAGTGTGGCTATTCTACCAAGGTTTTCAAGAATATCATCAGATAAATCCTTGAGAAAATGGATCTGTTTTAATATCTGTTTTTCGACCATAATGGATATCCTAACGCATCAATTGCACTTGATTGTCTACTTATCATTAATTAAAGGTTTATATCATCATTGTCAGGGTTTCAAGGCGATCAATGCTTTCTTTAAGCCCTGGATTTTCATCCAGAACTTTGATCACCATCTGGGCACGCTGGTCCATATTCTGGCGATACTGATTGGCAGCCCCTCTTAACAGGTAATACGCAAGCTCGTCATTTTGTTCAAACAATTCAAGCATCCGGTCTCCGGACAGCGTGATAACCTCACAGGGCTCCTGGCAGACAGCAGTATATGAGGCTGTCTGATTGGCCAGAAGCGCAGGAATGCCAAACGCAGCTCCAGACTGCACAAAAGCAAAAATAATATCGATATCCGGGGTAAGCTTCTGTTTGATCGCCACCTGACCCATGATCAACATATAAAAAGTTTTAGCCTGTTCATTATCGGCCATTAATTGTGTGCCTGTCCCGAAAATGGACAATTGCGCCTCTTCGGCAATAATTTCCAGCAAATGATCCGGAACCTGTTTTAAAATATTAATCCGCTTTAAATCATTTAATTTAACCATGTCGTGCCTCCGGAGTAACTCACTAACTCAAATAATAAACCACACAAACAAAAGAGATGGACACAGCCAATGCAGCCCCTATGGGGAGGCTTCCCTGGGTGATATCACTGTAAAGCTGGCGCTTTTTTATTTCAAGCCGCTGGCCCCGGATGCCAGAAATCAACCAGATATTCACAGCAAAAAAAAGTGCCGTACCGACAGCAGCATAAACGAAAAATGATGATATCCCCCTCACTGCAGCCATCAGATAGACTTCACAAACCCGGTTCAATGCATTCAATCTTTTATCAAGAACGCGGTAGACAAACCGCCCCAACTTGCGATAAGTCCAGTCAATATCAAGGTTTTTACTTTTGACTTCCGGGACATAATATCCGGACAGGATCAACAGCGTGAAGGCCAGGGCCCCGAACAAAAGCAGTTGAAGCTGACCCACCACATGGCTGCCGGTATAGGGGGTGTAATGAACCGGAAAGGGTAACAGGTTGTAAAGGGGCTGGTACCAAACGCCCAGGCCCACACACAGACATGCGGCCAAACCCATGGCCAGCAGCATGTTCAAGGGTGGCTCCTTGGCCCGGATGCCTGAGTCGTGCCCGAAAAAAGTAAAAAACGGCACCTTGATACCGGCATGGTCCACCACACCGGTTGAGGCGAATTGGAGTACCAGCCAGATCAGAAAAAATTTCTCATGGCCTGATGCAGAAATGATCATGGATTTGGATACAAACCCGGAAAACAGCGGAAAGGCGGATATGGACGCCGCCCCCACCATGCAGAATAAACAGGTCAAAGGCATGGTCTTGTATAACCCGCCAATCTCCGTACACTTTATTTTACCGGTCATTTGAAGGACGGACCCGGCTGCCATAAACAGCAGGGCTTTATAAATAATATGACAGAATGCATGGGCCACAGCCCCGTTCAAGGCAAGGTGAGTGCCGATACCAATGCCCACCAGCATGAACCCGACCTGGTTCATCAGGCTGTAGGACAGCACCCGTCGAATATCGTTTTCAAGTACGGCATAAAAGATGGGCAAAGACACCATCAACCCGCCGATGACAATTAAAATATCGGCTCCCGGAAAGGTCCGTATCAAAAGATAAACCGCTGATTTGGTAGTAAAGGCGCTTAAAAAAACCGTACTGGTGGGTGTTCCCATGGGATAAGCATCCGGCAGCCAGGCATGAAGGGGAATCGCTGCCGCATTCAGTGCAATGCCGATAAAAATCAAATAGGCGTCTATCCCGGTAAGCCCGATATAATCAAATGCAAGGGTTCCGGTTTTCTGAACATAAAGAACGATTCCGGCCAGCAGGAACAACCCGCCGATTAAATGGACCAGGATATACCGGAAGCCAGCTTCCCGGGATTCAGGTGTCCGGGAGGCAATGATCAGAAAAGTAGAGCTGACTGCCATCACTTCCCAAAACAGATAAAGGGATAAAAAATCACCGGCCAAAACCACCCCCAGGGTGGACCCAACATAGATCAAACCGGACACGTGTTGTAAATTATCATTTACCTGGAGAGCAAATAATACCCCTAAAAACGCCATGATGGTGAACACATAGGCGAAAATCAGGGACAATTTGTCTATCCGCCCCAAAATCAGATCATATCCCCAGAAGGACATTGTCCATATATTGCCGGGCGCAAGATTCACCAACCCTAAAAACACGATAATTGGCAGGGCCAGCATGTAAACGGCTCTGGTCCGGCCGGACAAAAAAGGAACGAGAATGGCACCCAGTATAAAAACAAAGGCCGGCGGGAGCATGCTATTGATCATAGTAATCCTCTTTGCGCATGATAATTTTTCTTAACAGCTTGGCGGCAAATATTAAGAACACATAGGAAATAAATCCGTAAACCGCATAAAACCCGTAAAAATGTTCGACCGAAAATTCCCCGTGCATGTCCACAAACCCTTCTGCAATCAAAACAAGGACAAGGACAATGAAAAAGCCCATGCGCAGGCGTTTAACATTTTTCGGGTTGTCAAATACAGTGAGTTCTTTTTTCATTTTCCCTCTTTATTCTGTCATGTTGTGCAAGCCGGTCCATGGGATATCAAAGCATTGCATGGACAAAAATATAAATAAAATAAACCGCTGCTGCACAGATAATAATGTGAAAAGCGGTTTTAAATCCAGGAACCTGGGCATGATCCAGAATTTCAAATGACTGGCCGTTAAAGTCTTGTTTTCTTGTTCCCATATTGGCTGCTCCTGTCTGCTCAGATTCTCAACCCGATTTTTATTAAAAGAACGAATACGTCCGGATAAAAAAACAGGGCTATGGATATACATGCGGTAATGATTAACGGAATGACACACGCCGGATTGGCCTCTTTTATCTGGACCGGCCCTTCTTGATTGTCATCAGGACTGGTACCGAAAAACCCCTGGTATATAATGGGCAGAAAATAAAATGCATTTAAAAACGAGGAGATAAGAAGAACCAGCATAAACAAGGTCTGTTGGGCCTCCAACGTCCCCAGTATCAAATTCCATTTGCTGTAAAACCCACCCGTGGGCGGCAACCCTATGACCCCCAAAGCTCCGATAAAAAAAGCAGCAAAGGTGAATGGCATGCGTTTTCCCAGACCCTTCATCTGGCTGATATGTTTTTTGCCCGTGGCCACATAGATGGCTCCGGCACAGAAAAACAGGGTAATTTTTCCAAAGGCATGCATGACAATGTGAATCACCCCGCCCAGCATACCCTGGGGGGACAATAAGGCCACGCCAAAAACAATATACGACAATTGACTGATAGTGGAATAGGCCAGCCGCCGCTTGAGTTCATCCTGGGAAAGCGCGATACAGGACCCCACAAGAATGGTGATCGATGCAATGGCCATGACCACCACCCCCAGATGGTAGCTGGATAAGAGCTCAACGCCGAAAATTCCGGTCATCACCCGGACAATGGAGAAAACGCCGACTTTAACAACAGCCACTGCATGCAGCAGGGCACTCACCGGCGTAGGCGCCACCATGGCTGCCGGCAGCCATGAATGGAAGGGCATAATTCCGGCTTTGGCAAAACCGAAAACAAACATAAGCAATAATACCGTTGCCGCGGGCCTGGATAACTGGCCTGTAAATATACCGGTCGTTGAAAATTCCAGGGTGCCGGTGATGAAATAACAATAGATCATGGCCGGCAAAACCAGACCAATGGACGTGCCCAGGATAAAGGTCAAATACCGTCGGCCGGAAATTTTGGATGTTTCATCCTGGTGATGGGTAACCAAAGGATAGGTGGACAGGGACAGGATTTCATAAAACAGGTACAAGGTCAGCAGATTGGCAGAAAACGCAGCCCCGATGGTGGCGGATAAGGCCAGAGCGAAAAAACAGGCAAACCGGGTCTGACCGTGCTCTTTAAGCCCCCGCATATATCCGATGGAATAAACACAGGTAATGATATACAGACTGGCCGCCACCAGTGCAAAGGCCAGTCCCAGTCCGTCCACCCGCAGGGCAATGGATGCCCCGGGCGCAAATTCAAACAGGGTCAGTGCAATCTGTTTCCCGGCAAGAACAGCCGGCAGCATGGACACAACCAGGGCAAACTTGATAAAACCGGCTACAAATATCCAGGTTTCCCGGACATTGGGTTTATCAGAGGATGAGACCAGGATGGGAATAACACACAGCGTCACCAGAACAGCCAGAAGCGGTTTAATTGAGAGTATGGTTTCCATTTATTGGATTGCCCTTTTTATCATCAATGGTTTTTCACTTTAAAAATGGAAGAATAATCGTGTTTACTATCGTTCCGGAATAAACGCCTGCAACAATCAGACAAAGGCTTGCAATGCCGGATATAATCAGCATTGAAACAGGCGCTTCAGCTATTTCGACAGGCGTATGGGATTCATGGTCATCATGTCCATCGGCCATGGGTTCAAAAAAACAGATCTCAAATACTTTAAAAAATAAAATGGCGCAGATTAAGCTGGACAATATAAGGGCAGCGACAAAATGCCAGGCCCCCTGTTCAATGGCGCCAAGAATCAGATACCACTTACTGAAAAATCCACAGGTAGGTGGTACCCCGATAATGCTCAGTGCCGCCAGAACAAAACCGGCCATGGTCCATGGCATCTTGCCGAAAAGGCCCTTTAAATCCAACAGATCCATTCTATCCAACCGATAGACCATATTGCCCACAGCCAGAAAAAGAGCAAATGTCATTAAGGCATCATTTAAAATATGTAAAATCGCACCGGTCATGCCAAGGATATTGCCCATCCAGGCCCCGCCAACCATATATCCGATCTCACACACGATAATATAGGTCAGCATTTTTTTTAAATTTTTCTGGGATAATGCCAATATCCCCCCAACCACTATGGCAATCGTGGCCAACCAGACCACGGCCTGGGAAATATCAAGGGTGTTGAAAATATAATCCACTCCAAATACCGTGATCATCAACCGGATCATGACATAGACCATCACTTTGGTCATCAGCGGGGCCACCACCCTCGAAAAAGCTGTAGGAGAATAGGTATAGGCATTGGGAAGCCAGACATGCATGGGAAACAAGGCCATTTTAATCCAGATACCGACCATACACAGGATAAAGCCGACCAGAACTGTGGAAGAGCCGTGAAGGCCTTTGAGTATCTGGGCCACATCCAGCATATTCAAAGAACCTGTGGCCAGATAAAGATAACCCACCCCCAGCAGATAAAAGCTGGCGCCAACCACACCAATAAAAACATAATTTAAGGCTGCCAGGGGACCACGGGATCGATCACCCAGGCCAACCATGGCATAACTGGTCAAAGAGGTAATTTCAATGAGCACATACAGATTAAACAGATCTCCTGTGGCCGTAACCCCCAGAAGACCGGTCACAAACATCATGTAAATGGTATAAAATGATCCGATCCGATCATGGGTTTCACGAGCAACACTTTTATAGCTGGCAATCAGATTTAAAAAGGCAACACCGGCAATCAGAACCAACACCATGGCATTTAACAGATCAATTTGGAGCGCAATCCCCATGGGTGGAGCCCAGCCTGCCACAGTGTATTGAATGGTTCCGGATTCAATGACACGGATAAGCACCATGACCGCTGAAAACACAGATACACCCAGACCGGCCAATGCTGTAATATAAGAATATTCTTTTTTAATCCAGGCGAACAGGCTGGATAGGAGTCCGGCAATCAGTGGTGCAACAACAATGAGAACAGGCAGATTTTCCATAATTTAATCTTCCGACAATCGCATTCTGAGTTCATCTTCTTCAAGGGTCTGATATTGCTGATAGACCCGGATTGCCAGGGCCATGGCAACACCGAACGTTGCCACAGACACAACAATGGCCGTCAGCATCAGCACATGGGGCACAGGATTGATATAATCGGCTGCCTGAATGAGTGCATTGTGCCCGCCATGGGGATCCCGAATGATCGGTATGGTACCGTTGGTTTTATACCCGATGGACACATAAAAAAGAATGATGGCGGTTTGAAAGATATTCATTCCCACCAGTTTTTTGATCAGATTGTTTTTGGCAATCATGGCATACAGGCCGATCATCATAAGAATTACATAGAGCCAGTAATTGTATTTCGCCACAATCAAAGGGAGCAGATCTGTCATAATCCTAACCTATAACCCTTCATGATGCCTTCCTTCGGAAACAATATTAATATACAAAATAGCCATAACCGCTGTAACTGCGATCCCTACACCGATTTCAACCCCCAACATGCCAAGCGCCCTTATGTGGTGAGGATCACCCGGAACCAGGGGGGCCAATGCAGAATAATCCAGAAAATCACCGCCCATAACCATGCACAAGGCCGCAAGGCCCACGTAAATCAACACTCCGACAGCGGCAAGTACTCCCAGAACTTTCTCTTTGATCCGTGCCACCAGGGTTTTTAAATCATAGGAGATCGCCAGCAGAATCAGGCTGGAACCAAAAATAACACCACCCTGAAATCCTCCGCCCGGAGAAAAATCACCATGGGCAACCACATACATCGCATAGATCTGAATCATGGGAATTATAATTCGACAAACAGTTTTGATTACCAGATCCGGAGGGACATAATCCTTGTCAATGTGGGCAAATTCTTTTCCGACCTTGATTTTTTTAGTACTGTTTTTAACATGGAGCAAAATTCCGGTGGGCGTAT
>JBDRPM010000157.1:0-21861 GCA_043827005.1 Pseudomonadota bacterium | reverse complement strand
CTGATTTAACAAACCGTCTACATCCACCACACCGATTCCGTCGTGGGTATCCAGGGTCGTAATCTGTTTTCTGGGACATTTTTTCAGCCAGGACTTCAGCGTCCGGGTTTTCCCCACATACAGGGCATGAAGAACCAGCATGGGCAAGGAAAAATCATAGCACCAGTACCCTTTTGCCGCCAGTTTGAGCTGATAGGAATAGTGTTCGTGCACTTCCGGCAGAATCTGGGTATCAAATGCAGACGTATAATCGCTGAACCAATCCAGAAGTTCCCAGATCTTGGGTTCCAGAAAAAAACAATTGGTGCCCAGTTCTACGGTGGTATAGGCAATGGCATCCAGCCGGATCATTTTAGGACGATTTCTGGCCAGTCGGATCAGAAAATTACGCATAACTTCCCGGGTTTTGGGGGAATTATAATCCAGATCAATTTGTTCATGATCAAAGGTACACCATATTTTTTCCCGGGTACCATTGGGCCGTTCCAATGTCTGGTAGGGCGGTCGGGGTTTCCGGGTGTAAACTTTTTCCAGGTCCTCATCCTTTATCCAGCCATTGGGAGCAAGTTTATCAAAACTTAGGAACATATCTGCATATTCACTGTCAGGTCCTTTTGCAATATAGTCCTGGAAAAAAACAGACTGCCGGGAGATGTGATTGACCATAAAGTCAATGATCAGATCAAAATCCTGGCCGATCTTTTCCACATCCTCCCATGTGCCGAATGCAGGGTCCACTTCATCATAGGTCAAGGGGGCAAATCCCCTGTCTGAAGAGGACGGATAAAAGGGAAGCAGGTGAACGCCGCCAATGGCTTTGAAAAAATATTTGCGGAGTACATAATGCAGCTCCGGCAGGTTGGCACCGAAACTGTCAGGATAGGTAATCAATTGAATTTTATTTTTAATTGTCATCAGTCACCATTCCCTTTGCTTTCTGGATAAATTGATAATGAAGGATACCCTCCATCATGCCGCCGGCATGGAATTTTTTGGCAAAATATATCTGTTTTGCAGGTCTCAGCGTCTCAAGCTCAGGGCTGTAATTTCCCACTACAACCCCCAGGGGTTCTCCTTTCAGCATTTCTGCATCATTGCCTGAATCACCGCACACCAGAATGTTTTTTAAAGGCAGTCCCCATTTATAGCTCAGGTACCGGATGGCTTTTCCCTTTGAGGCCCTGTACGGCAAGATATCCAAATGCTGATCCTGAGAATAGATCAGGGTGTACTTAAATCTGTTTTTGGTCAATACGTGGTGAATCCTGGCCAGCTGATCCTTCACCGGAGCCATGGTATAACTGAGTTTATACGCACTTTGTGCACTTGCCTCCTGGGGAGTGATAAAATTAATTTCTTTGAGCCTGGAGGCGATCAGATCCGGATCCCAGCTTTTTGAAATATGGGTTTCCCACCCCTTGTCAGGGTTCAGGGAATCACCATAGCTGATACGGCTGCCCACACCGGAAACAATAATGTCTGGAATTTTTATCCCGTTCTTTTTAAGAATATCCAGGGCAGATTCAAACATTCTTCCCGTGGCCACACCAAACCCTATCCTGCCTGCGTTTTTTTCAAGCAGATCCATTAATGCATGGAGCTCTTCCGGGTTTCCTCCCAAAAGGGTGTTGTCAATATCGGTGATCAGCATGAAATCGAGTTTAGCCAGTCGCTCGCCAATGCTGTGTTTTGGTTCTACTGCGGAGATAAAGGATCTTTCATATTTTTGGCAGACTTTTTTCATCTCAGTGCAATAGGCTTTGGCATGACTTACCCAGGAATAAAATTTGCGGGTATTCAGGATGCCGTTTTTTGAAAATTGATTCCATTTGTCCGGATGAACAATGATATCTTTTATGGCAAAAGCCATTTCCGTCGTGTTTGTGGGATTTACCAGTGTGCCTGTCTGGCAGTTGTTGACAATATCTCTTGGGCCGCCGTCATTGGTGGCAACAATGGGCAGACCGCAGGCCAGTGCTTCCAGCAGGGTCAAGCCAAACGGTTCTGTCAATGCGGGATTGACAAATACGCCCCGTTTTTCCGCAGCAATCCGATAGAGTTCGGGAACCTCGTGTTCAAAATCATGTTTTTTGGGAATAGCCATTTTTCCATACAGATTGTACTTGTCCATTAACAGCAGCATTTGGGTAAGGACATCCCGCTCTGTTTCTTCCTTATCGGAAATATCTTTCCGGATTCCGGCAAATATGGCAAGGTTTGCTATGGCCTGAAGTTCAGCATCTTCGCCATAGGCTTTTACCAGGCCCTGGATATTTTTGCGTTTGTCCGGACGACACAGAACAAGAATCAAAGGTTTGTCCGGGTGGGTAAAAAATCGGTTCAGTTCCTGAATGACCGATGCCTTGGCAAACAAAGATTCTTCTTCTTCACTGCTGCTGGAAAAGGTCTCATGGTAATAGGGATAAAACCGCTCAATACCAATACCTGGCGGAATGACCGTATATGTCGGCAGGGTCCGGTTGCGGTACATCCCGTACTGGCCTTCAATTTCCTGGTGGGTGCTGGTAATGACCCGATCCGCAGACTTAAGGATATGTTCCTCTGTATCAATCCTGTGATCAATTTTCAGTTTTCGATTCATCTCGGTGGGATCATAGCCGTCTTCCAGCAGCCGGGCTTTTTTGGACCGGCCCAGGGAATGCCCGGTATAGACCAGGGGAACACCAAAAAAACTGCTCAGCTCCATGGCCACATGACCCGCATCCGGGTAGTGACCGTGAACAATATCAGGGATATCTTTTTCCTGCCGGATAAAAATAATGGTTTTATCCACAAATTCATCCAGATGAGGCCAGAGCAATTCTTTGCGAATATATTTTTTCCCCCCGCACTGAATCCGAACAATACGAAACTTTTCATTCACCTGTTCTATGGGTTGTCCATAATCATCAGAATAGGATTTATCCTTGATCAGCCGTGTGAATAAATCTATTTTCCGGATCTGATCACTTTCAGACAGGGTCCTGCACAATTCCACCACATATTTGATCTGACCGCCGGTGTCTGCATCATATCCCAGTTCCATGTTTTCAGCCCGTACCAGCCCGTGAATGCTGAACATCTGAACATATAGTCCTTTTTCAGGTATCATCTTTTTTGTATCCTTTGTCTGAAGTCAGTATCAATCCGCTCTTGTTTGGGTTCTGTTGTGCTAAAAAAACTGCCAAAATAAAGAAGAGCGCAAGATTGGCAAAGCCCATCCGCAGGAAACAAACCGAACTTGAAACCCCAATTTTTTTGCTGTTGTCTAACAGATCAAACAGCCTTTTGTCTATAACAAGAATCATTTTAATCTAAGTGTAAAAAAAACAACCCCCTCAAAAAAATATTGCGGTGTTTTTTTGATTAATACACAAATTGAAGATTTATTTATGCATGGAGTATAGACCATTGCGTTGATCAGAGTCAAGGATGGTATTTTTTTCTCTTTTCTTGCTTGACCCGAAATATTCGGGTTAAGCAGTATTATTCAAAATTTTTGAACCGTACAAATTAAAAAAGGGGTTAATAACGAACCCCTTTTTTGATTTAAATTTTAATAAAATTTATACTATCATGTTATCCATGGCTTTTTTCATCTGGCGAAGGGCCTGGCGCAACCTGGACTCATTTTCAACCAGGGCGAGCCTGACATATCCTTCTCCTTCTTCACTGAATCCTGATCCTGGTGCCACAGCAACGTTTCCATTGTTCATCAATTCAACCGCAAACTGCAGCGACCCCATTTTGCTGTAGGGTTCCGGGATTTTTGCCCAGACAAACATGCCGGCCTTGGGTGGTTTAACATCCCAGCCCATTCGTTCAAGCCCTGTGCACAAAACATCTCTGCGGGTTTCATATACTTTGCATAATTCAGGAATGGTATCGTCACAATCTCTTAAGGCAATAATGCCTGCCACCTGGATGGCTGAAAAGATACCATAATCAAAATATCCTTTTATTTTACCCAGGGCCTGGATAATCTGCCGGTTTCCGACACAATAGCCGATTCGCCATCCAGCCATGTTATAGGATTTTGAAAAAGAACCAAACTCCACGCCGACCTCTTTTGCGCCCTCAACCTCTAAAAAGCTGGGGGCTTTGTATCCGTCAAAGTTGATTTTTGAATAGGCAAAGTCATTGATCACCATGAATTTAAACCGTTTGGCCAGTTTGACAATTTCTGTGAAAAACGCCTTGTCCGTAACAACACCGGTCGGGTTGTGCGGATAGTTCAGCATCAACACCTTGGGTGTGGGATAGCAGGACTCGCAGATATTGATGATCCGGTCTAAAAAACCTTTTTCAGGCGCAATGGGAATTTTCATGACATTGGCACCGGCTATGACGGCAGCATAAATATGGATAGGAAAGGCAGGAGCCGGCACCAGAACAGAATCTCCCGGTCCCATGATCGCCAGACACAGATGGGAAATGCCCTCTTTGGAGCCAATGGTAAAATAGGTTTCTGCTTCAGCATCCAGATCAATATCATAATGGCGTTTGTAATATTTGGAGATCTCAATTTTCAAATGGGGCATGCCTGAACTTTCAGGATACCGATGGGATTTTGGATCTTTTGCCACTTCCACCAGTTTTTCAATAACCGCATCAGGGGTGGGGTCCATGGGATTTCCCATTCCCAGATCAATCACATCATCTCCGTTGCGACGTTTTTCCATTTTCATTTTGTTGATCATTCCGAACAGATACGGAGGGAGGTGATCCATCCGGGTTGCAAAACGAATAATATTCTTTTCTTCCAAAATCAGGCTCCTTTAAAAAGGCGTTGCGTTTAAAAATATCGATCATATCAGATTTTAAAAATTTGGAAAATAAAAAGGTTTGATGCATATACGATTCAATTCAGGGTTCATGTTGTCTCCGTAAAAGAAATGATTTCTGAAAAGATGCGCTTTACAGCCAAAGCGGATTTTGTGTTAAAAAACAAAGACATCCTCATTCTGCTCGGATCAGATGTGGGATTGGAAAAACTTAAAAACAATTTAAAAAAGGGTTGGTAAAATTAATTATTAAGTGATAATGTCACCAGTTGTCGGTTAGAGGGTTGGTAAATATTTATGAGCAATAATGGATCAATAATGAAGGTAAAAAATAAAATAAAACAGGTGTTAATCCCATTGTTTCTGATTCTTGCCGCTGTTTTGTTTGTTTCCGGCGCATATGCATATTCGCCGGATATTGAATTCGGCGGAAAAAAGAGTCGCGGCGCAGTGGCCTTTCCCCATGAGAACCATATGGCAGGACTTGACTG
This sequence comes from Pseudomonadota bacterium, assembly GCA_043827005.1. Classification (GTDB taxonomy): domain Bacteria; phylum Desulfobacterota; class Desulfobacteria; order Desulfobacterales; family Desulfobacteraceae; genus Desulfobacula. The sequence continues at coordinate 16,586 of JBDRPM010000157.1, read as the reverse complement.
CACAGACTGCCACCATGTGATGGAAAATGGTGAAAATATATTGGATGAATCAGAGCTGGAAGAGGACAATCCCAATATTTTATGCGGGTCCTGTCACAATGAGACATCTAAAATTGAACGAAAAGAGGCGTTTCACTATCAATGCATGAAATGCCATAATACCTATAAGATGACCCAGGAAAAAGCAGGCCCCACCCTTTGCGGTGAGTGCCATATCCTGGAAAAATAACGCAAGTCACTTTTTTTGCGATTGGAGAGAACAAGTGATAAAAGCCAAAAGAAAACCCATTGATGAAATCAAAGAAGCCATCAGCGGGTATAAAAAAATATTAAATGTCGGTTGCGGCGGTTGTGTATCTGTTTGTCTGGCCGGTGGGCAGCGGGAAGTCAACGCATTAAATGCTGAACTTCAGGTTCATTTTAAAAAAGAAGGCATTTCAAAACAGATTGATGCCTACACGGTTGAACGTCAATGCAATGAAACCTTTCTTGAAGAACTGGATGAAAAAGCGGGTCAATATGATTGTATCCTGTCCATGGCCTGCGGTGCCGGTGTTCAGAATATGGCCGCTCGATTTTCCGGTATTCCGGTTCATCCGGCCGTGAATACGGTTTCCATCGGTATTGATAAAGACCTGGGGATGTATGAAGAAAAATGCCGGGCCTGCGGACATTGTGTGCTGGGTTATACCGGCGGCATCTGTCCGGTTACCCGTTGTTCAAAAGGCTTGTTTAACGGTCCTTGTGGCGGTACCAACAATCAGTCCTGTGAGATCAGTCAGGAAATCCCCTGTGCATGGCTTGATATTTATAACCGGTTAAAAGAACAGAACCGGCTGGATGATATTTTAAAAGTTCATCCGCCCATGGAATGGCAGAATCAGACGCCGAGAACCATTATTCAGGAATCCTATGAAAAACGGTATCGTCTTTAAACCAAACTTTTAATTTGAATTGCTGGAATATTATGGAACTAACACATATTTTTTCCTGGACATTTGCCTACGATTTTATACAGGGACCCATGGTATGGATCGCCTTTATTGTTTTTTTCCTGGGCACGGTGTTTCAGGTGTTTCGGTTTTTTTCTTTAATGAAGAAAAAACCCATACAAACATTAAAAGCGGGGCCAGGCCGATTTATTACCAGAATACCGTCAGGCAAAGAAAAGACAGACTGGGTGATGGCATTAAAACTGTCCATTGTCGGCGTTAATCCGTTTATGACCATTTTATCAACCATTTTTCATGTGCTGCTGGTGATCCTGCCGCTCTTTGTTCTGGGTCATAACATTCTGCTGGACAATGCGTTTGGCATCAGCCTGGTATCGTTGCCCGAAAGTGTCAGTGACAGCTTAACCCTGGTTGTGGTGGCTTGTGCCCTTGTGTTTTTATACAGGCGCCTGTTTTTATACCGGGTCAAGATTATTACAACGTTCGGGGATTTTTTGTTTCTGATCCTTGCCGCAGCCCCTTTTGTGACCGGATATCTTGCGTATCACCAGGTGGGGGTTGACTATAAGATCATGGTTTCTCTTCATATCCTGTTTGGCGAGTTGATGCTCATGGCGGTTCCGTTTACAAAATTTGTTCACATGATTTACCTTTTGATTGTCCGTTTCACGGTTGTCAGTGAATATGGCCTTGGAAAAGGCAACAGGACCTGGTAGTCGCGTAATTTTAAACTCATTTTTGGACCGGAGAGGAACATGTTCAGAAAAAAAAATACAACCGGCGTTGATACTCAAGAAATCAATGCCATATTGGATACAAAAAAGACAAAAATGAAATTGTCTTTAAAAGCATGCGCTCACTGCACGCTTTGCGCAGAGAGTTGTTTTTTGTTTATGGGTCATAATAAAGATCCTAAATACATGCCATCCTATAAAGTGATAAACTCTGTCGGAGTTTTATATAAAAGCAAAGGTCAGGTGGATAAACTTGACCTGGGAGAAATCAGGGATCTGGTTTGGGAGCGATGTGTGTTGTGTACACGGTGTTACTGCCCCATGGGTATCGATATCCCTGAAATGATTGCTCTGGCCAGAAGGGTCTGCCGGAGTCAGGGAGTTTTTCCCCAATATGACAAAGAATAAACAAACTGTTTCTCTGAAGGGCAGCAGGATAATATTGTTGGATGATTAAAGAATTCAAAAAGGATTCACAGATATGAAATCAGGAAGTAATTTTGAAAAAATTTTAAAGGCCGGCCTTTTTGCTTTTACAGGAGAACTCGGGCCTCCACGCGGAAGCAACATAGACGTGATCAAAGAAAAAGCCGCTCCCCTCAAGGGAATGGTGGATATGGTCAATATCACAGACAACCAGACAGCCATGGTCAGAATGTCCTCCTGGGCAGCTGCCTTGATTGTCAAAGACCTGGGGCTTGAGCCGAACTACCAGATGGTCTGCCGGGACAGGAATCGACTGGCCATGCAGGCGGATGTTCTGGGGGCTTATGCTTTGGGACTTCGCAACATTTTATGCCTTTCCGGTGATCATCAGCAGTTTGGTGACCACCCCAATGCCAAAGGTGTTTTTGATATTGATTCCATGCAGCTTGTGGCCATGATCAAAAAGATGCGGGATGAAGGTAAATTTTTAGGTGGTGCTGATATTGATGAGCCGCCGAAAATGTTTATCGGAGCTGCAGCCAATCCCTTTGCCGAACCGTTTGAATGGCGGGTTCACCGCCTGGCCAAAAAAGTGGCTGCCGGTGCTGATTTTATCCAGACCCAATGTGTGTACAACATGGAAAAAATCAGGGAATGGATCAGAAGAGCCAATGATATGGGATTGACTGAAAAGACCTATATTCTTCCCGGTGTAACGCCCATGAAAAGCATTGGTATGGCAAAATATATGAAAGCCAAGGTTCCTGGAATGGATGTCCCGGATTCTATTATCAAGCGCCTTCAGGGTGTAGATAAAAAAATGGTAGCAGATGAAGGAATCAAGATTGCCTGTGAGCAGATTGAAGAATTCAAGGAAATGAAAGGAGTGGCAGGCGTCCATCTTATGGCCATTGAATGGGAACATATGGTTCCTGAGATTGCCGAACGCGCCAATGTATTGCCCAGACCTGTCGTCTGATTCATATCACTATCAATGACAGGTCCGAAAAATAATTTTACGGACCTGTCATTTCTTTATTCTTATCAGTCTCAATAATTCACGGGTTGGGCTTGAACTTTAAAGTTTCCGGATATATAAAGATGATATGCCCATGCGAAAGGATATTGAAAAAGAACTACTGATAAAAGCGATCGATTCGTTTGAACGATCAATCGTTATCATCTCTCCTGAGTTTAAAATTTTATCCGCCAATCAGGTAAAAGACCGTAAAGGTCCACCGATAAAGCTTAATCAGTTTTGCTATAAGGCATTGTTTAACCGGGAATCGCCCTGCAAGAATTGTTTGGCAAAAGCTGTGCTTCAAACCCAAAAATCAGCCATGCGAATGGAAGATACCGGTATTGTGAACCGGGAGGAAGCCTCCTGCCTCTATGCTTACCCTATTTTTACAAGAAAAAAAATTTCTTCTCTGGCGCTTCTGGATTTTCCCATATTAAGCATGGGAAAAATGATTGAGCGGTTGAATCAGTATAATGGATTTTTAAGAAATTTGATCAAAAGCGGGGTTGACGCCATTATTGCTTCGGATATGGCAGGCAAAATTTTGATTTTCAATGATGCTGCATGTGATATTACCGGATATACTGCTGAAGAGGTGGGCGGCACCTTTAATATCCGGGAAATATATCCGGATGATGGCGCAAAACAAGTCATGCGCACACTTCGAAGCGATAAGTATGGGGAAAAAGGAACTGTGAGATCATTCAGGGTCAATATCCAAAATAAAGCTGGCGAGCCTATCCCCATCAATCTGAGTGCCAGGATTGTGTATGACGGCAAAAAAGAAGTAGCCACCCTTGGATTTTTTTATGATCTTAGAGAAACGCTTAAAATGGAGGCAGAGCTTGAAAAAACCCGGATTCAGCTGTTACAGGCAGAAAAAATGTCATCTCTGGGAGAGCTTGCCGCTGGCGTTGCGCATCAGTTGAACAATCCTCTGGGTGGAATTACATTGTTCTCCCAGTTGATTCTTGAGGAATATGACCTGCCTGAAGGTGCTAAAAAAGACATGGCGCGCATTCTCCAGGATGCCAAGCGATGCAGTGATATTGTTAAGGAATTATTGACCTTTTCCCGTAAAACCGGAAATGAAATGTATCTTCAGGATATCAACCAGATTTTGTCTGACACATTGTTTCTGGTGGAAAGCCAGGCCCTGTTTCAGAATATTCAAATCCAGAAAACTTTTGATGCCAATCTTCCCTTGATTCCCGTGGATGTTCAAAAGATCAAACATGTGTTCATGAATATCATTTTGAATGCTGTCGATGCCATGAAAGGAAAAGGCAGCCTTTCTCTTTTTACAGGTATGAATCCGTCAAAAGACAAGGTGATTATTACGATTAAAGATACAGGACCGGGTATTCCCGATGATGTTTTATTAAAGATTTTTGATCCGTTTTTTACAACCAAGGACCAGGGAAAGGGAACAGGACTTGGATTGAGTATCGCATATCGAGTTGTCGAAGACCATGGCGGTAAGCTCAGTGCAGTTAGCAAGGTAGGTAAGGGAACAGAATTTATAGTGGAACTTTTGCTTGATCCGCCGACAAATGGAGAGGGAGCAAATGGAAAAAAATAAGATAATTGCTCATATATTGATCATTGACGATGAACGGGATATCAGGGAGGGGTGTGAACGGATCCTGTCCCGGATGGGGTGTCAGGTTTATGTGGCTGAAAATGGAAAAGACGGTCTTGATATTATTGAAAAAGAAGAGATCTGTATGGTCATTTGTGATATCAAAATGCCGGGAATGGACGGAATAGAGGTATTAAGCCATATCAAAAAAAACAATGAGAATATTATTGTTATTATGGTTACGGGCTATTCAACCATTGAAACCGCCATCGAGGCCATGAAAAAAGGGGCCTATGATTTTATTTCAAAGCCATTCAGTCCGGACCAGCTTCGTATCGTCGTCAAAAGGGCCATTGAAAAACTCCGTCTTGAAAAAGAGGCTCGGGAATTTAAAGAGGAACGCCGTCAGAATCTGGCAGATCTGGGCACAGAGCAAAGCCGGGCCAGAACCATTGTTGAATCCCTTCCCAACGGGGTTCTGGTAACCAATATGCGCGGACAGATTGTTCTTTTGAATCCCATAGCCAGAACATTTCTCGGTCTTTCCGAGGACAGAGGGCTTGGGGAGCCCATAGCAGACTGTATCAAGGACGAAGGCTTGTCTAAATATATGATGTCGGTTTCCCAATTCGGTCGTTCTGAAGATAAGGGGATTAAACCCTATGAACTGGCTCTGTCAGAAGATCGATATATTCTGGCCCAGGGAAAACCGGTTGTGGGTGGGGCAGGTCAATGCCTGGGGGCAGTGGTCACCTTGTCTGATATTACCGAAATAAAGCTGCTGGATCGTTTGAGGTCTGAGTTTGTGGCTAAGGTATCCCATGAACTTCGATCCCCCCTTTCTATTATTCACTTGCAATTGGCCATGGTGTTAAGAAAGGCTGCCATGGGAAGAATCGATGACAGTCAGGAAATTATAGGTCGGGCAAAGGAAAAGGCACGCACCATGATTTCCATGATTGGCGATTTATTGGATATGTCTAAAATCAAAGCAGGAAAAAACAGTCAAAAAACCGAAGCAATCCGGATGGACGAATTGTTAATCAATCTGGTCGATTTTTTAAAACCCGAAGCCCAGGAAAAAAAGCAATCCCTTAAAATAAAGATCCTGGATGAAAATATATCCCCCATTATTGCTGACCCCATTGCTCTTGAAAGTATTTTTAATAACTTGATTTCCAATGCCATAAAATATACGCCTGAAAACGGGATGATTCAGGTTCGGCTGGATACCAGAGACAATCAGGTAAGGGTCCGGGTCAAAGACAACGGGTTTGGTATCGATAAAAAACACCAGTCAAAAATATTTGAACAATTTTACAGAATAAAAAATGATGAGACCCGGTTCATAAATGGAACAGGCCTTGGATTATCAATTGCCAAGGCAATGGTGGATGCCTTGGGTGGACAGATTTATGTAGACAGCCAGGCCGGCAAAGGCAGTGAATTCACAGTTTTGTTGCCGATTGCCGGATAAGGATGTTTGATCCGGCAATCAGCAGTTTTCACTGATCAGCTTAAAGCCGCTTCAATGCTGTTTATAATTTCATCCGGAGACGCTGTCTTGGATAAAAAATCATCTGCTTCCATGTTAATTCCCTGGTAGTGGGAATACTTGCTGGAGGTTACATTCTCTGCAACTGCCGTGAGCATAATAACCGGGATGTCGGCATACTTGCTGTCCTTTTTAAGCTCTGAACAGACCTGATACCCATCTTTTTCAGGCATCATGACATCCAGCAAAATTGCATCCGGCGGATTGGCTTTTACTTTTTCAAGGGCTTCAACCCCATTGTATGCCACATCAATGGCATAACCCTCATCCAATAAAAGCTCTTTTGTCATGGCAATAAAATCAGGCTCATCATCAACAATCAGGATTCTTTTTTTGCTCATTTTTATTCTCCCCTTAAAAAATCATCATTCTTTTATATGACATGCTATAGCATGATCCGGGCAGGAAGTCGATCCCCACTTAAAACAGGTCTGTTTTTTGTCTGCCTGTGTCCTGCTGAAGGGCGCAGTCTGCCAGTACAAGGGCTGCCATGCTTTCTACAATGGGTACGGCCCGGGCTACTACACAAGGATCGTGACGTCCTTTTGCTTCTAAAATGGTTTTAACACCCTTAAAATCAACCGTGTTCTGTTGCTGACCAATGGTTGCCGGCGGTTTAAACGCCACCCGGAAAAAGACAGGCTCCCCATTGGAGATGCCCCCCTGAACACCACCACTGAAATTGGTCCGGGTTCCCAGGGTTTTCCCCTTTAACACAAACGGATCATTATGGGCCGATCCTTTCATCCGGGTGCCGGCAAAACCAGACCCGATTTCAAATCCTTTGGTGGCAGGAATGGAAAGCATGGCCTGGGCCAGCATGGCTTCAAGCTTATCAAACACAGGTTCTCCCAACCCGGCCGGAAGATTTTTGCACACACAGGAGACAATTCCGCCCACAGAGTCTTTATCCTCTTTTGCCTGTTTGATAATTTTTTCCATATGGGCTGCCGCCATTAGGTCCGGACAGCGGACAATGGTTTGATCAACCTGTGACCGGTCAATGGTCAGAAGATCCGGTGTCCGGGATTCAACATCAGACACGCTTGAAACCCAGGCCACAATCTGGATGCCAAAACGCTGTCTTAAAAACTTTTCCGCTACAGCTCCTCCGCATACCCGGCCGATTGTTTCCCTGGCCGAGGACCGGCCGCCACCGCTGGATGCCCGGATGCCGTATTTCATCTGGTAGGTATAATCGGCATGGGATGGCCGGGGAATATCATTCATGTCTGCATAGTCAGTCGGCCGCTGATCCTGGTTGGCAACAAATAAACTGATGGGCGTTCCCAGGGTTTTGCCGTTTTCAGTGCCAGACTGGATAATAACCCGGTCCTTTTCATCCCGGTCGGTCGAAACTGCGCTTTGCCCCGGCCGCCTGCGGTTCAACTGGGGCTGGATATCAGATTCATCCAGGTCCATGCCGGCCGGACACCCGTCAATAACAGCTCCCACGCCTTTGCAGTGAGATTCGCCAAAGGTTGACAGCCTGAACATTCTTCCAAAAATACTTGACATCGCTTTACCCTTTTTTAGCCGACCGGGGTGATTGGATAAGCACAGTATAGTATCAATTTAAAATAGATTGAATATAAATTTTTTATTTGTGCAAAAAAACTATATTAAAGTTGAAACCCTTTTGCAAGTGTCAGAAAAGGTCTTTATGTGTCCAGCAACAAGGCTCTGTTTTGGGTCAGGGCCAAGGTAAAATACCAGGGCGGCCATGGGTGTTAGTGACAAGGGTTGCGCTGCCCACCGCCGGGAGAAGGTTCGATATGAAATTTTTTTACATGCGATGGCCCTGCGGTAAAAACTAGCCTTGCATATTCAAACAGGCCCGCTTATATATGATTGACAGGCGATTAATGACCAAGAGGTGGTAATGAAAAAATGTGCAATTGTAACCGGTGGATCAAGCGGTATTGGAAAAGCAGTGGCCCAGACATTGGCCAAACAAGAGTGCAACGTTGTTATTGGTGATATGAATGAAGAAACCGGCAGCCATGTGGCTGAACTGATGGGGGCTTATTTTGTCAAAGTTGATCTGACAAAGGCCCAATCGTGTAAAACCCTGGTTGAAGAGGCTGTAAAAAAATACAACCGGGTTGATATCCTGGTCAACAATGCCGGATTTCAACATGTCTGTCCGCTGGAAGATTTTCCAGAAGAAAAATGATTGAACCTGATGAGATTGCAGCTCTTGTATCGTTTTTATGTTCAGATAATGGGTCGGCTGTTACAGGCTCTTCATGGGCCATTGACTGTGGCTGGACAGCACAATAAAATGGTTCGGTAAAAGAGATGTGATTGCCCAGGTTTTGGGTACGGGAAACTATTGCATGGAATACAAGAAAAATGGTATTCAGGCAGGATAATACAAAGGGCACAAGCCTTTAAAAACAAAGGTCAATACATAATGAAACCCCAGCAAATAGAAGATCTTAGCTTTAAAATAATAGAAAAAGAAGCCGGTTACCACGGATTTGACTTAACCCAGTGGCCCATTGTCCGTCGAATGATTCATACCTCGGCCGACTTTGACTACATCAACACGATCCGGTTTCATCCGGATGCCATTCAAAACGGGATTAAAGCCATTCAAAACGGATGCCGGATTTTTACAGACACCAACATGGCCCGGGTGGGAATCCGGAAAATGGAAATCACAGGGTTTGGCGGTCAGGTGGACTGTCTGATGGCAGACGAGGCTGTGGCCAAAAAAGCGGCTGCTGATGGAACAACCAGGGCAATGGCAGCCGTGGATATGGCATGTGATCAGATTGATGGCGGTATCTATGTGGTGGGCAATGCTCCCACAGCCCTGTTGCGGCTGATTGAGCTGATAGAAGCTAAAAAAGTTGCTCCAGCACTGGTTATCGGCTTCCCGGTGGGATTTGTAAATGCTGCAGAATCCAAAGAAGAACTGATGAAATGTGATATTCCCTATATCACCAATCAGGGAAGAAAAGGCGGGTCCAATATTGCCGCCAGTATTGTAAATGCGCTGGCCATTATGGCGGCATCAGCATAAAAACAGACCAGATTAAAATATGATTTAAAAAGGAGTCCATTATCAAAGGCTTTGTCATTGGTGCCACAGGCAGTGGAACCGGTAAAACCACCATCAGTCTTGCTCTTTTATCTTTTCTGAAACAAAAAGGATACACGGTTGCCCCGTTTAAAGTCGGGCCGGATTTTATTGATCCGGGCCATCATGCCCTGGTTTCAGGAAAAACCAGTTATAATTTGGATTCCTGGATGCTGTCCAAAGAGTACAATCGCCATCTGTTTGCAATCAAATCGTCTGGAGCTGACATTGCTGTCGTGGAAGGGGTCATGGGTCTTTTTGACGGGATTGACGGTGAATCAGAGGCAGGCTCCACCGCTCAGATGGCCAAATGGCTGGGCCTGCCTGTTGTGCTGGTGATCAGTGCGAAAGGAAAGGCAAGAAGCGCAGCTGCCATTGTGAAAGGATTTGAAACCTTTGACAGGGATTTAAACATTGCCGGTGTTATCTTTTCCATGACCGGCAGTGAACGTCATTATCAATATTTAAAATCAGCAGTAGAACAAAACTGCACCACCCGGTGCCTGGGGCATATGCCCAAAAATGTCAATATTGTCATGCCCGAACGCCACCTTGGCCTGGTCACGGCTGATGAAGCCGGGATCAGTAATGAAACCCTATCCCTGCTGTCTGACATGGTTCAAGACCACATGGATATTCCCGGGTTGATCGACAGTCTTGGCCCCATTGATCTGGATCAGATGATTGAATTACAACAAAAAGATATACCTGTGCCTGCCTCTGTTCAGGCCAGCGGCCCGGTCATTGCTGTGGCACGGGACAAAGCCTTTTGTTTTTATTATCCCGACAATCTGGAAATATTAAAACAGTTCGGCGCAACCATTAAAGAATTTTCACCGCTTGAGGATGAACAACTGCCGGATAATATTGACGGGATTTATTTTGGCGGCGGATATCCTGAGGTGTATGCAGAACAGCTGGCCGAAAAACAATCTCTTTTGCAGCAGATAAAAACATACAGCCGGTCCGGTATGCCCATTTACGGGGAGTGCGGGGGGTTCATGGTTTTGTGTAACCACCTTTCGGGCATGGAAGAAGACAGATCATATCCCATGTCCGGGTGTTTTGAATTTAACGTTCAAATGTCCAAACAGCTTCGATCCCTGGGGTATCGTGAGATTCGCTTAAAAAAAGATACCATTATCGGTAAAAAAGGCGATGTTATCCGGGGCCATGAATTTCATTACTCGTCCCTTGAAAACCCAAAGATTGAGACTGAAAACATTTACCAGGTCGCCTCCCGTGCCGGCCAGCAGGTTCAAGTAAAAGGATATCAGGTCGGCAACACCCTGGGCAGTTACCTTCACCTTCATTTTGGCAGCAATCCTGATTGCGCCCGGCAGTTTGTCGCAAGTTGCAGCGCTTATAAGGATAACAAATAGAACATGGCTGCCAAAATACTTAAAAAAGGGTTTACCACAGGAGCGGCTGCTGCTGCTGCTGTAAAAGCCGCCCTTATTGCCTTGTTTTCCAATGGCCGCCCTGAAACCGTGACCATCTGTTTTCTCACTGGAGAAGAAAAGAGGATTCAGGTTCATTCCATTGAAAAAAAGGCTGAAAATCAATATCAGGCAATTATTATCAAAGATGCCGGGGATGATCCGGATATTACGCATAAAGCTCAGATAGGTGCTGTGGTCACAGTATCCAGAATAAAAAAAGGACTGGACATCCGCATAACCGGTGGAAAAGGGGTGGGGATCATTACCAAACCCGGCCTTGAATTACCGGTTGGAGAACCTGCCATCAATCCTTGTCCCCGGGCCATGATCAAAAGTTGTGTGGAGGAAGTATTTCAAAAGTTTAATATTCATGGCAAACAGGTGGATATCAAAATATTTGTACCTAACGGAGAAGAGCTGGCTAAAAAAACATTGAATGCCCGGCTGGGTATTCTGGGCGGTATTTCTATTTTAGGCACCACAGGTATTGTTACCCCCATGTCCCATGATGCCTATATTGCCACCATTAAAGCCGGTATCGGCGTGGCAGTTGCCGGAGGGGCAGATACGCTGGTGCTTACCACGGGTCGAAGAAGTGAACGATTTGCCATGGAAACCTTTACAGGGTTTCCTGCAGAAAGGTTTATTCAAACCGGAGATTTTTTTAAAGCCTCTCTTGATATGGTTTGTCAGCACCCTGAAATTAAGACCATTATTTATACGGTTTTTTTTGGAAAAGCAGTTAAAATGGCATTGGGGTTTGAGCACACCCATGCTGCCAAATCAGAGCTGACCTTAAAACAATTGTCCCGGTGGGCAGTGGCAATCACTGGTGACGACGCATTGGAAAAAACAATTGCTGCTGCCAACACGGCCCGGCATGCTTTTGATTATATTTATCCGAAATACCCGGAACTGGTGGCTCATGTGGGTCAGAAAATAGTTGAGAATGCTAACCAGTTTTCAGGGAACGGTCTTCAGATAAGGGCCATCATTCTGGACTTTGACGGTAACATTGCATATGATGCCATTACCTGATGCCTGGTTTCAAACATGGGCAGGACAATGATAAACAGGGCATAAGGCTGACAAAGACGCAAGGATACAAAAGATGAAAAAAGACAAATCCGATGCAAAAACCGTTTTAAATCAATTGGGGGAATTATCCGGTTTTTTATCGGCTCTGGATGCCAAAGCCTGCAAGGGTGATTGTTTTGACGCTCCCCTTGAAATTATCCGCAAAACCATGATGTTTGATATCAGTGTGTTGTATAAAATATCCAATGTTATTGAAAACCAGCTTATTCTTGAAGTGATCAAGGTTCTTGATCCCAGCGGCTTGCGCATGGACTTAAAAGAAGGCAGAAAGATCCGGGTTTATCTGGACAACCGGGACCGGAGATATCTTAATGAAGTCTGTGCATATATAAACCGGCGGGTTTCGTGTATCAATGTACCGGGAATGGGATGTGATATCATGGGCTATGTCTATCTGCCGGAAAGCTTTGGCGGTTCCTATCTGTTCGGGGGTGATTTTTGCGGTAAAGAGGCTTCCATAAAAGATTATGAAAAAGCCGGTGTTGAGATCATGTGCAATTTTTTAAGTGCAATTTTATTGAAAACTCAATTTGAACACCAGGCTGAATACGATAATCTTACCGGCCTGTTCAACAGCGGTAAAATCAGGCAGGAAGCCAAAAAAATTATCAAGCGTGCTGAACGAAAAACAGAGACCATTGCCTGTCTTGCATTGGGTGACATTGACTTTTTTAAAAAGATCAATGATACGTATGGCCATATCCAGGGAGATCAAGTGTTAAAACAGATGGGAGACATTTTGTCCTCTTCCATGCGGGGGGTTTTTGACATTGCCGGGCGGTATGGCGGTGAAGAGTTTATGTTGGTTTTTGATGAAACAGATGGGGCTGATGCGTTTCAGGTGGTTGAACGGCTCAGAAAGACCATTGAAGCCACAGGTTTTGACCAGGTGGATCAGGCCGGAGAGACACTGGACCATCAGTTTTTGAACATCACCATGTCGTTCGGTATTGCTCAACTGGATAATACAGCCGGGATAACCACGGCCACAGACTGGATCAGCCGGGCTGATACCGCTTTGTACCAGTCCAAGCAGAATGGACGTAACCGGACAACCATCTTTAAGGAAGCACCATAATGCTGAAAGCAGAGTATGTTAACCCTCATTATCAATTCAACCGCCGAGAATTTGCAGGCTCTTTAGGGGATCTGGGCACTATTTTACCGCTGGCGCTGGGTATGATTCTGGTTAACGGTCTCAGTGCTGCAGGCTTATTTTTTTCAGTGGGGCTGTTTTATATTCTAACAGGGTTGTATTTTAAAATAACAGTACCGGTTCAGCCAATGAAAGTGATTGGCGCATACGCCATTGCAACCATGATGAGTGCCCAGCAGGTTATGGCATCCTCTTTGTTGATGTCAGCATTATTATTGATTGTCGGCCTGACCGGCACCATTAATGTGATTGGTAAATATGCACCCAAGTCTGTAATCCGGGGGGTCCAGCTGTCAACCGGCATGCTGCTGATGTCCCAGGGGTTTAAAATGATGGCGGGGGAATCAAAAATTCAGGCGCTTTATCAGATGGCAGAGCCCTATTTGAAATACCAGTCCCTGGGCCCTGTTCCCATCGGGGTCATCTTTGGTGTTGCCGGCATATTGATTACCTTTTTGCTGATTGACAATAAAAAAATTCCAGCCGGCCTGGTTCTGGTGGGAACCGGCCTGCTCATCGGTTTGATCCTGGGCAGCAAACAGGAATTGTTAAAGATTGCGCCGGGATTTTATCTGCCCCAATGGATGCCTTTCGGGTTTCCGGCAAAAGCAGATATGATGTTTGCCGTCTTTGCCCTGGTGTTGCCCCAGATTCCCATGACGCTGGGAAACGCTGTGATTGCCAATAAGGATCTTGCAACCACCTATTTTGGACAGCAATCCTCGAAAATGACCTATAAGAGCCTGTGTCTGAGCATGGCTGTGGGTAATTTAATCAGCTTTTTCACCGGCGGGATGCCCATGTGCCATGGTGCCGGCGGATTGAGCGCTCACTATCGGTTTGGTGCCAGAACAGCCGGTTCCAACCTGATGATCGGTACTCTTCTGATCGGGCTTGTGCTGTTGTTAGGGGATGGCATCTTATCGGTTTTGACCCTGCTTCCGTTGTCTATTTTAGGCGTTCTGCTTGTTTTTGCCGGTGGTCAGTTATCCATGACCATTCTGGATGTAACCGATCGCAAAAGCATGTTTGTGGTGGTGTGTATGCTGGCCTTGACATTGGCCAGTAATCTTACCCTAGGCTTTATTGCGGGATTGATCCTGGCCAACCTGTTCCGGTTCAAGCGGTTTTCTGTATAATTAAATTGATATTTAAGACTTGGAGTTTGTTTTGCAGAACAATGAGATGACGGTTAAGGCAGCAGCCCTGACCATTTTTATATGTATGCTTTTTGGCGGGAATCCTGTTGCCATTAAACTCGGCCTGACCGGCCTTGGGGCATTTACCTCGGCAGGGATTCGGTTTGCCATTGCCACCCTTGTTATTCTGACCTGGGCCCGGATAAATAAAACACCTTTAAAGCTGACGTCAAAGCAGGTGAAACAGACCCTGGTGCTGGCTGCTATTTTTGTTGTTCAGCTCTCGTTGTTTTATCATGGTCTTGGAAAAACCACTGCCTCTCACGGGGTCTTAATCTCAAATGTGTTGCCGATTTTTGTATTGATTCTGGCCCACTTTTTTATACCCAAAGATCGCATCTCCATTAAAAAAGCAATCAGTATCGCTCTTGGGTTTATCGGTGTGGTCTTTCTTTTTCTTGATTCTCCGGATGTGGCGTATGATTTGAAACTCGGAGACGGGATGGTGCTTGTGGCTGTGGTGTTCTGGGCCATCAGTGCCGTGAGGGTCAAGCAGATCATTGCCGGGTATAATTCCTTGCAGATCACCCTTTTTCCCATGATGTTTGCAGTTCCCTTTTTTTTTATCGGCGGGTTTTTGTGGGATGTCCAGATGATTGAAAAACTGGATGTCTCGATTATCACTGCCATGCTGTATCAGTCTTTGGTCACGGCATCTTTTGGTTTTCTGGCCTGGAACGGACTGCTTCAAAAATTTGGTGTCATCACGTTACATTCATTTGTCTTTATCATGCCGCTGACAGGGGTCCTTCTGGGGGTTCTTTTTTTTAATGAGCCCATTACTCCCTGTCTTGCAGCAGCCATCACCTGTATTGTAGCCGGCGTGATGGTTGTGACTTTAAAAAAACACTGATGTTATGGCGATAACCCATTTTTATACAGGAAAAAGACATACACCCCGGTCAAAAACACACCGGCCAGACGGGGCAATTTCCCTGCAAATGACATGAAAATCAGGTGCGTTGCTGCTGCCCCGATAAGGATATAAACCGTCATTTGAAACGCAGGATACACCGTGATGGTGGAAAAGATGGCAAAAACCCCGATACATAATGGGATGCAGATATGGCAGTCTCCGATCTGGGAGGAATAGGCAATATCAGACCGATTGACAGCAGAGTAGTACACAGCTAAAAAAGCATTGGGCACCACCATGAGAATTCCGCTTAACAGCCCTAAATGGGTTCTGGAGAACAGGCCGGTGGTGCGGGAGAAGATCAGCTCAACCAGGCTGTCTATGCTTGAATAAATGCCCCAGGCGCAGAGCCCGATAATGATCAGATCAATCCAGATTCGTTTTCTGATGCTTACATTTTTCCGGGTTTTGCTTTTTAACACATCAAACAGATGAATCACCTGCCAGAATAAGAAGATTCCCACCAGAAGCATGCCATCGGCCATATTGATACTTCCGTCCCGTGATACAGCAAAGACCGCAGCGCCAAAAAAAACCAGGGCCAGCAGGCTCAGTACCAGGGACAACCGGTTGATCTTCATGTCATTTACAGCCAGATGTTTTCCTTTAAACAGGTTCAGGCCCCAGAGCATGGCAGGGATGGCCAGGACCAGGGTTAAGGTGGTGACATTGTTGACCAGGCAGTTTTCAAGCACCACAGCGCCGTTGGACCCTTTTTTTGCCATGAGCCAGGCAAAACACAGATTGGAAAACCCACTGAAATACGGCATGATCAGTGTGCCGATTAAGGTACCTTCAAATCCGTTTCGTTCAATGGCATTCAGACAGATAATCATCAAGGCAGAACATGCCAGAAAGCAGAGCAAAAGTTGCCACCAGTTTGGTGTGAATAAAAGGGTGCCAGCATTCTGGTAAAATTCAGGAGTTGTGATTTTTTTTAGCATAACCGCTATCTGTTCGAGCATATAATCCAAGTCAATGGTTTCCCAGATCAAGGTTTTTCATTTTCAGACACTCTTGGTCCATGATAATTTTTTGTTCAAAACCAGATATACAAATATAAGATTGTGGCTGTTAAATCAAGGAAAACTGTCGAATCCCCCGAATATCAAGGGTGTTGGGTCTCAGATATTGTGTTATTAATTCAGATAGATATAATTTAAATTAAAATAATATAAAAAAAGGTTTGACAGACAGCTTTTTTTCATGCATTATTCGCCGGTCTTCACGAGAGACGGTTTGAAAGTCCTCGGGGAGATTTTTTTTGAGCAGGTTTTTTGATCTTTGAAAATTGGTCAGTGAGAAATTTTAAAGCGGGTCTAAAACAGACCTTAAAGAGTTTAAGTAAAAGGATTATAACTGGAGAGTTTGATCCTGGCTCAGAATGAACGCTGGCGGCGTGCTTAACACATGCAA
>JBDRPM010000156.1:0-13891 GCA_043827005.1 Pseudomonadota bacterium | reverse complement strand
GGATGAATCCTTATCAACCGTTTTCCATCTGAACCCGGGCGATTCACTGACAACACCTGACTGACAAGATCGGCAGCCCGCAAAGCTGCCTGCTGAATCTTGCTGCTTCGCTTAAAGTCATCCGAAGAAGGATCGCAGGATCGCATGATCATATCAGCATACCCGAGAATCGGACTTAGAATATTGTTCAGATCATGGGCAATCCCGCCGGCCAGAGTACCAATGGCTTCCATTTTCTGGGATTTGCGAAGTTGCATTTCAAGGCCTCTCCAGCGCTGCTCCGCCTTTTTCTTTTCTGTCACATCAAGCAATGATACAACCATTTGTTCTGTTCCCGGGATAACGCCCAGACTGGAATAAACATATTTTTTCTGATGGCGATGACTGATAAACCGGACCTCATATTGTACCGGGGATGCTTCTATTTCAGGATTAATCTTGCTATCAATATAATTTCGTATGATTTCAACATGCTCAAGTGCAACAAAATCATACCATTTTTTTAGACCAACAATATCCTGACGTTCCATGCCGGCAAGCTCACAGAACTTTGAATTCACCATGGATATCGTGTCATCCGGTTCAATGATAATGGCTGCTGTCCCGGTATATTCAAAAATTGCCCTATATCGTTCTTCACTGGCCCTCAATTCCAGGGTACGTTCATCCACCAGGTCTTCAAGCTGTTCTTGATATCGTTGATTCTCCTGTATCAGTTGACTTTCTTTCAGACATTTTTGAATGGCATGATACAGCACGCTCATATCTTGAATGGGTTTGAGAATATAATCCCATGCCCCCAATTGAAGTGCCTTGACAACCGATGAGATATTGCCGGTTCCGGAAGCCACCACCAATGGCAGAGACGGTGCTTTTGCCTTTAGAATCTCAAGGACTTTAAGCCCATCCATTTCAGGCATTCTCAAATCCAGAAGAACCAGGTCAGGCTTTTCACGTTCAAATACCTCAAGCCCTTTTTCCCCATTGGCTGCTTCGCAAACCGTAAACCCGAAATCTTCAAGATAATTGACAATACTCTGCCGGATATAGGCTTCATCATCAATGGTTAAAATTTTATATTTGCAATTGTCTTTCAAAAAAACGGCCAGTTTAAGGTTTGCAGACGTTACAGGGTTTATACCCTTGTTCTATGGCTTGCTCCCGGGTTATAAACTGTTGGGTACATTTTTTACCGGTTGCATATTTGCAGAGCAGGGTATGAAACACATGAGAATTTTGGTTTCCGACAAACCCGTCTGCTGTCTGAGTATCCATTGATTCAATCAGGGCTGGTTCAGTTTGTCCGGATAACGGTTCTTCAGACCCCAATGCGTCAGATGCCATTGTCACAGCCTGATCTGTTTGATCAGATGAATCTTCATGTTCAGCCGGTTCAAAAGCGTCTTCTTCACGTTTGAGCATAATAATCAAAATACCACCGGCAATAAAAATTAACGGCAAAATCCCCTGTATCACGCTTACAAAATTGAGAAAGTACACGGTTAAGCCTAAAACGCCAAGGATAATGCTGATTGTCCCGCCAATCACAAGTTTCATAAAACACCCCTTTAGTCTAATTTTTTCATTCAGTTAGAGCAAAATTCAAGTATTTATTCTTTTTATTGCTTTTGAAACTGATTTGTCAAGGAATTGAATGGTTTCTCATCAACCACCGGGAAAAAGATATGAACCGTTGTTCCCTGTCCAGGCTTACTGTCAACAACAATACTGCCGCCATGATTGCTGACAATGCCATGAACAACCGCAAGTCCCATACCTGTCCCCTTGCCGATCTCCTTGGTCGTAAAATAAGGCTCAAACATCTTCTCACGGGCCTCAGGGTCTATGCCCGTACCGGTATCCTTGATGCTTAATTCAAGATAAGACCCGAAATCCATCTTTTTGGTTTCGTCCTCCTGCCCGGCCGTCTGAAGGAACCGGCGCACAGAGATCTGAATTTCTCCTTCCTGATCGATCATGGCATCGGCTGCATTGGAACACAGGTTGAGAATAATTTGATGAATCTGGGTGGCATCTGCCAGAATGGTATCGCATGTATCTGGAACCTGATCCACAATTTCAATATTGGAGGGAATAGAGGACCTTATAAATTTAAGTGCATCTTTTATAATCGGGGCAATATCTAAAAGCTGGCGATCGTGTTCTGTCCTCCGGCTGAAACGGAGCAGCTGCATGACCACATCCCGTGCCCGGTAACTGGCTGTCTTAATTTTTTGAAGATGCAAACGGGCCGGGTGATTGGCTTGTGTTTCATCCATGGCCAGTTCGGCATTGCCCAGAATAATACCCAGAATATTATTAAAATCATGGGCCACGCCACCGGCCAGAACCCCTATTGATTCCATTTTATGGGCCTGATGAATCTCTTCCTCCAATTTTTTGATTTCTGTTATGTCTGTAGAAATTTGGAGCTTTACCAGACGTCCGTCTGTCCATTCAATCACCCGATCACGATTGACCACCCATCGATGGGTGATCGGATGTTTTTCCTGCCATGTGGTGACCCCGGCGTTAACCCCGTTTTCATCAATCAATATTTCTTTTTTACATTGACGACAGGGGCCGGATCTGTTTTGGAGTGCCTTCCAGCAAATTTTTCCGGTTAAATCCGCACCATACGCTTTAATCATGTGCTGATTCATAAAAAGGATTTCATGGGTTTTAAATTCCGACACATAAATAGAAGCATCAATACTGTTTAAAACCGTTAAAAATCTTTTTTGCGATTTGCGCAGAGAATCTTCCGCCCGCTTTCGCTTAAAAACAGTAAATGTCAAAATAACCAGCAGAACAACCAGCACAAGGAAGACAATACCAAACGTAATGACCAGAAATCGATATTTTTTCAAAAATGACTCAGGTTTAAATAAGACAGTCGCCTCGTCTGGCACCCGGGCCTGGGAGATCTTAAATTGTTTGAGCAACCGATAATCAAGAACCGGCACATTGGGACTTTTGACCAGAATGGGAATACTGGCAACTGGTTTTCCATTGAGAATATCCAGTCCATATTCTGCACATCTTCGGCCCTGCTCCTGGCCATCCACCAGCACCCCGCCCATGGACCCCAGATTGTTGTAATGATCCCAGAAAGAAAGAATCGGTACCGGACAAGCTGCTGAAATAACTTTCATAAAATCGGGAATAGACAGCCAACGCCCGGTCTTATCCCGGTGAAATGAAAAAACCAGCACCACTGTATCTGATTTAAGTGCTGCCAGTTTTTCTTTCAGGTCATCAACACTCAGGTTATCCCACAAGTCATAATCCACATTTTCCCGGGGCCGCTCAAAAAGAACACGCTCCCATTTTATCCGGTTGGCCTGGCCTGTAGGTGTCTGGTCATTGATGGCAACAATGTGTTTAATCCCGGGATTCAGTCTTAACGCCAGATCAATGGTGCCGTTAATATCAATTTCCTCGGTTACGCCGGTCACATCCGTATGGCCGGCCAGCATATCCATGGTAAAACTGTTAATTCCACAAAAAACAATCGGAACCCTGGGGAAAAGTATCTTTCGTTTTGCCAGAGCAAAATTCAATGCATTGTTGTCTGAAACAAGGATCACATCAAACAGGACGCTTTTGAATTTTTCGCGATACAAATTTTCAAGAAAACCAAACGACACCTCGGGTGGATGACGTTTGGTGTCCATATATTCGATATAAATTTCCAGCTTTGAATCAGAACTGCCCAGAACCGACCGCATCCCTGCCATGATATTATCGGTCCAGGGCAGTCCTTCATTATAGGAATGCAGGATCAGGACTGATTGATGATTTGCAAACGCCTGAGTGGGTATAACAAGTTTTAAGAAAAACAGGACGCTGACAAAAATCATCCATTGAAAGAATGTGTTTTTTAATTTCATGGTCACAGGTCTTCTGAAAAATGCCACAGTCTAAGTTCAATCAATGACGAGTACGCACTTAAACACAATGGCAAATCATACCCAACCTGAAACCAAAAAGCAAATTCTATTCAACCCGGTGCCAGGTCTGGGTTCGTCCGAAAAGACTAAAACCAATGTAACCGCGGACCTGGAGTTTGCCGTCTTCAATTTTCATTTCACATGAATAGATGCTTCCATCTTTGGTGTCCAGAATATCCCCGTCATCATATTCATCGCCATCTTTTTCCATATCGGTTAAAATAACCATTCCCCTGATGGGCTTGTCTTTTCGAGGGTCACTGTCCGAACATTTGTCACAAATAGGATTTTGTTCTTCACTGGGTTTTCTGAACAGATCGACAACCTTGCCAAAATACTTTCCATCCTGTTCATAAATCTGGACAATGGCTTTGGGTTGGTTGGTTTTATCATCAATGGTTTTCCATTTTCCGACAATGGAGGATTCATCGGCAAAAGAAAGCCCTGACAGCCAAAGGGTGCAAAGAACACTGACGACAAAAAACCGAAGCATTTTTTTCATGATAACTCTCCTGTGATGTTGATTATAACGAAGGAATCCAATTCGTTTTTAACCTTGCGAAAGAGACGTGTCAACAAAAAAAAACATTGTTTACCAAATAAATAAAAACACAGGACAAAAAAATCCCGATAAGTTACCTTATCGGGATTGATTTTATCGGGTTGGCTCCCCAGCACGGACTTGAACCGCGGACCCATTGGTTAACAGCCAATTGCTCTGCCAACTGAGCTACTGGGGAGCAGGTATCTTTTAACAAGACTTGAACTGTATATATCAAGGCCTTTTTTTTGTCAACAAGAAACAATAAAAAAATTGACATCAATCCCTGTCAGGTTTATTATTTATTCATCTTTAATAATGATGCCAGGGAGGGTTATCATGGAAATTAACAATTTACAAGGTGCTGCCGCATACACCAACACATCCTCTGCCTCTTTGCCGGTAAACAATACAAATGTTCAAGATCAAAATATTCAAGCATCCAGAACAGAGCTGGATACCCAAAATGCCCGTGCTGTTCAGGAAGCCTTTAAAGTGAGCTTTTCTCAGGAAGCACAGAACCTGCAGACTGAAGCAGCCACGAAACAAGAATCGGCCGCCCAGGCAAAGCGCCAGGAACAGGCCCGGATGCAGACTGCTGTAACCCAAAACGGCAACACGATTGTATCGGCAAGCCAGGCCAGCCAGATTATCAATATTGTTGCCTGATTTTTATAGGATTAATGCCTAAAATATGATTACTGAAAATGGGGTTGTCACCCAGACTGATTCGGCCATGGCCTACGTAAAGACAATCCGGTCCGGTGCCTGTGAATCGTGTTCATCCAAAAACAGTTGCGGTACGGCCAACAGCCAGAAAGAACAGATCGTTATTGTAAAAAATACGCTTAATGTTGAAAAGGGTGACCATGTGATTATCGGTCTGAATACCAGGCCCATTCTTTTTTTAACCTTTTTATTATATGTCTTTCCCATTATCCTTTTGATCATCGGTGCTGTCATCGGCAACAATATGGCTTCTTTGGTGCACATGGATCCATCATTATTATCCATGCTGATCGGATTTTCATTTTTTGGACTGGCCTTTTATTTCATCCGCAGAAAACACCACACCATGTCAGAGAACAGCGACTATAAGCCCTTCCTTGTCAGAAAAAAAGCACACATCAGCCCAAACACCTGTTCCACAATCTGAAACAAAATATTTTTCCAGCCAATATCTCTTCAAAAATTTTTTTTCTTGCCAACATTGCTTCAATATAATATATACGCAGCCTAGTTGTGGGTTTGTTGATTTAACTGTAACCCTTAGATAAGAGAGAAGTATTATGTCATCAAAACGAGACCTAAAACTAGCAATTTTAATTATGGTCATTTTCATGATCACCGGAATTATTTGCTATGCCTCTTTTACTCCCCCTGCACCAGAAAGCCCCGTGCGAATAATGTTTCAGAACAAAGCTGGAAAAGTTTTATTCACCCATTCCATACACACAGGCAATTATGCGGACGACTGCCTGAGCTGCCATCATAATATCAATGATGATGAGACCTACAACTGCAGTGAGTGCCATGAACAAACAGGTGATGAAGACTTACCATCCAGATCTGACGCATTACACAAACAGTGCAAGGGATGCCATGAAGAACTTGGCGCAGGTCCGGTAGAATGTAATTCGTGTCATTCATTATAATCGTTTAGTTTTAGTGACTATCGGGAAATGAATGAAATCAAGCTTTTTACAAAACAAGGACTTACTTATGATTAAACGACCTTTTTTCAGCCTGACCAAACCCGGGCTGAACTATGATCTGATTGAATCAGATCCCAAAGAGCCCAAGCCTATACCCATTCCGTCCAACCTTATTTTATTGCTCAACCAGGCCATTGATACTGAAAAACAAATGGCAATAAAAAAAGGAGCAGCGGTTGAAAAAGGGGAAAAACTTTCATTGTATTCGGACAGTACGGAATATGTAATTTCGCCTGTATCCGGAACCATCACAACCATTGATGTGTTTACCGATAACCTTGGCAATACAGCCACAAGTCTGAGCATCAATACCGTTCAGAATCAGACCACGGATACAACATCGATGACCTATGATTTGAAAGACAATATAACCTCGGCTGATGCGTTTTTAAGAACACTGCCGGGTGCACCACCGCTTCAAATTCTGGCCAGGGAAAATGTAAAAATCGACACCATAGTGATCACGGGTGCGGATATGGATCTTTTGTCCACGACCAATCAGTATGTTGCATTACGGTATCCGGATGAAATCAGCGAAGGGGCAAAGCTTTTAAAACAGATTACCCAGGCTAAAAAAATCTGTATCACGATCCCGGAAAAATTAAATATTTCCAAAATTCCGGACGCTGTCCAAGTCATTAAAACAGATATGACCTATCCGTCAAATCTTCCGGCAATGATTCTTAAAAATCATCTGAATATGATTCTACCGGCCGGGAAAACCCCTGAAGACATGGGGGTTTGTTTTATGTCTGCGGAAGCGGTTATTTCTCTTGCCAAAGCCTATCAGACCAAAACAGCCAGCTTTGAAAAAATTGTAACCGTGATTGGAAAACAGGGAACCCCTTACAGAGTTAAAGCAACCATTGGTACCCCCATCAACCAGATTTTCAATACCTTCAGTATCCATGTGAACGAACAGGACAGAATCATCATCGGCGGACCCATGAAAGGATATTCTACTTTCACCCATCATCATCCTGTCCAGGCCGATACTGATACTGTGATTATTCAGGACAAAGATGTGCTCCCAGAATTATCAGATACCCCGTGTATCAATTGCGGAAGATGTATCCGGATCTGCCCGGCCAACATTCCGGTCAACATACTGGTTCGATACCTTGAGGCGAATCAGTATGAAGAGGCCGCTGATAATTTTGATCTTGAGTCTTGTATTGATTGTGGGCTATGCACCTATACATGTCTGGCACATATCCCGCTCAATCAATACATCAGACTGGGAAAACATGAGCTATTAAAATTACGAGCAGACGCTTAAAATGGAGACTGCTAATGAATAAAACTAAACTTACCGTTTCCTGCGCCCCCTTTTGGCATGATGGGGACAGTCTATTTAAAATGAATCTGAATATCATGATGGCCACTCTTCCGGCTGTCATCTTTGGTGTGATGCAGTTTGGCATACCCGCTTTTGGAGTCATTGCCCTTTCCATCGGAAGTGCAATGCTCTGGGAACTCATCATGAATGCCATATCAAGAAAGCCATTGTCCATCGGTGATCTGGATGCTGCCGTGATCGGATTAATATTCGGCATGATGCTTCCGGCCATTACCCCCTGGTGGGTTATCCTGGTTGGAACCTTTGTTGCTGTTATCATTGGTAAAATGATCTTTGGAGGAATTGGCGCCAATCCATTCAATCCAGCCCTGATCGGCATGGCCATCCTGATGCTGTCCTGGAAGGCGTTTTTTGATTTTGATACAGCACTTGTGGACTACAGCTTTGATTTCACCGAACTTGCTCCTCTGGCAGCCATCAAAGCCCAGGGTGCTGCAGCCGCTGACTTGTTTTCCTTAAGCGATCTGTTCATTGGCAAAGAGATGGGAGCCATTGGTGCCACATCGGGTTTAGGTCTTCTGATCGGTGGTATTTATCTGATTTGCAGAGGATATATCCGTTGGGAAGTCCCGGTTTCTTTCATTGCCGGGATTGTTATTACAGCACTTTTATTCAATATGACCAATTCGGAAAAATATGCAGGTCCTTTGTTCCACCTGTTTTCAGGATATACCTTATTGGGCGCATTTTTTCTCATGACAGAAAACTCCTCATCTCCTGTCAATACCATCCCCATGTTGATCTTTGGATTTTTCGGCGGTGTGATGATCATTCTGATGAGAAATATCGGCGCTTATGTGGACGGAACCGTTCTGGCCGTCCTGCTGTTAAACCTTGTTAACCCCCTGGTCGATAAAATCAGACCAAAAGCACTGGGAAAGGGAGTGAGCAATGCGTGAAATGATTAATATGATTGTTGTTTTGACTATCCTTACAGCGGTATCAGGCGGACTGCTTGCTGCTGTGCAATCCGGAACCGCACTCCAGATTGAAAATCAGGTCTTGAAATTTCAAAAAGCACCAGCCATTAAACAAATCTTCCCGGAAACGACCAATGATCCTCTGGCGGAAAGATTCATTGTAAAAGGTGACAATATTGACCTGCAGGTTTTCCCCGGCATCCTGCCCGACGGGTCAAAAGTGATTGCCTTTGAAACAAAAGGGACTGGATTTGGAGGGGCTATCGGACTGATGGTGGGTGTTAATCTGGACAATGACCAGATGGTGGCCGCCCGGGTAACCACACACTCTGAAACACCTGGAATCGGTTCAAGGGCAAAAGAAGACCTGTCCTTTGTGTCCCAGTTTTCAGGCCTTGGAATGGACACAAATTTTGCATTAAAAGCAGATGGCGGCCTCATCGATGGCATGTCCGGTGCGACAGTGACATCTAAAGGCGTCAGCGTTGCTGCTCTCCAGGCAAAAGAAATCTATCAGAAACTAAAACCTGAAATTGTCAAACAGATAAAATAAGGCTAAATTTTTAGGAGAAAATATAATATGGCACAATCCTTGGCAAAAGAATTCACAAAAGGACTCTGGGCTGAGATACCTCCTTTCCGTCTGGTTTTGGGGTTATGTCCGACGCTGGCGGTTACAAAATCGGTTGAAAACGGAATCGGAATGGGAATTGCGACAACATTTGTTCTTGTGTTCTCCAATCTATTGGTATCTCTTCTAAGAAATATTATTCCATCAAAAGTCAGAATTGCCTGTTACGTCGTCATCATTGCCACCTTTGTTACCATTGTCGAACTGCTGATGCAGGCCTATACATACGAGCTGTTCCTTAAGCTGGGGATATTTATCCCGCTTATTGTTGTAAACTGTATTGTTCTGGGTAGAGCAGAAGCATTTGCCAGCAAAAACGGACCTGTTCTTTCTATTGCAGACGGGTTGGGCATGGGCATTGGATTCACGCTATCGCTTGCAGCTCTTGGTGCTTTCAGAGAGCTTATCGGAAATGGAACCCTTACCATCTGGGGCGGCAATCCAATCTTTGAAATGGGAGCCGGTTTTCTTCCGTTCAAATTCATGATTGAGGCACCAGGCGCGTTTATAGGGCTTGGACTGATGCTCTGCATGATGAACCTTATCGGTAAAAAATAAAAAAGGAGATCATATACTATGGGTGATCTATTCGTCCTTGCAATAAGCTGTATCTTTATCAACAACATTCTTCTTGCCCAGTTTCTTGGGAACTGTCCGTTCCTGGGCACGTCCAAGAGAATGGAAACCGCCACCGGCATGGGCATGGCTGTTGTTTTTGTTCTGGTCATGGCCGGATCCATAACCTGGATTGTAAATCAATATCTGTTAATCCCGCTGAAAGTTGAATACCTTCAGACGGTTTCATTTATCCTGGTTATTGCATCCCTGGTACAATTTGTTGAAATGTTTCTTAAAAAAAGCATTCCTGCGCTTTATGCCGGTCTTGGCATATTTCTGCCGCTCATCACAACCAATTGTGCGGTTATGGGTGTTTGCCTCATCAATATTAAAGAAGATTATTCTTTTATTGAAACCCTTGTTTCCTCTTTTGCCTATGCAGCAGGATTTGGTCTGGCCCTAATTCTTTTTGCCGGAATACGGGAAAGAATTTTGCTGGCCAGAGTTCCAAAACCTTTGCAGGATACGTCCATCGGACTGGTTACCGCAGGCATGATAGCGCTGACCTTTATGTCGTTTAAAGGAATGGTATAAAGCCCTTCCAATGGAATAAACCCAATCGCGTTTATATCATTTAAAAAAAATGATTCAGCAAATATAAGGTGATTTTATGATTCCAGCTTTATTATTAATGTTAGGTATCGGTGCATTATGTGGTATCGTACTGAGCTTTTCCTCAAAAATATTTTATGTGTATGAAGACCCGAGAATTGCCATGGTTGAAAACAACCTGGCCGGCGCCAACTGTGGCGGATGCGGATATGCCGGATGCTCGGCTGCGGCCGATGCCATTGTAAAAGGGATTGCCCCCCCCTCTTTGTGCATTGTTTCCGGAAAAGAAGGGGTAGAAGCAGTGGCAGCCATCATGGGTCTGGATGCCGGCAGTGCCGAAAGCCCTTTGTCATATAACATGTGTGAAGGTGGAAACCGTGCCGAAGATAAATACCATTACATGGGTATTTCTTCGTGCAAGGCCATGGCAGCTCTTTATGGCGGCAAACGGGTCTGCGAAGTGGGTTGTATCGGTAAAGGCGACTGTGTCAAAGCCTGCCAGTTTGATGCGGTTCACATCGGCCCCAAGGGATACCCCATTGTTGACGAAGACAAATGCGTGGGATGCGGCGCCTGTCAAAAGGCCTGTCCAAAAGATATTATCAAGGTCAACACCCTGTCTGAACAACTCATGAAATTTAATCAGATGGATGATGCCCTGGCACCCTGTGCCCAGACCTGTCCGGCTGAGATTAACATTCCCCGGTATATCAGCCAGATTAAAGATGGCAAATACAAAGAGGCCGTTCAGACCATCCGCATGAGAAATCCGCTTCCCCTGGCCTGTGGTCGGGTATGTCCCCACCCCTGTGAAGACAAGTGCAGACGAGGCATTGAAGATGAACCGGTTTCCATTAACCAGCTCAAACGATTTGCTGCGGATTATGAAATGAATTCAGGATCCAGAATCCCCATTAAATGTGCGCCAGATACAGGGAAAAAAGTGGCAATAATTGGTGGTGGCCCTGCCGGACTGTCCTGTGCATTCTTTCTGCGCAGACTTGGTCATCAGGTGGATATTTTTGATGCCATGCCAAAACTGGGCGGCATGATCCGCTATGGTATTCCTGAATACCGGCTTCCCAAAAAAGTGCTGGACTGGGAAATCCAGGGTATTCTGGATCTGGGCATCAAAGACTTTTGCGGTGTAAAATTTGGTGAAGATTTTGGCCTGGGTTCTTTGATGGCATCCGGATACAAGGCTGTATTTCTGGGTGTGGGTGCCTGGGAAGATTATTCTCTGGGCATTGAAGGTGAAAATTTAAACGGTTGCTTTACCGGAATCAATTTTCTGCAAAGAATTGCCGGTGGTGAAAATATTCCCATGGGCCGGACCGCTGCTGTTGTCGGTGGTGGTAATACAGCTGTGGATTGTGCCCGGACGCTTTTGCGAAAAGGCCTTGATAAAGTCTATATGGTTTACAGAAGAACAAGAAAAGAAATGCCGGCCAATGAGGTCGAGATTGTTGCCTCAGAAGAAGAAGGCATTGAATTTGTCTTCCTGGCAGCACCTACAAAGGTAGTCGGTAATGAAGAGGGAAAAGTCACCCATCTGGAATACCTTAAAATGGAGCTGGGTGAACCGGATGCATCCGGCAGACGTCGCCCTGAACCGGTTAAAGGATCTGAAACCCTTCTGGCTGTTGACATGGTTATTTCAGCCATTGGCCAGGCACCTGAATCCAAATACAAAGATAATGATCCGGCTCCAAGAATGAAAGATCTGGAATTGACCCGATGGAACACCATTGACAATGACCCTGAACTTTTGCAGGCATCTATTCCCTATATCTTTACCGCAGGGGATGCGGCCACAGGACCAAGTCTTGTGGTTTCTGCCATTGGCTCCGGCCGCAGAGCAGCCCGATCCATTGATCTGTTCTTGAAAGAAGGTAAGGTCACACCGGTTGAAAAATCGTTACGGGGTAAAAACATACCAATTTCAATTTTCTCAAAAGTTGATGGTATCAAAAAAACCCCCAGAGCCAAAATGCCGGAAATTCATGTAAAGGACCGCCTGGATTCCATGATTGAAGTGGATCTGGTTCTGCCTGAAGATGCTGCACTCAAAGAAGCGGACAGATGCCTGAACTGCTGCAGGATCTGTTATAATCCGGATACGGATTTTCCCATGGTCTAATCTGATTACCGGATAAATTCTCTTTTTATTGCTCGAATAAAAGGGTATCTTATACAAGATACCCTTTTATTATTTAAACGGTTTAAAACGCATGGCCTCAAAAAAAAATAAGGTTATATTTTGTATTTTTATTCTTCTTGTGTTCACTCTTGCAGGCGCAGCTTATTTTTTTGTTGATCAGTTTATCCTATATACGCAGACATCAGCTCATCCTGATGCACAAGACAAGCTGTTTACCATTTTGCCTGGACAAAACCTTAAAACCATTGCCCGGAATCTGGAAAAAAACGCCATCATTTCCAATGACACTTATTTTATATGGTTTGCCAAATTGAAAAAAGCAGACACACACCTGCAGGCTGGAGAATATTTGCTATCAGCTTCAAAATCGCCAAAACAGATCATAGATCTTTTCCTAAAAGGAAAGGTCAAATTACACCGTTTAACATTTCCCGAAGGAATGACCATCAAAGAGATGGCAAACCTTCTTGAAACAGCCGGTTTATGCAGTCAAATCGAAATCGTATCGCTTTGTTACAACCGATCTTTTATTGAGTCGCTTTCAATCCCATCCCTGCCCCCTGAAGCCGAAAGTCTTGAGGGCTATCTGTTTCCTGACACCTATTTTTTCCCAAAAAATGCGGATTGCCGAACCATTCTGGCCACAATGGTGACTCGATTCAAATCAGTATTTACCCCTGAATGGGAACACCGCTCAAACGAACTGGGTTTTTCTGCTTTTGAGATCATCACCCTGGCCTCCATGGTTGAAAAAGAAACCGGGGATGCATCAGAACGCCCCCTTATTGCCTCGGTTTTTCACAATCGTCTGAAAAAAAACATGCGGCTTGAAAGTGATCCCACCGTAATTTACGGCATTCAAAAGTTTGATGGCAATATCAAAAGAAAACACTTGAAAATGATTACCCCTTACAATACATATCAAATTCAAGGTCTGCCCGCCGGACCCATCGCCAATCCCGGGAAACTGTCCATTCAGGCTGCATTATACCCTGCCCAGACACCCTATCTGTTTTTTGTATCAAAAAAAGATACCACCCACTATTTTTCAAAAACCATTCAGGAACATAATCAAGCGGTTAGAAAATATCAGCTCAACAAATAACCTTACCATTGTTTTTTATCCAATACTATCATTGTAGCGCTCGGCTATCTTTTTTATTCGAATAATCATTAAAATCAATTAATTAACAACAAAAATTTTTGTGGGTGAATAAATTATATTCAACCGATCAATCTCTTATCATTGTTCTATTTTATTCAAGCCATATGATCTTCAATCTTTTTTTACGGGTTTTTCTATTATTTGCCTTTAAAAAGTTTTTACCAGTATCAATATTTTGATTCAAATATAATATTATATGGAAAATTTAATCAATTTAAATCATTAATTTAATTGATTAAATGTTTATATAAAGATTTTTTTTAAAAAATATATTG
>JBDRPM010000155.1:0-8296 GCA_043827005.1 Pseudomonadota bacterium | reverse complement strand
CAGATCATCCGGAAACGCTGCATTTAAGAATGCACCAGGTTCATTCCCGGTCACAAGTTTTATAATATTGTCCTGTTTGTCTGTAATTCCCAGATTTTTTACAACTTTTTGGGCCTGGCCCTTTTTCCATTTTTCTTTTTGATCCTTAACCATGGTTAATATTTTTTCTGGCAAGGGGTTGTCCGAAAGGATCGTATCGTCAAACAAAAAGGCTTCATCTAAAAAATTTGTTTTTTTTTTTTTGTTGGTTAGTATTGTGATTAACTGCTTGACAGTCTTATATTCTTCCTGGCAGTGTTCACAGCTTTCAAGGTGCCTTTCAGTCTGACCGGTTGTATCCAGCCCTTCTATGTATTCGATTAAATTGATTTGATCACAGGTTATCATCATACCCACCTTTTATAAAATAAGATTATTGCTGAATGGTCTCTATTTCCAGATACTCCTTTAAAGTTTTCAAGCACCTGTTTATTCTGGACGAAATTGTGCCGACTGGTTCTCCAAGTTTTTTTGCAAGCACCTGATAATTTTCAACCAGACCCAGCTGGTAATCAATATAGGCATCCAGAACGGTTTGACATTTATCCGAGAGCGCTTTTAACGTGTTTGTGATTCTGTCTGCCGCGCAGTTACCGATTAATACATGCTCCGGGCTCGAATGTTCGGACGACGGATCAAAAAAGATCTGTTCAACCGGGGCATTGTCTGAATTATAACTGGTCACTGGAATTTGTTTTTTTTTAAAACTGTCCAGGATCTTATTCCGGGAGACGGTCCTGACAAAGGCCCTGAAAGCTCCATGGTCTTTGAGTTTATTTATGGCGCCGGACAATAGATGACAGATAATGCCCTGGGCCATATCTTCCGGATCAACCCGCAGCTGCCACTGTTTAGAACGGGTGATTTTGAGCACATAATTGTACAGGTAGCGCCAGGCTGTATCATCTCCTCTGAGGCAAAGTTGATACAAATCTTCATTAGGAAGGGTTGAATAATCCAAAGTAGTCATGCGTCTGGGAACCTCTCTTTTTTACTGCAACAGATCAAATGAAACTTTTACATTTCCAATCCTGAGCTCATCTCCTGAGTTTATTTTTGTCCGGCTGTATGGGCTGAGGCGTTTGTCTTTAATATATGTGCCGTTTTTTGAATCATAATCTTCAATATAGTAACAACCTTGATCAACTGATAACTTGGCATGGCGTTCATCTACAGAATCATCTTTGATAAAAACAGGAACCGTCAGTCCGGATCCGATATCCACAGACCGGACAACCAACAGATATTCCAGTTTGTGTTTAAAATCATCGGTCCGTTTTAAAAGAACCCCTTCCAGTGGTGCTTTTGATCGGATATCATCCATATCAAGAGAAGACAATGCCATTGTGCAATCCATCATGGTGTGACAGCGATTCAGTTCTTGATTTGATCTTTTAATCCCGCTTAAATCCCTGAAAGCGTAATATTTCAAGGTAAGTGAATGAGCAAGGCTGATCACATCTCCATGCCGGACAGGAATTTGATCGCTGGCTGGTTTCCCGTTGATGAATGTCCCGTTCATGCTATAATCTTTTAAGACAACATTTTTAAAGGATTCGATTTTAAACCCGGCATGTTTGCTGGAGATATACTGATTCCACTTCTGGTTCAAGCCATTGTTTGGCATCCTTTGTACGACAATGTCTGAGATTTTTTCTCCCTTTTTATTGGTTTCAGATCGGCCGATAACGCATTCCTTTCCCGTCCACAGGCGGATCATCTTGGGTTCCGGATGTGTATGAATGGCCAGCACAGCATGGGTCTGACGGGACTGGGGAGCAGTGTCCCTTTTATTAATTACCGGTTTTAGTGGTGGTGTATTTATGGAGAGGGAGTCCACATATATTCGAGTTTTTTCAATATCAAATTCTATTGGTGTTGACAACCATTTGATTTTTTCCCCTAAAACATCCTCTTCTACTTGTTTAATATTCAGAACACTACCTTGAAATTTTCCACCTTTGACCTTAACGTTATTATATCCTTCAATAATAACATCTGTACCCTGAGCAATAAGGTCATCTATCTCAATTTCGGAACCATTGGAATTTTCATCACCGATATAAAGCAGCATAATACCGGAAAACACCTTGGGTCGGTCTTTGTGGTCCATGGCCGTGATGGTCACATCTGCATTATAGTAGCCTTTTCGATCATTGATGACAAACTCGCAGGAAAGAATCTTTGTTTTACCTAAAGGATCCAATTGCACTGTGATTTCTTTTTTGATTTTTTTTTCAGCAAAGGCTGCACTTTCAGCACAAAAGGATATCCTCTTTATTGTATAATCATTGGGATTGGTCAAACGCAACGGAATAACGCCATGCTCTGATTTGACAAGTTTCAGATGGCGGTATTCCAATGTAATCTGATGACTTTCTTCAGTGTTATCAATATCCGGCGCTTTTTCCAGACCAACCATGGTATCTTTGTCATGATCACATGCCTTTGTTTGACAGGCGTGATCAAATTGCGTTGTATTCTGCTTTTTCACACCGCATTCATTGCACGCAAAGTCGTTATTGGGATCATATGTTCCAGGACACTGAGGATCTTTGCATTTTTCCATGATTAAAGAGTCAATCCTTTTGCGTTATGGTTAATAATATCTTAATACTTTACCTGTTTGCTTTTGATCTCCTGTTTAAGCCGCCTGATGGTTAATAAGGTTTCAGTTCCGGAAACTGCATCAGTCGGCCTGAATGAGCCGTCAAGGTCTGCGGCAAGAAAATTTCGGGTGGAACAGACAATAATGGCGTTCAGGGCATAATTGCCCGAAGGCACATCAGCAAAGGGTGAATTACTGCCGACATATGCTTTTTTAAGCCCTGGATCATTGTTCAATCGTGACAGCACATCTTCGACGATCATGGAAAATCCGGCCCGGGTCACCGGTTCCTGGGGGCTGAAAGTCTGATCGGAAAAAGGTTTTAAACCCTCTAATCCATAGGCCAGGATCAGTTTGATATCCTTTTCATAGGGATGCCCCTGGATATCAACAGGGTAACTGATTTCTTGCACAGATGTTTTAAACACCTGGGGAGTTTGAAACCCGGCCTGCTCCGATTGACCGGCATGGATATTAATGTAATCAATCAGTTTGAGTTCTTCCACTAAAAGCACACTCAGGTCTGCCCGGGTCACAAGTTTCTGCCTGGCGATCATTTTTGCGGCCTTGGTGCCGGGTTCAGCTCTAAGCTGCTGATAAATACCATTTAACAGAGCATCGGCTTGACTTGTAAAATGGCCGTCCCAGTCCAGTACCTGCCTGAAAAAAACCGTGGCATCCAGATATTTTTCATTGGTAAGATTTGCCTTTCCCATAACCAGGGCAGCTTCTTCTGGTTTTTCATGATCATTTTTGATTGCTGCCCACAGGGTTTTCATGGAATCAAACCAGCCGTCAGGTCGGGTCTGATAATAGACATTCATTAACTGGGTTGAAGCAGATAGTTTTTCATCCTTTTTCCGGGCACTGTCCATTGCTTTTTGGGCATATTCAATTGCGTTATCCTGCCCTGTCATCACCGCTATTTTGCTCAGTCCGACATAGCCGGGCGAATAATTCTTTTCAATACCAAGCGCTCTTTTGTATAATTCTTGTGCCTGGTCAATCTCATTATTGAGCAGGTGTTTGTCGGCATTCTGGCAAAGATAATACGGATTGTTCCCACCTGAATCCATGACCTTGACCGAAGGGGTTGAACCAGCGCACCCGAAAAGAAACAAGGCTGCGCAGAAAAGCAAAGTTATATTCATATATGACGTCATTTGTTTCATGATACCTCCTATGAGGAAAATAAAAAATCAGTTTAAAACAGCAATCACACGGCATTCATTAAAAAAATCAATTTGTTCCAGAGCCTGTTTAATCCGTGCTTCATCCAGACTGGATATGATAAAATCTGTTTTATTTTTCCCTTTAATACCTGACGCATGGACAACCAGAGGATGTTTACCCACGCGATCGGTTAGTTTTGCATCCTGAATATTGCTTTTATACCCCATCAAGCCGTATCGAATAATATATTCTTTATCGATTTTCTGGGTGCCATATAAAATGGTGCCGTCTACAGAATAGATTTTGGGCAACATGGCTGGATTTGCCCCAAGCCCGGTTGCATCTATAACAAGACCAGTATACTGCTCAGTGGTTGCTGGCAATGGGGGGGGCACAGGTACTGTAGCAGGCTCAGTTATGGGTTCAGGCGGTGGATTTATTTTCACCGGGAAGCGATCGGCCCAGGCAACAGAAGGCTTTATCAGGCCGTCATTGGTAAACATTTTCATACCAAGGGTTACTTCCACCCAGATCGACCCGTCATTAAACTGTTTTTGAGTTTCGTTGACCACAACGGCATTTTTGATCATGGCCCGCAGGACGGTCCGTAAATTTGAGTCAATCATCAATTCGCGATCATAGGTGGCATCACTGAATAGATTCAAACCTGTAACCGTTTCGGCCAGTTTCTCATAGGCCAGATGACGGGCAGTTTTGGTGGCGATTGAATAGGCATGGCCCAGACTAAGGGTTTCACTCATATCGGCTGTGGCCCCGGCCATAACTTCAATATAACCGTTTTCCCAGTTTGAACGGGCAGCGGTTTTGATAACCTTATTTTCACCGACCATATCGCTGGTTGTGACTATTTTATCAGTTTTCTCCGACGTTGAATCAGATTCCCACCAATCCTGCGCTGACACGCAAAAGGGAATAATCAGCAAAACAATAACACAAATGCAAACACTGATTAACGACCTGAATTTTACCATCATCTTCTCTCCTGTTTTTTTGTTTAAGTATAAAACGGCTAACACATGTATTTATACAATTCAAGTTTAATTGTCGTTTTGGGTTCTATATATGAATTGGATACCATTTATGTTAAGAATATCTCCATCTTCAACAACTGATTCCATGACAACTTTTTTGTTAATTTGGGCCCGTTTATCCAGATGCCTGTTTTCTATAAAAACACCGTCAGATCCAATATGCAGATGCACACCCGCAAGTTCAGTATCAAAGGTTGCTTTAATATCATGGATAACGGAAACATGGTGCTCTTGTTCTAAATGACCCGGCAGCATGATGATGGTTTTATCATCTTGCAATGCTCCTGCATCCTTTTTTGCTTCTTTTACAATAGGACTGTCCTGCTTTTTTCCTGGTTCTGCAACAATTACTGATCTTGGATCATCTTCTCCCTGCATAAACCCTTCGACACGGGGCAGCCCGGATAAAAGAGCCGGGTCTTTAACAATCTCGACATCAAGCGATCCTGCCAAAAGATAGTTTCTCTCTTCGATAACCCGGCGAAGTTCACCTTTGATGTCCGAGCGGATCACATTGATAAAGGGTTTATACTCCTTATAATCTGCTTTATTTAAACGAACGCGGAACAGATTCGGAGCATAGGTTTTGTTGATTCCTTTTTTCACCCCGTTTTCCAGACATTTCAAAGCAAGACGACACACATCCACCGGCTGGAAACCATTTCTTGAGTGGAACAATTCGAACGGTTTGGCAATAACCTCTTCAATTTTTGTTACAAGCCCCATAAGTATCTCCTTCTTATAAAAAAATTCTATTTCTTCTGTGTTTCCTTTGGACGATGCGCAATCTATCTTTTCTGCATCCAATTACAATTTATATCAGGTACGTGGTGACAAACCCGTGCATAAAATAAGACAGGCCACACAAAATAACCCCTGAAGCCACAGATGCAAAAATCTTGTTTGAAATGGCAAATTTATACTGAAAGGATCTTTTTTGAGTTTTATGGCGAAACAGGACACTGCCAACCATCACACCGGGCATTCCACCCAAAAGTACCGGAACCAGCAGCTGTTTTTCAGAAATACGGTATTCTCTGCGAACGGCACGACCTTTATCAATTCCCATCTGTACAACAGCAAATGTATTAATAATTATTCCGTACAAAAAAACTATCAGCCAGATGTTATTCCATTCAGTTGCAAATATTGTCATTTCATCCCTCCCAACAACCTGTTTTAAATAATTATTGCCTTCTTAAAAGTATAGACGGGATCCCAATTAATTTTTCTGCATTTTTTCTTATTGAAGATAAAATGACTCAATAATGACCTTAAATATTACACTCATTCAACGCAATACATCTCTGTGGCCAAACATCTCACTATATTTTGACCATGACATCCTTTTTTGAAGATTGGTAAAAAAACAATCACTGAGCTACAAGACGAAAGCCTAAAGTATTGCTTCGACCATCAGGTTCACACACATCCCTTGCAGCTGAACGACAATCTTTGAAACGATCGTTCCAGCTGCCGCCCCGTATCAACCGATAAATTCCAGAAACCGCTCCTTTAGGATCGGTAACAGAACCCGATGGATAATAACAAAACCAGTCCTGGCACCATTCCCAGACATTCCCACTCATATCATAAAGCCCCAGACGGTTTGGCTGTTTTGTTCCCACAGGATGTGTGCTTTCTTCACTGTTGGAACCATACCAAGCAACAGAATCAATATGATCACTGCCTGAATATTTATATGACCCGCCTGCCCGGGCTGCATACTCCCATTCTGCCTCTGTGGGCAACCTGTATGTGGCCCCCGTCTCCTTACTGTTCAAGTAACTAATAAATTCCTGAACCTCTTTCCATGAAATATTTTCAACTGGAAAATTATTTTCACCTTTAAATTTTGATGGATTATTACCCATTGCAGATACCCATTGTTCTTGTGTGACTTGAGTGGTCTGCATATAATACCCTTTACTCAAAACAACTTCATGCACTTTTTCATCGCGACCTCTTTGGTCCTCAGATGACGGGCTGCCCATTGTGAAAGCACCAGGTTTTACATAAACAAACTTCATACCCAAAGGATGTGTTTCTCCAAGGAAAGAGCCATAACCAACCGATTGCTCCTGCTCTGCGATATTTGATATTGGCTGTTCTGATTCTTTTGACTCCATTTCTTTTAAATCACGAGTCAAGGGCTTATTAACTACATTGTTTAAAGCAATTATCATTTTTTGAGCATTTTCAAACCTGGCATCAGGTTCAGGAGACAATGTTTTTTCAACCAAAAGATCCACCTGTTCAGGAATTCCTTGAACAAGTTCACCCGGCAGTTTGAATCGTCCGGCCGCTATTTTACCTGTGAGCATTTCATAAAGAATCATACCAACAGAGTAAAGATCAGCTCTTAAGTCAACGTGTTTTGCCCCCTGCATTTGTTCAGGGGACATAAAATAGGCTGTGCCCATGGACTGGGCAGTCCGGGTAAACCGGGATGCAGACAACACCTTGGCTATACCAAAATCAAGGACTTTTATTTTAATATCAGGAAAATCTCCCTGGATAAGGATATTTTCAGGTTTAATGTCTCGGTGAATAGTGGTTTGGTGGGCATAAAACAATGCCTCCAGCACAGGGTTGATGACCAAGATCGTCTCCTGCAAGGTAAAAAATGGGGAAATCTTTTCTTTTCTTTCATCAATCACCTGACGAAGACTTTTGCCCGGGATATACTCCATTGTAAAATACAGGCAGTTATTCCACTCATCCAGGTTATTGACTCTGACAATATTTGGATGAAGCAAATCAAGACAAAGGAT
Organism: Pseudomonadota bacterium; assembly: GCA_043827005.1. Classification (GTDB taxonomy): domain Bacteria; phylum Desulfobacterota; class Desulfobacteria; order Desulfobacterales; family Desulfobacteraceae; genus Desulfobacula. Next base: position 650 of record JBDRPM010000155.1, on the reverse strand, counting down.
CACCTCATCCTCAAACCGTTGCCGAGCCTCATCATGAGAGATAAGTTCCGGATGGGTCATTTTCAGGGCCACTTCCCGACCCCGCAGCTTGCTGTCCTTGACCAGATACACCACACCCATACCGCCCCGGCCAAGTTCCCTGACAATTTCATAGCGCTCGGCAATAAAACTGCCGTCAGAAAAAGAGACCACCTGCTTTTCAAACAATTTTGTCCCCGGGCTGTTCATGGAGGAGTCAAAACCATACTGACAGTCCGGGTTTTCACACGTTGCTGCTGCGTCCTGATTCTGGGTGCCGCATACCGGGCAAAGTTTCATCTGTTTTTCCTTACGATTATTTATATCTTATGCTCGTTTGTATCTATATCTGCTGCCGTCGGACGGTACCACTCTTGTGCCAAAAGATCAGTGTCCGGCAAGGCGGAAACCAAGATAGACGTTGCGCCGGCCTGAAATAAAGCTGAAACGATGGGCAGACCGGCAAACCCCGGCACCACTACCCCAACCGCCACCGCGCCCCACACGGATGTAGCCAAAAGAAGGTCCGTCAGGGTCTGTAACTGAACCACTTGGATAATCCGCCTTCCAGTCCTGACACCATTCCCAGACATTGCCAGACATGTCATAAAGACCATACTCGTTTGGAGTTT